>NZ_JAAHHX010000004.1:0-136027 GCF_010672065.1 Moorena sp. SIO4A1 | reverse complement strand
TGATTTGAACCAAACTGTTTTTGCCCACCCTACAAGTTTCAAAAACATACCCATGCCAGTAGGGTGGGCAAAGTGCTGTGATCTATAATACTGATTTGAACCAAACTGTTTTTGCCCACCCTACAAGCTTCAAAAACATACTACAAGTTTCAAAAACATACCCATGCCAGTAGGGTGGGCAAAGTGCTGTGATCTATAATACTGATTTGAACCAAACTGTTTTTGCCCACCCTACAAGTTTCAAAAACATACCCATGCCAGTAGGGTGGGCAAAGTGCTGTGATCTATAATACTGATTTGAACCAAACTGTTTTTGCCCACCCTACAAGCTACAAGCTGCTAAATTGCTTGCTTGCCAGTATCCAAATTAAACAGCATTTGTAACGATTCCATCGCCAGGCGTCGGGTTTCAATATCTTGCTGTGCTCGTAATTGCACCATCGGGTCATGAAGGATTTTGTTAACAATCCCTCTGGTTAAGGCTTCGATCACTTCTTGATGTTTTTCGGCAAATTCTGACCCAAGACGGGATAGAGCTTTCTCTAGCTCTTGCTCACGGATGGTTTCGACCTTGCTGCGCAAGCTACTAATGGTAGAAACGGTTTCTAGGGAACGCCACCAGATGTCAAAGGCTTCCACTTCTTCGTATAAGAGTTCTTCTGCTTCCATGGCCATCTTACGACGGCTTTCCTGATTCTGTGCTACCACTGCTTTTAAGTCATCCACGTTGAAGGAGTGGACAGTCTCTAGCTCATCAACATCCGCTGCCACATTACGAGGCACAGAAATATCAATTAGCATTAATGATTGGCTAGTCTGCAACACTCCTTCTAAATTCGACCGAGTCAGCAGTGGTTCGGTGGCACCGGTGCTAGTAAATACGATATCTGACTGAGCAACCACTGTCATCATATCTGACAACGAATCCAGTTTTAGATCCGCTTTGGGAAACGCTTTTGCTAACTCTTCAGCCCGTTTGGTGGAACGATTCAGAATTGAGATATCTACGGCACCTTTGGCCAGCAGATGTTTCACCAGCAAGCGCGACATCTTGCCAGCACCGATAATTGCTATTTTATAGGGGGTCAAAGAGGTGCCATAAAGGGTCTCTACCTTCTGCTGAGCTAACTCTACCGCTGCTGAGCTAATGGAGACCGCCCCTGTTCCAATACTGGTTTCCGTGCGAACTCGCTTACCGGCTGTAATTGCTTGTTTAAACAATCGATTCAGTAGACGTCCGATTCCCTTGTGTTGCTGACCAAGTTTGTGGGTGGTTTTGACCTGAGCTAGAATTTGCCCTTCTCCTAACACTAGGCTATCTAGACCTCCAGCAACCCGCATTAAGTGCATGACTGCATCTTGATACAACAGAATAAATAGGTGGGGGCGCAACTTGGCTAGAGGAATGCCAGCTTTTTCTGTCAGAAACTGGCACAATTCTCGAATTCCTGCATCAGTTTCGGTGGTGACTATATAAACTTCCAACCGATTACAAGTACTCAGTATCGCTACCTCTTCTATATGAGGATAGCTACATAAGTGGGGCATCACAGTCTCTAACTGGGCTTCTGGAATGCTCAGTTTTTCTCTGACTTCAACCGGTGCTGTCTTGTGGCTCAGACCTACTACGGCAATGTTCATGGTTTTGATGGGAATGTTTTGATAGGAGTAGGGAATAGGGAATAGGGAATAGGGAACAGGGAAAAAATATTGTGTACTTTATTAGTTTGAAAACCGTTATATTAGTAATTCTTTATCGGTTTCGCGGTACAAATGTTGGCGTTGCTGAATTAAGGAATGAATGCGCAATCATCTGGTGCATGTTAAAGCCCCCTAAATCCCCCAACTTTGGGGGACTTTGAAGGTCTTATTCCCCCCAAAATTGGGGGGCTAGGGGGGCGAAACCATACCCATAATCAGCAACGCCCAAATGTTTCCTACAACGAAATTGAAGGAAGGGTTAAACTAATTTGTTCAACCTTCCTTCACGCTTCAACTGGTCTTGTGGCTACGCGCTACAGGGGTAAGGATTCAGCTGACGGCTGACGGCTGATAGCTGATAGCTGATAGCTTACCTACAAGGTTACAACCCTCTTCCTAAGAGTTAGCTCAATTGGATATACTTGGGCTGTTCAAACATATGGACGGTGTCCACAAATCGAGCGGTCTTGGACTGACTGGAAATAACTAGGCTTTGAGTCCGTGCTCCACCTTGGAAGAACCGAACCCCTTCCATCAGGGTTCCTGGGGTGATACCACAAGCAGCAAACAGTACGGTCTCACCAGAGGCTAGTTCCTGAGCATTGTAAACCTTATCGGGATCGGTAATGCCCATTTCGTTGAGCCGGGCAATGTTGCTTTCCTTGCTCTCCCCAATCAAACCAGTTTTCACGATGGCAGGATCGTAGATCAGCTGACCTTGGAAGTGTCCCCCTAAGGCACGCATTGCTGCTGCTGAGATTACCCCTTCCGGTGCAGCACCGATTCCCATCAAGGCATGGATATTGGTACCAGAAAAGGCACAGGAGATGGCGGCGGAAACGTCACCGTCACTAATCAGTCGCACCCGAGCACCAGCTCCCCGGATTTCCTGGATCAAGTCCTTGTGACGGGAACGGTCCATCACAACCACCACTAGTTCTTCAATGGAGCGCTCTAGACAATCGGAGAGGATTTGCAGATTTTCCGTTGCGGACTTGTTGATATCCACATGATTCAATGCTTGGGGTGGTGCTGCCAGCTTCTTCATGTAAAAGTCAGGAGCAGCAAATAGACCACCTTTCTCGGAAATAGCTAGCACTGCCATTGAACCGTTTTGGCCATAGGCAACTAGGTTGGTGCCTTCGCAGGGGTCAACCGCAATATCAATTTCGATCAGCTCACTTGGGTTACAGAAGTCGGCAGCATTCTCTTGGGTGCAAATCCCAACTTCTTCACCAATGTAGAGCATGGGAGCATCATCCCGCTCCCCTTCTCCAATTACAATCCGACCCCGCATATAGATCTTGTTCATCCGCTCCCGCATGGCTTCTACAGCCACTTGGTCAGCAGTGTTTTTTTCCCCTTTACCCATCCATTTGGCGGATGCGATCGCAGCTTTTTCTACGACTTCTATAATTTCTAAACCTAGTGTATTTTCCAAAGCGCCCGTTCTCCCAAAAGCTAGATGAGCTTATTTTCTTAATTATTTGTTTACAGTTCTTAAGTCTATCAGAGGGTGGTATTTCGTAGAAGGGAACGGGGAATCGGGAATCGGGAATCGGGAATCGGGAATCGGGAATCGGGAATCGGGATCGGGAATCGGGAATCGGGAATCGGGAATCGGGAACAGTGACTGAAACCCTTTTCCCTCCTTAGTTTCAAATTCCCCCCTTATTAAGGGGGGTTAGGGGGGATCACCCACACTGCCTATTTCTTGTTTGCCCCCTAAATCCCCCAATTCTGGGGGACTTTGATATCATTACTACCCAAAATTTTGGGGTTAGGGGGGATCACCCATCCTGCTTCTTAAACCAAGGACCCACCACCTGGATCAATCTAGTCAATGCTCCCACTAACACTGCGATCGCTAAAATCATTTCTGCTGGACTGTCCCCATCCTTGAGCCAGAGTGCAGGATTTTCCATTAGGGGCTGTGGTTCTTCGACTAATGCTATGGTGTCAACTCCTTGATTATCAACGACTTGCTCTTTGAGGTCATTCATGGTATTGCTTCGATTACCTAACTGAATCCATAGTGACCTGGGGGTAGTGTCTACAAGCAACAGCTAGTTGAGGGTAGCTACAACCACCGTGTATCAAGGCTAAACTAGTTGAGGGTAGCTTCTTCAATTGTGGGAAAACCTACCCTAACCCTCAAGTTTTTTTTCCTTGCCCATCCCCCAATAGCATGCCCAGACGTACTTTAGGTCCTAAAGTTAAAGCCAGAGCACTGCGTCTATTTGAAGCATTAGTCTCTTTTGCCCAAGACATAGCTAATCAGGGGAATCCCGATATTAAATTCCGTTGGATAGAGAAAACCTCAACTCCTCCAGAACTAGTAATTGAAACTCAGACCAGATATTTAATCCAACTCACCAAGAACGATAACTATCCAGGTAGTCTCAGCAAGCGTCAAGTGGTAGAAGCGTTGCAGCGGATGGAAGACTTCTTAGGAATTTTAGAAGACAACCGTGTCAAGAAAAAAGGAACAGAAGAAAGGCATTTTACCCTGACACTCTACGCTCCAGACCTAGCCACAAACCTAGAAATATTTAAGCAAGAGTGGAACAATAAACGACCAGAGAAATCCAAACAGCAAGAACAAGCAACTGCTACTACTCCCAAAAGGTGCCAATCCCTTCGCCGTAAGCCAGGGGTTCCTTTTCAAGCCCCACCCTTACCACCTTACTTTATCCAGCGCCCAGAGGTAAGCCAATCCCTGAAGCAATCCTTACTGTCAGAGCAGACAGCTAAGACCGGAACTCTGGTGGTTAGCGCCATTTATGGGTTAGGGGGTATTGGTAAATCTACCTTGGCTGCTGCTATTGCCCATGATCCAGAGGTACAGACTCATTTTGGCGATGGTATTCTCTGGGCAACCTTGGGTCAGCAGCCAGATTTGCTGTCTTTCCTCAGTAGTTGGATCCAAGCACTGGGCGACCATGACTATAAACCCACTAATACTAATGCTGCTTCTAGACATTTACAAACCTTGCTGTTTGAAAAGGCTACGCTGCTAGTGGTAGATGACGCTTGGAACCCAGACCATGTGCAACCGTTTCGGATTGGTGGTGCTAAGTGCCGGGTGTTAGTGACAACTCGTGAAGCTCAAATTGTGGGAGTGACTCGCTATGATTTAGATGTGATGAGTCCCTCACAAGCCTTAGCGTTACTGGAAGACTATGGGGGTTCTAAACTTACGGGGTCAGACCGCAAACAAGCCCAAGCCCTAGCCACAACTGTGGGCTACTTACCCCTAGCCCTGGAGTTAGCGGCAGCACAAATAGCAGATGGTATTTCCTGGCAGGAGTTACTGACTGACCTACAAACGGAAATTGCCCGGTTGGAAACCTTAGATTTACCAGGTGCCCAAGAGGTTGAGGAAAAGCGACGCAAGCACTATAGCCTAGTGGCATCCTTTAATCTCAGTTTACGACGACTACCATCGGAAAAATTTCAGCAATTTGCCTGGTTGGGTGTGTTGCCAGAAGATGTCTCGATTACTCCGGCTTTAGGGACAACCTTGTGGGATGTAAGTCCACGAGAAGCAAGAAGAACCTTACAGTATTTTAAATCTAAGGCTCTACTGCTCTCTGGTAAATCCACTAATGGCAGTCCCACCTATCAGCTCCATGACTTAGTTCATGACATGGCCCGTCGGTTACTAACTGCTGAAGCAGCTACAGGGGGAGAGGGAAGCTTACCGGGTTTGGGATTAACCTGGCCCCAAGCCCATGGTCAACTCCTAGAGCGCTATCGCCAAAAAACCCAAAACGGGTTATGGCACACCCTACCGGATGATGGCTATAGTCACAGTTATCTGACCTGGCATTTAGAAAAAGCCGGTTGGGTAGAGGAAGTACACCAGCTGCTGCAGGAGGAAACAGAAGCTGGACGCAATGGTTGGTATGAAACCTGTGAACGTCTGGATAAACTGGGGGGCTTTGTTAAGGATGTGGCCAAGGCTTGGCAGTTAGCAGAAGAGGCTTTTTCCTCTTCACCAACTCGTTCTATTAGTTTGCAGTGCCGTTATGCCTTGATGGTGTCTTCTGTGAGTAGTTTGCTAGGGCATATACCAGGAGAGTTGATGGCAGCCCTGGTAGAGAAAAAGATCTGGACTCCAGTTCAAGCTTTGGCTTACCTTCAACACATACAAAATCCTCATAATCGAGCAGAAGCACTAAAAGAGCTAGCCCCAAAGTTACCGGAAACATTACTCTCAGAAGCCCTCAAAATCGCACGGGCAATTACCGATAAGTCAAGTAAAGCCAGAGCTCTAAGTGGACTAGCACCATATTTGCCGGAAATTTTACCAGAAGCCCTAGAAGTAGCACGAGCCATTACCAATGATAGAGACCGAGCCTATGCCCTGATTCGACTAGCACCACAATTGCCGGAAATCTTATCAGAAGCCCTAGAAGCCGCACGAGCCATTACCAATGATAGAGACCGAGCCGATGCCCTGATTCGACTAGCACCACAGTTGCCCGAAATTTTACCAGAAGCCCTAGAAGCCGCACGAGCCATTACCAATGATAGAGACCGAGCCTATGCCCTGAGTGAACTAGCACCACAGTTGCCGGAAATCTTACCAGAAGCCCTAGACGCGGCACGGACCATTACCAATGATAGAGACCGAGGCTATGCCCTAAGTGAACTAGCACCACAATTGCCGGAAATTTTACCAGAAGCTCTGGAAGCGGCACGGGCACTTACCAATCAGTCAGACCGAGCCAGAGCCTTGAGTAGATTAGCACGGCATTTGCCAGAAATTTTACCAGAAGTGATAAAGGCAGCACAAGCTACCGATGAGTCGAGCCGAGCCGAGGCCTTGAGTGAACTAGCACCACATTTTCCGGAAATCTTACCAGAAGCTCTAAAAGCGACACGAGCCATTACCAGTCAGTTCAGCCGAGGCCATGGCCTGAGTAAACTAGCACCACAGTTGCCGGAAATGTTGCTCCCACAAGCCCTAGAAGCGGCACAGGCCATTACCGATAACAAAGAGCGAGCTATATTACTGAGTAAACTAGCACCACAGTTGGGGGAAACACTACTCTCACAAGCCCTAGAAGTGGCACGGGCTATTACCGATAACACAGATCGAGCCAATGCCTTGAATGAAATAGGAGCACAGTTGTCGGAAATTTTACCAGAAGCCCTAGACGCAGCACGAGCCATTATCAATGATAGAGACCGAGCCTATGCCCTGAGTGAACTAGCGCCAAAATTACCGGAAATTTTACCAGAAGCCCTAGAAGAGGCACGAGCCATTACCGATGAGTCGAGCCGAGCCCATGCCCTGATTAGGCTAGCACCACAGTTGCCTCAAATCTTATCAGAAGCCCTAGATGCCGCGCGGGCTATTACTGATGAGTTTTCTCTAGCCACAGCCCTGATTAGGCTAGCACAACATTTCCCGGAAATTATACCAGAAGCCCTAGATGCAGCACGAGCCATTACCGATGAGTTTTGGCGAGCCGATGCCCTGAGTGAACTAGCACGACATTTCCCGGAAATCCTACCAGAAACCCTAGATGCAGCACGAGCACTTACCGATGAGTTTTGGCGAGCCAATGCCGTGAGTATATTAGCACGACATTTCTCGGAAATCCTACCAGAAGCCCTAGAAACGGCACGGGCAATTCAGTCTGAGTATCACCGAGCCATAGCCTTCAGTATACTCATCGAAAATCCTAACTTTTCCCTCCAAGAGGACGTTTCCCTTTGGCAAGAGTTTCTTCACACCTTGGCTTGTCGCGATCGCGAGTTCTTCTTAAGAGAGTTGGTTGATCTAAGTTCAACTATTATCTCTTTGGGAGGCAAGGAAGCTCTGGCTGCAATTGTTGAATCGATACAAGATGTCAGTCGGTGGTGGCCATAGAGTGGAATGAAAAAGCGTTACAAACAAGTATTTTAGCAATTATTATTATAGGGTTTTTGTAAACAGGATTACAACCATGGCTAGATAGTATTTTAAAACAAATAATCAAACTAAATACTGATTTATAATAACACAAAAAGTTATCTTATTTCTTTCCTTTTTCTTAATTTAAACTATCCTGTAAGTATGGTATATCTTGAACTAGGATTAAACAACATAGGATTACCCAACAATGCTGGATTTTCTCAATCCCATCCTAGGACGCAACCCAGAACATATGAAAGCCAACGTGGAAATTTACACCTGGCAAGCCTGCCCCTTCTGTATCCGAGCGAAGCTATTGCTATGGTGGAAAGGGGTTGACTACACCGAGTATAAAATCGATGGGGACGACAATGCCAGAAACCAGATGGCGGAACGAGCCAACGGAGGCCGAACGGTACCCCAAATTTTTATCAATAACCAACACATTGGCGGTTGCGATGAGTTGTATGATTTAGACGGTAAGGGACAATTGGAGTCTTTGCTAACTCAGGCAGCAAGCTAATGGGAATCGGGAATCGGGAATCGGGAATCGGGAATCGGGAAGAGAGGGCGTTGCTGATTCTGGGTATGATTTTGCCCCCCTAGGGAGTGTTTTCAAAGTTTTCCGCAAGATTATGATCCCCCCCAGCCCCCCTTAAAAAAGGGGGGAGCCATACTCAAAGTCCCCCTTTTTTAAGGGGGATTTAGGGGGATCTCCGATGTTTCCTGTTCCCTACCTTTACAGTTAACTTTTCAACTTAGTCCAAGATCGGAATAGAAGAGTTAAGGTTGAACGGTTAAGCTTTCAGGGTGGATAAAAATAGTGAAACGTTTAGTTATTAGTACTTTAGTATTCCTGATCATGCTGGGAGTGGTAGCATTTCCTGCTGCTGCTACGGTCAAGCGCTATCAAATTAGTCAATCTCCTAATGTTGATCTGTCTTTAGATGGTCCGGCCTTTGACTTGGGTGGTGGTGGTCCTGATGTGGATGAAGCGATCCAGTGGATGATTAACGAAGTTAGGGATTGCAGTAAATGCGATCGCACTGTTGATGTGGTTATAATCCGGTCTTTTGGTGGCGATGGCTACAATGAACCGATCTATAACATGAACGGGGAATAATTAGTTTTGGGGAATCGGGAATCGGGAATCGGGAATCGGGAGTAGGGAACAGGGAACAGGGAACAGGGAATAGGCAACAGGGAATAGTAGGAAAGATATTCGAGTAGTTTTTGGTGTTATGATTAAGTAGTATTAGTTTTCGTGATATATCTAGTTTACTAATCAAAAAATACACCATAAAATGGTTACAATAAATCCAATATTTATGGATTTCAATTAATAATTGAAATTTTAAAATAGTAATAAACAATTAACCCTTAATCCTGATCTCCCCATCTCCCCATCTCCCCATCTCCCCATCTCCCCATCTCCCCATCTCCCCATCTCCCCATCTCCCCATCTCCCCATCTCCCCATCTCCCCATCTCCCTATCTCCCCATCTCCCCATCTCCCCATCTCCCCATCTCCCTCTCTTTCCCTGCTCCCTGCTCCCTACTCCCTACTCCCTACTCCCTAGAATGGAAGTACCTAACCCGATTGATCCCACCTATCTCATCCATCGCAAATGGATGAGTGTTGCCATAGAGATTGCCCAGAAAGCTGGTGAAGCGGGTGAGGTACCAGTGGGTGCCGTGATTGTAGACAGTGAAGGTAACTTAATTGCTACAGGAGAGAATCGTCGAGAGCGGGACAAAGACCCCACTGCTCATGCCGAAATCCTGGCACTCCGTGCTGCTGGTCAACAGCTGCAAAGCTGGCATCTTAATACCTGCACTCTCTACGTTACCTTGGAACCTTGTCCCATGTGTGCCGGAGCGATTATCTTAGCACGACTCGGTCTTCTGGTTTATGGTGTGGACGATCCTAAAACTGGCAGCATTCGCACCGTTGCTAATCTTCCTGATAGTGCTTGTTCTAATCACCGGTTGCCAGTAATAGCGGGAATTATGGAATCCGTTTGTCGGGAACAGTTACAATCTTGGTTTACCGAGCGACGCAAAAGACAATAGCAATTCGACCTTGGGTGAGTTGCTGACACCCTTGGGGTTTTAGGGAGTAGGGAGTAGGGAGTAGGGAACAGGGAAGAAAGAACAGGGAAGTCGAACCTGGGCAAAAATTCTTTGTATAGCAGTCGCCAGGGCAGGCGCGGACATGACAAAAGTCTCAAACCTAAGTAAGCGCAAGAGTTTGACTTCTGACTTCTGACTTCTGACTTCTGACTTCTGCTATACCTCCGCAGTCTTCATGGAGTTGCTGATCTGACTCCCGATCTCCCGATCTACCGATCTCCCAATCTACCAACACTTCCAACACTTCCCTCTCTTTCCCTACTCCCTACTCCCTGCTCCCTGCTCCCTTACCCCTAAAACTGATTAACTTTAGCAAGTTAACTTCAGCCACACCATTAATAGCCTTCCTATAGATAGCCAACAGACAAGGGCATGACACCACAAGAAGTGTCCTGTGAGTGTCAAATATTGAGTTCGAAACCACATACAGTAGAAGTGAAGGTTAAGGATTTAGTAAAAACCCTTGATCATTCATAGTTTAGCTCTACTTGCAGTAAGTAGGATTGACCAATGACAACAACGCTAAAAAGCACTTCTGATTATGGTAACGATCACGGTAACCCCATAAAAGCCATGTCTGTAGATTCTGGTATTTGCCACGGGTTAATTAACATTATCTATCCCTTAGCACGGCGTGTTGTCATTCCGTTTCATTTTGGTCAACTTACCGTAACAGGGCAAGAGAACGTTCCTAAGACAGGTCCTATTATTTTAGCTCCCACCCATCGCTCTCGTTGGGATGCGTTAATGGTTCCTTACGCCGTTGGTAAACCCGTAACCGGACGTGACTTGCGGTATATGGTCTCAGCCAATGAAATCTATGGCCTACAGGGTTGGTTTATCCGTCGCCTAGGAGGGTTCCCCGTAAATACTGGACGTGGAGGAATTAGCAGTATCCGCCACACTGTGGAACTCCTGAGTAATGGCGAAGCACTGGTAATGTTTCCTGAAGGCAATATCTTCCGTAATGGTGAAGTAAACCCCTTAAAACCTGGTATGGCTCGTATTGCCTTGCAGGTAGAATCATCTCACCCTGGTATTGGTCTCAATATTGTACCGATTTCTCTTAATTATAGCCAGCCTATCCCTACATGGGGTTGTGATGTCACAGTTACTGTTGGATCTCCGATTAGTGTAGCAGATTATAGTACCAAGTCAGTTAAAAAAGGAGCTGCACAGCTTACCCATGACCTGCATACATCAATGACCAACTTAGACAGAAGTTCCGGACAAGACTGTTCCAAAAAAAAGCTCCTGTAGAGTACAGGAGCTGTAAAAATCACTTAGCTATTAGTTAGCCATTAATTAGCCATTAATTAGCCTTTCTTAGTCTGATTTAGTATTGAGTTATTCACTCAATCCAATCACCTAGTCAAGGTCAGGCATACTAAGTACTGCTTCAGTTTCACGCTCAATACCTTTCTCGAATCCAGCAGCGGCAGCCCGTGCACGACCAGCGTGCCAGAGGTGACCAACTAGGAAGAAGAAAGCCATCACAAAGTGGAAACTAGCCAACCAAGCACGAGGGTTGACATAGTTGAAGGAATTTGCCTCAGTAATAATACCACCTACAGAGTTGATGGAACCGTTAGGAGCATGGGTCATGTACTCAGCAGCACGACGTAGCTGCCAAGGCTGAATGTCATTTCTGAGCTTGTTAACATCCAGACCATTGGGACCCCGTAGAGGCTCCAACCACGGACCTTGGAAATCCCAGAAGCGCATGGTTTCACCACCGAAGATGATTTCACCAGTAGGAGAGCGCATCAGGTATTTACCCAGACCAGTAGGCCCTTGGGAAGACGCAATGTTAGCACCTAGGCGTTGGTCACGGGCTAAGAATACGAAAGACTGAGCTTGAGACGCTTCAGCATTGGTAGGACCATAGAACTCGCTAGGATAAGCGGTGTTGTTGAACCACACGTAGCAAGAGCAAATGAAGCCCATCATGGACAAGGCACCTAAGCTGTAGGAGAGGTAAGCTTCTCCAGACCAGACAAAGGCACGACGAGCCCAGCCGAAGGGTTTAGTCAGAATGTGGAATACACCACCAAAGATGCAGATCAGACCAATCCAGATATGACCGCCGATGATGTCTTCCATGTTGTTGACACCAATAATCCAACCTTCACCACCGAAGGGAGCATCGACTAAGTAGCCGAAGATCACACCAGGGTTCAGGGTTGGGTTAGTGATCAAACGAACAGCACCACCACCCGGTGCCCAAGAGTCATAAACACCGCCGACGAACATAGCCTTGATCACCAGCAAGAAGGCACCCAATCCTAAGATGATCAGGTGGAACCCGATGATACTAGTCATCTTGTTCTTATCCTTCCAGTCGTAACCAAAGAAGTTAGAATAACTTTCTAAGGCTTCAGGACCACGAACGGCGTGATAAATACCGCCAAAGCCCAATACGGCAGAAGAAATCAGGTGTAGGACACCAATAACAAAGTAGGGGAAAGTGTCAACAATTTCGCCACCAGGACCAACACCCCAACCTAAAGTAGCCATGTGAGGGATTAGAATCAATCCCTGCTCGAACACAGGCTTTTCGGGAATGTAGTGAGCAACCTCAAATAGGGTCATTGCGCCAGCCCAGAAAACGATCAGGCCAGCATGGGAAACATGAGCTCCCAGCAACTTACCGGAGAGGTTGATCAGACGGGCATTACCAGACCACCAGGCGAAACCGGAAGATTCTTGGTCGCGATTGCCCGCAACCATACCAATATTATTAGAGAGCGTTACCACGCGGTAGTACCTCCTCAGGGAACTCAAAGTTTTGGTGAGGTTGGTCTGCTGGAGCCATCCAAGCCCGCAGACCCTCATTTAGCAAAATGTTCTTGGTATAGAACGTTTCAAATTCTGGATCTTCTGCTGCCCGGATTTCCTGGGACACGAAGTCATAGGCTCGCAGGTTCAATGCTAAACCTACAATTCCTACTGCACTCATCCACAAGCCTGTTACTGGCACAAACAACATGAAGAAGTGTAACCAGCGCTTGTTGGAGAAAGCAATTCCGAAGATTTGAGACCAGAAGCGGTTAGCGGTGACCATTGAGTAGGTCTCTTCCGCTTGGGTGGGGTTGAACGCCCGGAAGGTATTGGCTTTGTCACCATCCTGGAACAGAGTATTTTCTACCGTTGCCCCATGAATGGCACACAGCAGAGCACCACCGAGTACCCCGGCTACCCCCATCATGTGGAAGGGATTCAGTGTCCAGTTGTGGAAGCCTTGCAGGAACAGGATGAAACGGAAGATACCTGCTACTCCGAAGCTAGGAGCAAAGAACCAGCTCGACTGTCCCAATGGGTACATCAGGAACACGCTGACAAATACTGCAATCGGCGCACTGAATGCGATCGCGTTGTAGGGTCTGATGCCTACTAGACGCGCAATTTCAAATTGCCGCAGCATGAACCCAATCAGACCAAATGCTCCGTGGAATGCCACGAAGCTCCACAACCCTCCTAGTTGGAACCAGCGAGTCAAATCTCCTTGAGCTTCTGGTCCCCACAACAGCAGCAGGGAGTGTCCCAGACTGTTAGGAGGAGAGGATACTGCTACGGTCAGGAAGTTACAACCTTCTAGGTAAGAAGAGGCTAAGCCGTGGGTGTACCAAGAGGTTACAAAGGTGGTGCCAGTCAGCCAGCCCCCTAAAGCCATGTAGGCACAGGGGAACAACAGAATGCCGGACCAGCCGACGAATACAAAGCGATCGCGCTTGAGCCAGTCATCGAGGATATCAAACCATCCTCTGGTGCTGGGGGCGCGTCCTACTGCTACTGTCATAGATTCAAATCCTCATACATATAACGATTTGCAAGGATTCAAAATTGGGACGTTTTTACGTCTTTTTAGCGACACTCCCACCCTTCTAGAGGTGGATTTCCCTTAGAGTTCAGTGAGGCAAGAGTCACTGAACTCTTACAGGATTGTCTTTTAACGGGATGCCACAGGCTATCAGGTTAGGCTGTGGTGACTTAATGTTTCTTAAACTATCACACAGTTTAACGCTTGACTTGATTCTCCCATAAGGAGACTGGGGTTACAAACGTTACATACAATAATAATAAATACCAAAAATTTTACAAAATTACACATACTCCTCAGATTTTTTTTAGATTTGGTGTCAAAAGTTACATAATTTCCCTGTCTTGGTCAAAAATGTGATACAAGTTCTAGATGAGCTCCCTGGAGTATCCATAAATCAACTGATATACTCTCGGACTCAGCACTATTGTCAAGTCAGATTTCTTAGAGGCAACCACATCTTCTCATGGCAGCATCGACCAACCAACTGGAAAACCTGGTACTTCGACAATCGGTTCTTGGCTCTCGCCGTTTGAGCAACTATTTAGTGGCAGGAGCTGTATCTATAGGAGGTATAGGATTTTTCCTGGCAGGGCTTTCGAGTTATCTCAACATGGATCTACTCCCGATTGGAGATGCAACCAACCTAATTTTTATCCCTCAGGGGGTAGCAATGGGGTTCTATGGTGTTGCTGCACTGTTGCTATCTCTCTACCTATGGCTAACCATTTATTGGGATATCGGCGGAGGCTACAATGAATTTAACCAAGAAACAGGTATGGTGAGAGTAGTGCGGTCTGGCTTTCCCGGTAAAAACCGTGAAGTCGAATTCAGTTGCCGTACAGAAGATGTCCAGTCGATTCGAGTAGACATCAAAGAAGGTCTAAATCCACGCCGAGTCCTCTACGTGCGCACTAAGGATCGCCGGGAAGTTCCTCTAACTCGTGTCGGTCAACCCATCTCCCTTTTGGAATTAGAGAATCAGGGAGCAGAGCTGGCTCGTTTCTTAGGAGTTCCCCTGGAAGGTTTGTAAATTGCCAATAAAAAAAGATATAGTTATAGTAAGCATGATTAAGAATATCCGGCGCTGGCTATCTGTGATGTTAGTAGTGTTAGCTCTGGTAATAGCAGGATGCAGTGGCTCAACGTCGAACTCAACGGAATCATCAACTCCCGAAAACAACCCTACTCCTTCTGAGACCAGCAGCAATCCCCAATTCAGCAATTTACCGCGACTAGACAAAGAAGCTACTGTTGAGCTGAGGGTAAAAGGCTCCCCGATTACTATTGAAGTTGATGGCACCAATGCCCCGATTACAGCTGGCAACTTTGTGGATCTGGTTCAAAAGGGTGTTTATGACGGACTAGTGTTTCACCGAGTGGTAAGGGAACCTCAACCATTTGTTGTCCAAGGTGGTGATCCCCAAGGGAAAAACCCAAAATTCCCAGTAGAGCGTCTGGGCACAGGGGGGTTCATCGATCCACAAACGAAGGAAACTCGCTACATTCCATTAGAAATTAAGCCGAAGGGGGCAGAGCAACCCATATACAGCAAAACCTTTAAGGCAGCCGGAATTCCTGGTGATCCTGAGTTGACTCATACTCCTGGTGCTGTGGCCATGGCTCGTTCCCAAATGCCAGACTCAGCCTCTTCACAGTTTTACTTTGCCCTAGCAGAGCTGCCTTTCTTGGATGGGGACTATGCTGTATTTGGCAAAGTCACTAAAGGTATGGATGTGGTAAACAAAATTCAGCAAGGCGATCGCATTGAATCAGTCAAGGTCACTAAAGGCATCGAAAACCTGAAGAAACCTTAAGATAACGATTAACGATCTTTAAACGAATTCGTGGAGGTATGCGTTACTGGGATTGGATTAGTATCTGCTTTAGGTCGCCTCAAACCCAGTTGGCAGCATTTGCTAAACAGTGAGTCAGCTATTAGCTGGTATCGACCCTTTGCCAATTTATCACCTCTACCGTTGGCTATGATTGGTCAGACACCAGCTTCTATTGAACAGCTGACCTACCAGGTTGTAGCAGATGCTATTGAAGATGCTAACTTAACCATCCCTCTAAAGGATTGTGGTGTGGTGATTGGTTCCAGTCGTAGCTGTCAGGCAGCTTGGGAGCAACTAGCCCAGGAGCAGATGACTAGTCATGGGAAACTCGACACCGAACCAGAGTATCCCCGCTTCGATAGCTTAAATGAAATCTTAACTCTAGAGCATTGGTTAGACACTCTACCCCATCAACCAGCTATTGCTGCTGCCCATTACATTGGTTCCTTTGGGCCAGTCCTAGCACCAATGGCAGCTTGTGCAACAGGAATTTGGGCGATCGCTCAAGGATTTGAATTGATTCAAACCGGTCAATGCCAACGAGTCATTGCTGGTGCTGTAGAAGCACCAATTACTCCCCTAACCCTAGCCGGATTTACTAAAATGGGGGCTCTAGCAAAAACTGGTGCTTACCCCTTTGACAAGCAACGTCAAGGCTTGGTGTTGGCAGAGGGAGGTTCTGTATTGGTATTGGAGTCAGAGGATTTGGCTGATCGTCGAGCAGCGCCTATCTATGGAAAATTACTGGGGTTTGGCTTGACCTCGGACGCTTATCATGTCAGTACACCTAACCCAGATCGACAGAGTGCGATCGCAGCTATCAAACAATGTCTAGACCGCAGCCACCTATTTCCTACAGATATTGATTATATCCATACCCACGGTACCGGAACCAAACTTAATGACCAGAATGAAGCGCAGCTGATTCAGCAGCTATTTCCCCAAGGGGTGGCAATCAGTTCTACCAAAGGAGCCACTGGTCACACTCTTGGTGCTTCTGGAGCCATTGGTACTGCTTTGTGTCTAATGGCTTTAAAACACCAAGTCCTACCCCCTTGTATTGGGTTGAGGGAACCGGAATGGGATTTGGATTTCGTAACTATAGCGCGTCAGTGCCAAGTCAGGCAGGCGCTATGTTTTAGCTTTGGTTTCGGGGGGCAAAATGCAGTAACCGCCATAGGAATATCCAGCAATTGCCGACATTGAAGCACAATAATATCCTATAGGTGATATCGTTAAGGAAACATTAAGTTTAATTAAATATACAGAACCAATCCTCAGAGGATTTAGGTTCCACCGACTTCATGCCGCAATTAGGAGCAAGCCATAATAGTTATGAAGCCCAACCAATCCCTTTCCTCTGACCAATATTGTGATCAGTCCAAGGATGACTATCCCCAGCACTTGGACAAGCCAGAGGAAGCTTGCGGAGTCTTTGGTATCTATGCACCAGAGCAAGATGTCGCTAAGCTGACTTACTTTGGTCTATTTGCCCTACAGCACCGAGGTCAGGAATCATCAGGGATTGTTACCTTTGATGACAAGCAGCTGCATGTCTACAAGGATATGGGGCTAGTCTCCCAGGTCTTTAATGAAGAAATTTTGGCTCAGCTACCTGGTCAGATAGCAGTTGGTCATAACCGTTACTCTACCACTGGCTCTAGCCACATCGCCAATGCTCAACCAGCCGTAGTGGAAACTCCCTTAGGACCCTTGGCTTTGGCTCATAACGGTAACTTGGTCAACACTATGCAATTACGTGATGATTTACTAAAGCATAACTCGAACTTGATGACCACTACGGATTCAGAACTAATCGCCCTAGCGATCGCGACAGAGGTTAACCATGGCAAAGGGTGGTTGGAAGCAGCAGTGAGTGCCTTTCAATCTTGCCAAGGAGCGTTTAGTTTAGTGATTGGCACACCCGCTGGAATAATGGGTGTTCGTGACCCCAATGGCATTCGCCCTCTAGTGATTGGCACCTTAGGTGAGAATTCTGGGGGCTATGTCCTAGCATCAGAAACCTGTGGTTTAGACATTATCGGTGCTGAGTATCTGCGGGATGTGGAACCGGGAGAATTAGTGTGGATTAATGACGAAGGCATTGCTTCCTTCCACTGGAGTCAAAAGCCAGAGCGCAAAGTTTGCATCTTTGAGATGATTTACTTTGCTCGCCCTGATAGCGTAATGGATGATGAAACTGTGTTTAGCTATCGGTTACGCCTAGGGCGTCAGCTGGCAAGAGAGTCAACACCAGATGCGGACATGGTGATTGCTGTACCCGATTCCGGTGTCCCTGCAGCTATCGGCTTTTCCCGAGAGTCCGGTATTCCTTACGGAGAGGGACTGATTAAAAATCGCTATGTGGGTCGTACCTTTATCCAACCCACTCAGAGTATGCGAGAAACTGGCATCCGCATGAAACTTAATCCCCTCAAAGATGTCTTAGTTGGTAAACGACTGGTACTAGTAGATGACTCCATTGTTCGAGGAAACACCAGCAGCAAACTTATCAAAGCTTTGCGTAATGCAGGTGTGGCTGAGATACATATGCGAGTCTCCTCGCCCCCAGTCACTCATCCTTGCTTCTTTGGAATAGACACGGATAACCAACAGCAACTGATTGCCGCCACCAAGTCAGTGGCAGAAATAGCCAATTATATTGGTGTGGATTCCCTCGCTTATCTGAGTTGGGAGGGCATGATGCTAGCCACAAGGAAAGACTCCAAGAGTTTCTGCTCTGCGTGTTTCACAGGTCATTACCCTGTTCCCCTTTCAGAAGAACTCAAGCGTTCTAAATTGATGCTGGAAGAGGTACAGGTTTGAAGGTAATTTGAAGGTAAAAGGTAAAAGGTGGCACCACACTGATAAAACGGTGAAGAAATTATCCTAATCCCTTTGCCTTTTACCTGCCCCCCGATCTTCGGGGGGATAAGGGCAGCCGTGATGATACTGTTGGCGACTTAGTAAATTTATTGAGGTTGCCAATGCTGATCATCCCCTAAAGTTAAGAAATTATACACCATCTCTGCTCACGCCCACCATTGTTCAATGCATAGGTTATGATTATCACTGAGTGATTAAAAACGATTATGGGTGAAGCAAAACGCCGTAAAGCAGCACTGGGAGAAGACTACGGGAAAGAAGCCAACATATTTCCATGGCTCCCGATAACTAAAAGTCAGGGTGAGCAGTTTGTTAAATGGACCACTAGGGGAGCTTGGGCTGGTATTGTGTTTATGATTGTCTTCTGGCTAACGGTTAGATTTATAGGACCTGGATTTGGTTGGTGGCAAGTAAATTAACATCTAAGGCTCGCTAATCAAACGTAACTATCGGTTGCACTTCAACCGGTAGTTAGGTTAGTTAAAGAATTTCGATAAACATATAGAAACTACTAATGTATATCCCTTGACTCATGAAAATTGTGACAAGGGAGCCAATTTGCCTTGACCGACAGGTTTATTTTGGGATAGAACAAGGCAAGAGATTAAGGAAAAGATTTACAAGAGTCTATTTTTTAGAAAAAATCCCCCAATTTTATCCTGATTTATCTTGAAAGATGAAGATTAAATTTTTAAGAAAGAATATAAGCTCTAAAATCTAGGAGTGGTGTTTGGAGAACAGACGTGTTTATACGACTTGCAGAGGAGCACCGTCAATTTGTCAGAGATTTAGTAATGAATCTCCAGGCGTTGGCAATTGTACTAGAAAACCAAGGCTATTTAGCGTCCTGCTACACCTGTGGTGGTCAGATGAATAGCGCATCGTTTATGGTTAGCTTGGGGGACAATCACCTGATTCGATTTTTGGTTTCAGATTACGGGATCACTTGGACTGAAATGCGCGATGACCGAGAACTGATGAAGTTGGAAGGTGCTGAAGCCATTGGTCAACTACAAGATCTCGCCAATCTGGTTAAATACCGAATTCGTCCTTCAGAATCTCACCCTGCCCTTAAGTTACCACTGCCGTGACCTGAGAACTGAGTACGGGAAAAAAGGAATCCAACCAGGATTGCTAAACACAGATAGATGGCACAGTTTTATCAAAAGGGAGAGTTTGAGAGGGAAAAGAATACCCCAAACTAATACTATGGGGTATTCTTTTCCCTTTCAAATAGTGTTAAGATAAAAGAGAAAGGTCTTAAAAAACTGGGAATTGACCTTACTCAGCTACCCCCGGTGCAGGGGAAAGTTACGCCCTAGGAGATAACAATCTATTTGGTTGTGCCTGGGAATCCCCATCCTCTTAGGTTGGGGAAGTTCAAGGATATAATCCTGTCTATCTGTGTTTTGATCAACATCAACAGGGAAAGGGAAAAATTGATGGCTGCCTAATTGATGGCTGACTAATTGAGTGTTGAAGGTTAACTGTTGACTGTCAACACTCAACTGGAAATACTTCATCGAAAAGAAAAGCCCATAGAATGCTGTACCAACGCCTAAGACCGACGGCTAAGAGCAGCATTGTAGACCTTCTCATTTTGTTGGACTGACTTCCACAAATCCACTACAGGCTGAGGATAGTCTACCCCTATTCTTAGCCCATAGCGCTTTTGCTCATCCGATGATAATGTCCAGGGTTGATGGACTTTCTTGGCAGGGACAGAAGTAAGTTCTGGTAGCCAATGTTTTACGTATTGTCCCTGGGGATCATAATCTTTGGATTGTTTCTGAATATTAAAATAGCGAAAACCCCGAGCATCATTGCCTACCCCAGCTGTGTAGTTCCAGTTGCCCCAATTGCTACACACATCATAATCAATCAACAGCGACTCAAACCACTCCGCTCCCATCTGCCAGTTTATCCCCAGATTCTTGGTCAGGAAACTGGCAACATTTTGTCTACCCCGATTGGACATAAAGCCTGTGGCTTTTAATTCCCGCATATTGGCATCCACTAGGGGAAAACCAGTCATTCCCTCAGTCCACAGGTCAAATCTCTTCCAGTCCACCTTCCATGGTATGCTTACTCCTTGTAATCCAGATTGGCGAAATACTCGATTACCATGCTTGGCACAGATAAATCGGAAATAGTCGCGCCACAGTAACTCAAAGAGTGACAGCTCCTACACTGACCTTTCAGGTTCAGTGTAGGCTTCCCAGCCAATCCGGGTATCCCTTAGGAGGCGCTGGGCTTTAAGAACGGACTGCCCTTCCGCTCTATTTTTTATGTTTATTGCTGCATTATGATCTCTGTCCAAACTACAACCGCAGTGAGGGCAATCGTGCCACCGGACATGCAGCTTTTTAGGAACTTTCTTTCCACAATTGGAGCAATTCTGTGAAGTATTATGGGCGCTTACTGGAACCGCCAACAAACCAGCATTTTCGGCTTTGTTTGTCAGAATTGTCAGAAAGCTTGACCACCCAGCATCTAACACAGATTTAGCTAATCGGGATTTAGCCAGTCCCTTTACGTTCAGTTTTTCGTGAGCTATTATATCATATTTTGACAGCAAATAATTAGCGGTCTTAAAGTGGAAGTCTTTCCGTTTGTCTGCTACTTTTTTATGCTGCCTGCCAAGCTGTTTAATCGCTTTGAGTCTATTTTTGCTTCCTTTTTTCCTCCGAGATACCCTTTTCTGTATAACCCTCAGTCTTTTTTGAGACTTTCGGTAATATTGTGGAATCCCAATAGTTTCTCCTTCGGAAGTAGTCAAGAACTCCTTAAGACCAACATCGATACCGACTATTGAATCAGGATTAATGTTAGGTTTAACTTCGGTAACAGTTTTATCCTCTAGAGACAAAACCAGATAATACCCGTCACACTTTATGGTAATTGAAGCTGTTTTTAGTTTAAATCCATCAGGAACAGGACGATGTAAAACAATTCTGACTTTTCCTATCTTAGGTAAGTCGATTAGGTCGCCCTCTAAGCATCCCTCTTTGATCTGGGGATAAGTAAAGGTGCGGTAGCGGTGTTGTTTTTTGAATCTGGGTCTACCGCTCCTGTTCCCATTTTTATCTCCTTTGACAAATCGGTCGAAAGCTAGTTTTACCCGTTTAACGACATCCTGAAGCACCTGTGAATGTATATCCTTGTACCAAGGATGAGTTTTTTTGAGGTTGGGTAAAGTTTTCTTTTGGCTATAGTAGTTCGGGTTATCTCTTAATTCGGGAAGATGGCAAACAAGGGGGCAAGCGTTAATGGAACAGCGATTATGATCGTACCAGCGAAACCGATCAGCTAACAGATAGTTATATTGAGCGCACAACATTGAAAGCCAGTGATCTATCTTGGCCTTTTGCTGTTTTGTAGGTTTTAGTCGGTACTGATAAGCTATTCTCATTTGACTTGCTATTTAGCTTTATCGACCTATAATAATATTAACATAAGTACGGCCAAATGGCAAGTGAAAATAAAAAATAAAAAATTGACAATTAGAGTTACTGAGTTTGAAAGAAGGCAATTGGAACAAGAAGCGAATAGACGTGGAATGACCCAGTCCGAGCTGATCAGAAGTTTAATAGCTCGCTTCCCAGATCCAATAGATCCTGTCCGCGATTCATCCCACACTCATGCTGCGCATGTTCGTTGTGGGGCTTCTCGCGGAGGAAGCTAACCAATAGGTGGAGTCGTTTTTAACCCGTTGTGTTTCGTACTCCTGAACCTGTTGATAGATATAACGAGGCGATAGACAACCCAAAGCTAGCCAGGGGGAGAATTTGGAGGAGTAATCTGCTCCCAACATGCCATTTCGGGTTTGTTTGTAACGCTTAAGACAGTCTTTTTCCCAGAAATAGTCATCTACTCTGGCTAGTCCAGCTGCTTCCCCACCTTTGAACTTTAACACTGCCCGTTGATCAGGGACTGGTGGCTCAAGTCCCAAGTCAGCTAACTGAGGCAGTTCACCAACATCTACTTTAGGTAAGGGTGGTAGAGTTTTGGGAGTGGGGAAGGTGGGATAAACTGTGGAAGATTTCTCCACCTGCTTGCGAAATTGGGTAAATACTTCGGGAATGTGGGGAATACCAAAGGGCAATTCATCGATGTGGAATAGGGTAGTGCCCCAAAACGACTTGACTTTTACGCCAATTTGAGCAAGCGCCTTTTTGAGTGCGGATTCGACGGCTAACTCTTCTGAGGTGACTTCCCGGTGATAGTAAACTGCTGAGATTCCTAGTTCTTTTGCTAAAGATGGGATAATCTGTTCGGGTAAACCCCGGCGCACCACTAAATTACTAGGTTCTGTTGACATAGCTAACGTAACCAGATGAGAGCAGAGGCGAACTCTGCAAAACCCAGATAACATTCGTCAGTTTTATCAAAACGGCTAAAAACACGGCGATAGTATTTTAGCTTGTTAANAGTTTGGGAAATAATTGGGTCATAGGCTTTGACCTTGGCTCCGAGTCGGTTTAGTTCTTCCACCAGATTTAGAGCAGGAGCATCCCGCATATCATCAGTATTGGGCTTAAAGGTCAAACCCAACAGGCCCACTGTTTTACCTTTGAGGATTTTCAGCTCTTTCTGGAGTTTTTCAACCGCAAGTAGACGTTGGCGTTTGTTGACACTGACAGTGGCTTTAAGCAAATCTGCTTCATAACCGTAATCTTCAGCGGTATGGAGTAGTGCTAAGACATCTTTGGGGAAGCAAGAACCACCCCAGCCAATTCCTGCTTGTAAAAACTTGTTGCCAATGCGGGAATCTAAACCAATTCCTTGAGCAACTTGGGTAACATCAGCACCGACGCGATCGCAAATATTGGCAATTTCATTAATAAAGCTAATTTTAGTAGCCAAAAAGGCATTAGCCGCATATTTAATCATTTCAGCTGAGCTGAGGTCTGTAGCTAGTACAGAAACTGGGGGAAGGGATTTGTCTTCGGCAAACTGACGTTCGACAATTGGTTGATACAGTTCCTTCATCATTGCGATCGCTTGTTCGCTATTGCCTCCTAGGACAATACGGTCTGGATTAAAGGTATCGTAAACTGCTGACCCTTCTCGGAGAAACTCTGGATTACTGACCACATCAAAATCCGCTGTAATGTCTTCTGCTGCTTCAGTTTCAGCTTGCCCTCCTGCAGTTACCAAAGATTTCTGGCGTTCAGCTACCCCATCTAGGACAATCATGCGTACCCAATCTCCAGAACCAATGGGTACCGTTGATTTGTTAACAATTACTTTGTAACCATCCTTGAGATGGGAGCCAATCCCTCTGGCAACCGCTTCCACATAACGAGTGTCACTTTCTCCGGTAGGTAGGGGGGGAGTTCCCACTGCAATGAATAAAATTTCCCCATGCTCTACCCCAGCCGCCAAATCTGTGGTAAACTCAATTCTACCTGCATTAGCTGACTCTTGCATTATTTCCGACAGTCCCGGTTCATAGATGGGAGACTGTCCAGATTTCATCAGCTTAACTTTTTCTTCGTTGTTGTCTACACAGATTACATTATGACCGATATGGGCTAAGCAAGCGCCAGTTACTAAGCCCACATATCCTGTACCAATCACACAAACGCGCATGGACCTATGCCTCAATTAATATAAACTTCAATGGTTAGTAAAGGTTAGGGAAGTCTCACGGTTGGAGCCAAAGATAGTATTGGCCCCCTGACCCGAGGTTGATTGATTTAATTAAATCTGATTGTTTTACTCTTGAGCAGTTAAACGCTTACGGAAATCGGATACTGTCAAATCTAACCCTTCTGACAAAGGAATAGTAGGTTCCCAACCTAGTAAAGTTTTAGCTTTACTAATGTCTGGTTGACGACGTCGGGGGTCATCCTGAGGTAGAGGCTTAAAGATAATTTCTGTATCAGGATTCACCATTTTCTGAATTGCCTGAGCGAGTTCTAATATAGTGTATTCTCCAGGATTTCCGAGATTAATCGGTCCGGTATGGTCATTATTCATAAGTCGCATTAGTCCTTCTACTAAGTCGGAGACATAGCAGAAACTGCGGGTCTGTGAACCATCACCATAAACGGTTAAGGGTTCCCCCTTCAGAGTCGGTTTAAAACCAATCTTAAAAAAGGGATGGTCGAAAATAGGAGAAAGACCAATGGCGATTGTTCAACATCGTTATCAATGGTTGTATGTCTATGGATTTGTCCAACCTAAGACTGGAAAAACTTTATGGTATTTAATCCCCAGAGTCAATACAGAATGGTTAAACCTAGTCTCTAAAAAATTTGCTGAAGATGTGGGAGCATCCCATTTTGGAAAATACAAGAAGAGGGTGGGGTTTAATTTCGCGAGTATTGCTCGCGAAGTTAAACCCCATTGTAAGGCTCAACTACTTAGGCTGGTAGAATACAGAGGTAGATGTTCATACGCTTTGATTATGAAGAAAGCCGAACGGGAAGAACTAGAAGCTTGTTTAAAACGAGCCAGCGAGATCCTGTACAACAATACTGACACGGATAGCTTGGAAACCCTGGCAGATATTGAAATTGCAGTCAGGAAGCAAGTTTTAGAACACGTCAGTCCCAAAATTGCCTTTTTTTTATCACAAAAAAGACCAATACCCAACGAGGTAAAACCCGAACCATTAAAAGTTGTCTCGGAAAACTGAAGATTACGAAAAAACAAGCAGATGCTTTGGGAATATAACCATTAACGCGACATAGTCCTCTGTTGGAAAAATGCTGTCTTCTCTTGAGTGCCAATGAATCTTATCACAATGCAGAAACGGATTTATATCTCTTAACTGGACTCAAAGTTGGTCATTCCACTCAACATTGGCCTTTGGCCACGCTACGCGAACGAAAAGTTAACCAAATTGAGTTACCACCTCCTGATCTAAAACAAGGGTTATCCGAAGTAAGTGTTGATGGCGGAAAAATTCGCTTAAGGACGGAAGTTAAAGGAGAACCTAGTGTTTGGCAAGAATACAAAACAGCTCGCTTACAAGGGATTTATTACGGAGCCTTCTTTCAAGACAATCTATCTTTAACTGATTGGATAAACAGTCAAAACTTGACCGTACCCTTATACTGCTTGGGAGATGGACATGATGGCATCTGGAATATATTTGCTCTTATTGGTGAGCCTCAGCATCGAATTGAAATCCTGGACTGGTATCACTTAACCGAAAACATTCATAAAATAGAAACAAATAAATCAATCAAAGAACAGTTAGAGGCTTACCTGTGGAAAGGACAGGTGTCTGAGGCAATGAAGTTGCTTAAGTTGGCGAAGCCAGTGGGTGGAACTAACTTTATTGGCTATCTCAAAAAACACCGTAAAAGGTTAATCAATTATCACTCTTTCCAACGGGAGCAAATTTGTTCAATTGGAAGCGGAGCGGTGGAATCGGCTGTCAAACAAATCAGCCACCGAGTTAAATTAACCGGAGCCCAGTGGCGACCAGAGAATGTTGCTAATATCTTACAACTGCGTTGTGCCTATCTCAATGGTCAACTAGCTATTTAAGCCCTTAAAAATTCTCTCTTCCTTTGACTGTATTCGCGAGTTATAATCGCGAATAGATGTCCCATGGGGATTGAGAGTAATGGGTAGAAGAGTTTCAAGTCAGTCACAACAAGATAAACTACAGAGAATAACTCGTTTACAGACGGCGATTGCCAGCCTCGAAACCTACAAAAGTTTCTTCGAGGGTCAAGGGGAACTCGCTCCGGAAGATGCTTGGGTAGCACGTTATCAAGTCCGACAGCCCCAAAAAGCCTACTGGTACTATAAACTACAAGCTCCTTCACCCACTTTTCCCACCACAGGTGATACCCCCAAGCTAAGTAAATATAAGCATTTGGGGAAGGCTGGAAGTCAAGCCCATGTTGCTGGGGTGATGGCTGTAGCCAGAAGAACCATAGTTTCCGAATTACAAAAAAATATTGATTCTCTAAAAAATAGCTTACTAGATATTTCTTTCGACTCGGAGCAAGAAAATATCTAAGTTAGGTTATTATTCGCGAGCATAACTCGCGAATAAGTTTTTCCTTTTTTCCAAAATGGGATGCTCCCGAAGATGTGGGCATTTCTCCAAAAAAAAAGTGTTGTTAGTAGAAGATAATGCTGGATGGCATCGGAGTAAGAAGGTAAAAATTACTTCAGGAATTAAACTAGAGTTTTTGCCCCCATACTCTCCAGAATTACAACCAGCAGAAATACTGTGAAAATTAGGGGATGAACCTTTAGTAAATAATTGTTTTGAGACGATTGATGAAATCGAAGAATTGTTAGTAAAACGTTGTCAGGTTTTGAGTGAGATGAAAGAAGAAATTATAAATTTAACTTTCTATCATTGGCTAGCTTCTATTTAAGCATTTTTTTAATGGGGTATGACAACCGGATTTAGTATAATGCCTCTATCTCCAACCCAGATGATTCTGGAGAGTCCAAAGCGATGACGGACGGGAGCATGTCACTTATGCAGCAACATTAGTACTAAATCTAGGGAATGGGGAATGGGGAATGGGGAATGGGGAATGGGGAATGGGGAATGGGCATTGGTGACAAGTTAAGCAAAAGAGCAATTTGTCAAGTACTTTCCAGAAATTGCTGTATCCTGTACTAGGTAAACTATTCAGTGCGATCGCTAACCCCAAACTGTGCGATCGCTAACCCCAAACTGTGCGATCGCTAACCCCAAACTGTGCGATCGCTTCGAGCACCAGCATATGCGGCTCGCGAACCGTAGACTAACTGAAGTATCGGTGGTTACAAAGGTAAAAAGAGAATGGCTCCCCCGCCAAAAAAGTATTAGAGACCACACCAGACCGCGAAACCAGCCCAATATAGATGAACATTGTCATAGCTCAACAACTAGAAGATTTAGTCAAACCTTGCGTGTACAATCAACTAGCCTACTACCGCTCATTAGACATGATTTGCAGGATATTGAGTAACCCATAGATGCTGGCAGTGGTATTGAGTTTACTGGGTCGGCAAGTACCATCAGTAACAGAGCTCAATCGAATGCTAGCAAGGGAAAACTTGCTGTGGGCGAAGGCAGTGAAAGTGTCTCAACAAGCCCTATCTCAAAGATTCTTAACCTTTCCAGCATCATTGTTTCAAAGAGTACTAAAAGACTTACTAGTTTTGTTAAACCAACGTTGGCAGCAAAGAAACAGAGAAAGTCCGGTAAGCGTTAAAAGAGCGAGAAAGTATTTTGAACGTTTGTGGATAGTAGACATTTCCATAATATAATCAAATTCCAAAAAATAGACTATAATAAGTAAATATTGTTCGATCCAAAAAAATAAATGGAAAAATATACTTGGAACTATATCCAGAAAAACCCTAAACAAACCAAAAGACTATTAGGTATTGATTATCAACAATTATAGCAATTAATTGAACTAGGTAAGCTTCTCAATAAAAGAAAGCAAGAAGAAATTGAGAAAACTAAAATTAGAATCAATCAAGCAGGAGGAGGAAATCATCCTAAACTATTAGAGTCAGAGCAAATCGTTTTAATGTTAATTTATTTAAGGTATCATTTGAGCTTTCAACTTTTAGGACTTATTTTTAAAATCAGTGAATCAACGGCTCATAATATTTTTACTTATTGGCAAAAAAATTGTGAAAACGACTTACCTACCAGTTGATTATCACAAGTAAAAAAGTTTCAAAAAGAATAAAAAATTATTGAACAATTAGATAATGATGAATTGATTTTAGACAGTACTGAGCAGTCTATTGAAAGACATTATGATTATCAATAGCAAAAAAAATATTATTCATAAAAGCAAAAAATACATACTTTTAAAAATCAATTTATTGTTTTACCAAAAGCTGATCGCGCTGATTGACTGACAAAAGTTAGGTTGAAAATGGCTCAAATACTTACCAGACTTGTAAGAGCAAGACTTGACTAAAGGGAGTGTTTCCCCGCATCCTCAGGACAGATACCACTCAAATCCTAGGAATGCGATGAAAAAAAACTCCCGACTCTACAATGCCTTGAAGACATGGATAAGTCAACCCTGTGAGTGGGCACACCTGAGCCACCTAACCACCTGTTTATGGATGGTGGCAGCCCTGATTCAGACAGGGGAAGTGAATTTGCCCCGATGGATTCCCTACATCCCGTGTCGTGGCCAATATGCTCAAAGCAAACAACGCCGAATGCACCGTTGGCTGCATAATGCCCGAATCAATGTCCATCGATGGTACAAACCTTTGATTAAAGCAGCCTTGGCGGATTGGAAAGATGGGTGTATTTACTTGAGTTTAGACACCTCGATGTTTTGGGATGAGTACTGTCTGGTTAGATTGGTAGTGGTGCATCGAGGACGAGCCTTACCAGTGAGCTGGCGAGTGATGAAGCATCAGAGTGCAACGGTAGCATTCAAAGATTATCGGGAGATGCTCCAACAATCGATACACCTTTTACCCAAAGAGGTTAAGGTGATCCTACTGGCAGATCGAGGGTTTGTCCACACCGATTTAATGAAAGCTTTGACCAATAAATGGGGTTGGCATTACCGGATTCGTCTGAAAAAGGACACTTGGATTTGGCGAGCAGGTAAAAGTTGGCATCAGCTCAAAGATTTCCATTTTAATCGGGGTGAGGTCTTGTGCTTTCACAATGTCAGAGTGCACAAGGAATATTGGTATGGTCCAGTTGATCTGATTTTTGGTTGCAACAATGTAAATGGTGATAATGGGCCATTGTTAGTGATGAAAATACCACCCTTCAAACCTTTGCCGAATATGGGTTTCGCTTTGATATTGAGGAAAACTTTTTAGATGACCAGTCCAATGGATGGAATGTGCAGAAGTCTCAAATTCGCTCAGTTCCAGCCTTATCTCGGTTGTGGTTCATTCTAGCTGTGGCTACGTTGTACGTCACGGCTCAAGGGGTTGAGGTGGTAGAGTCTGGTAAACGTCGATGGGTTGACACTCACTGGTTTCGAGGAAACAGCTATTTTCGGATTGGTTGGGAGTGGGTCAAATCATCTTTAGAGAATGGCTGGAAATTAATTCATCGGGTTTGTTTTTCCAGCAATCATGACCCTTATCCTGCGATGGCTTCGCGCAAACAACATCAGCAACGGCACTATCAACTAGAGTTTAAGGTACAAACGTACCAATATGCTGTTGAATAGTTTTGTCAGTCAACCAGGCTGATCGCGTAGCGTGGCCTACGGCCTTAGATCTTGTCGATGTAGTAATCGGAAAACCTGGCCCTATGAGTGATATTAAAATCTGTCGAAAAACTTTGAGTAAATTTAATGATCAACAAACTTTTAGTGGGGATAAAGCTTACATTGGAGAAACTCAAATCACAACTCCCTATAAAAAACCGAATAATGGAGAATTAACAGAGACTCAAAAATCCGAAAATAAAGCTTTATCATCTAATCGAATTTTTATTGAACATTTAATTAGAGTTTTAAAATTTTTTAAAATATCTCAAGAAAGATTTAGTTTGCGTAAAACTCGATATAAATCAGTTTTTTTAACTGCGGATTAGTGCGATTAAGAATTGGGTCGCTAATTTTAGAAGTAATAAAATCGGATGTTTAAGAGCAATTGATTGACGTTATCATGAGCCATATTTTTCCTATAAAATTAGATTTTGTGTCTTCAAACCATTATTAATTCGTTCTTAAAGCTAAATTTTAAATTAGGTCTTGACAAACTTGTTTTCCTTGCTGTGACTGGGTTATGGTTTTTTGGAGATGTCTAGTGGATGCTTCGACATTAGAGGCATTGTTTCGTAAGCTAAAAAGTTTAGAAACAGTACCTCTGGGTCAATTAGGAGGTAGAATCTGTACGGTGGTAGAAGAAACAGGCTTTCCAGTCGAAACCTGGTTTAAATCTAATCCTTACACCCATGAGAGTAACTTTGTGCCCAACTTGTTAGAATTGATCCCAGCCAAAACGCTACTCATCTTAGATAGAGGGTTTTGGAACTTTCGCTTTTTTGAGGAGTTGAATCTTGGGTAAATCTGACTTCATTACCAGGCTCAAAGGGAAAGGAAAATATAAATCTGTACGCACTTTGAGTCACTCTGGACAACATCATGACCAACTAATTAGGTTGGGAACAGGTTATCAAGGTAATCCAATTCTCAACTTACGTAAGTCGTGGTAAAACATGGTTCAACATGGTATCGCTACCTAACTTCTGTGATAGAGCCTGAAGTTTTACCTCCCTACCTCGTAGCTGATTTGTACGCTCGTCGCTGGCGAATTGAGGAGACTTTTATCACTCGAATAACGCTTATTGGGTTTGAGTTACTTGTGGACTGGTTCTGTCAATGGTATTCAATTACAATTGTGGGCTACTTGGTTATTTTATGTGGTCTTAATCGACCTATCCGATGAGGTAGCTAAGGCCTTTGGCCACGCTACGCGAACAGAATTATCAATACCAATGGAGTGTATTTCTGTAGAAATGGTTTTTCGCGGACTGTATCATTTTGGAGTTGCCTATCATCAAGGGAAAGCCACTGACCCAGTGGCCTATTTAACGGCTCTCGAGAACCAAGAAAAGGGGGTTGTCAAAGCCCCTCGTACCAGGAGAAAAAAACCTCCCCTTGATTTGTCTCCTTTCCCACACTCAGAGGGCTTGACAAATTGCTATGCCTGCTTAACTGTCACCAATGCCCATTACCCATTACCCATTACCCATTACCCATTACCAGAGAAGGGATATGATAAATAGTCAAATTGTCTTTTTTATTGTCCCTTTGCCAGCACTATGGGTAAGTTTACCTTAAGACCAGCCACAGAAGCTGATGTAGCGATTCTGTTTAATTTGATTAAGGCACTAGCAGAGTATGAGAAACTCTCCGAAGCTGTCACTGGCAATGCTGATGACCTGAAAGAACACCTGTTCGGCGCTAAACCCTATGTAGAGGCGATTATCGTTGAACAGGGTGGTCAAGGGGTGGGATTTGCACTGTTTTTCCACAACTATTCCACATTTCTAACTAAGCCGGGAATTTATCTAGAAGATTTATTTGTATTACCGGAATTTCGCCGCCAAGGTATCGGTAAAGCCATACTCAGTTACCTGGCTCAGCTAGCAGTGGAGCGTGGCTATGGGCGTTTAGAATGGAGTGTACTGGATTGGAATGAACCTGCGATGGCATTTTATGAACATATGGGAGCAGCAGTATTGCCAGACTGGAGAATTTGTCGAGTGACTGGGACGGCTCTCAATCAGCTAGCTGAGTATACTGATCCGGCTTCGACTGACTAATGTTGCTCAAATGCTATACTACGAGGTATATACAGCTGCGACCCTAAACATCTAGTTGCAGGTCAACGGCAAAAATGACATAGGGTAATTTACATATCGGTTTATATTAATAAAATCACTAATGACTATTTGGGTAAACGAGCAGATTGATCCATCGGGTCTTCTATACTCTTGTATTGCCACTTGCAACGAAGAGCAGGCGAGGGATTGCCACGAGTCGTTTCAGAATAACTTGACTGATCAGCAAAAAGCAGCGGGTTGGGTTGCCCGATTACGCACAGTTAAGTCTTGGGATGAAGTGCCGGTGAATACCTTGAAACTGAATTAGATCAAAACTGATATCATCCCCGGCAGCATCAATACTGTAAAGGATAGGGTAATTGGGTAAAAGGTAATTGGGTAAAAGGTAATTGGGTAAAAGGTAATTGGTAATTGTAATTACTCCCTGACCATACAATTACCCAAAAAAAACCAACGACAAAGAACACTACCGGGCACCACTAGACATGACATGATGTCTTGACAGTTAACCGTCAACCTACCCTAAATCGGACGCCAAAGGCGAACAACCTTCAACCTTCAACCTCCAACATTCAACATTAAACCTTCAACATTCAACCTTCAACCTTCAACAAAAAATCAACTGACCTTCTAAGCCCAAGATCTATTTTGGCTTGGGCAGTCGTAGCAAATTGGAACGGATTGGACCGAGAATCTGGTTTAGCTCACGCAATTGATCAGCTGTCCCCATACAAATCAGTAGGTCTCCTGGTATGAGTTTAGTGTCACCGTCTGGTCCAGCAATCAGACGACCGGAATCCCGGCGAATTGCTAAGACCATAGCACCAGTTTGCGATCGCAGTCGGGCTTCCCTGAGGGTTTTGCCCACGCAAGGACAGGTTTCGGGGTCTAGCAGAAACTCTTCCATATAAAAAGAGCTATCAGTTCCGGTTAGAATCCCATCCACAAAATCCATGACTTGGGGTCTAAGGGCTGCAGCTGCCAAGCGTCTACCACCAGTGATGTAGGGAGAAACTACAGCATCTGCACCAGCTCGCTGCAATTTTTGAACAGCTTCTTCAGAGCTAGCACGAGCGATGGCTCGAATTCGGGGATTGAGGGTTTTGGCAGACAAGATAATATAGAGATTTTCGGCATCTGAGGGCAGGGCAGCCACCAGACAAATTGCCCGTTCAATCCCCACATTTAGCAGAGTTTCATCCAAGGTGGCATCTCCGTGTACAGAAATACAACCCATATCCTGGACAGCTTGAACCTGTTCCAATCGGGAGTCAATTGTCACAAATGGGATTCCCTCAGCCTTAAATTCTACAGCAATCTGACGCCCAGTCCGTCCAAACCCACACAAAATGTAGTGTTTCGTCAAACTATCTAGCAAGCGCTTCTGTTGCCTCATGCGAATTCCATCTTGAAAGTAGCCTTGAATTAGGGCTTCTGTAAACCGGTTAACAATGTAACCGATACTAATAATGCCCATAAAAATCAGAGAAATGCTGAATAGTCTTGCCCGATCTCCCATCGGCCGTACTTCTTGATAGCCCACTGTCGAAAGCGTGATTACCGTCATGTAGGCTGAATCCAACCAGCCCCAGCCTTCAACCACCCGATACCACAGAGTTCCAATCAGAAATACACCCCCGAGAGTGATCCCACCGGCAATCAGCTCTTGGCGAAGACGTCGATATTTTTGCTCAAGGGTTGAATACACCGTTGCTTGTCATGGGTTAACTTAACTTAATACCTAGAGAAAATTCAGGTCAAACTGGCAACACCGAAAGCTGACACTGGTTTTTAATATTACATATATAAATATGATTAAGTTTATTGCTTTGCTATCGGTATAGTTCACAAATATAGTTTACAGATATAGTTCACAGATATAGCAGTTCTAAATGATTTCAAAAATATAGTGCCCTTATCGAACGCGATCGTGTCGGCTGTGGCCGTAGGCCACGCTGCGCGATCGCTGAATCGCTATAACCCTTGCCCAGCAAGGATTGAATAGTTTGCCAATTTTAAAACTGATTTAGTATTGCTATATAATTTACAGATATAATTTACAGATAGAGTTCACAAATAGAGTTCACAAATAGAGTTCACAAATAGAGTTCACAAATAGAGTTCACAAATAAAGTTCACAAATAAAGTTCACAAATAAAGTTCACAGATCTAGTAAAGTGTTCAAGACATATGAAACCAGGCGGTCAATGCGACTGCCAAGGCATCTGCTAAATCATCTGGTTTGGGGATGGTGTCTAAGTTTAACTCCCGCATAACAGCCTGCTGAACCTCATATTTATCCGCATTACCATATCCTGTCAAAGCCTGTTTAATCTGACCCGGTGTAAACTCTACCATTGGAACTTCATGTTGTGCTGTTACTAACACCACAACACCCCGTGCCTGAGCTACGGAGATCGTAGTACTCATACGGTAGAAAAAAAGTTTTTCAATCGCCACCAGATCCGGTTGGCAGTGTTCCAGCAGGGTGTGTAAATCCTCGTAAATCGTACACAGTCGTGAGCCGTAATCAGTTTTGGCAGGGGTTTGGATGATGCCAAAATCTAGCAACTGCAATGGTTCAGGGGTTGCCTGTATTGGTGACTGGCTAGAACGCTTTGCCACTCCTAAGGAGCTTTTTGTGTTTCCTGACTTACTAATTTGGGTTGTTTGGCAACTAATTGCCCCAAAACCTAAAGTAGCTAGTCCTGGGTCAATTCCCAAAATTCGCTTTTCCATCTGCCTCACTGCAGTCAATCCCTGTCCAGTCTAATAACTAGATTAGGTTAATGGTGTTAGTGCTATCATCCCTAATCCCTAGTGCTATCATCCCTAATCCCTAGTGCTATCATCCCTATTACCTAGGCAAGCGTTCCCCATTAAGTCATGAGCTGTAAGCAGCTACACTTGTCACAGGAATCACAAAAGTCTGGTGTAGCTGACTAATTGGGATTATTCTCTTTCACCCCGTATTTTTTGGGGTTACACCACTACTCTCATACCCTAAATGGGAACTCAACCGACCTCACCACTTTCGGCATATCGACGGGTAAATTCTGATCATAACGTCTAGGTACCGGATATTGTATTAATCACACCTTAGCCTAATTATCTGAAACTGTGGTGATCAGTACCAGCTTCATGGTGAATTCACCATTGAGGTGCGACCCTAGGCCGCGAGCAATCCCTCGCGGCCTAGGAGGCGCGCACCTTGATCAGTAATATCAATGGAAACCGCTATACCTCAAGGGTGAGCGGCTATGTGAATCACGCGCTTTTCACACGAAGGTTTGATTAGGCAAAGAAAGTACCAATCTGACAGGCACTTCCGGAGCCTGAGCCGTTCCTCACTACATGCATCGCCTCCTTGTCAAGTGCTGGAGTTCGACCAGCAATGTCTATCCAGCTTTTGTACTTACCATACTCAGTGTAGTTATGTCCTCAATCAGTCTTTTCAAAAGAGCTCTACGTACCCTACAAAATGAATCGAGAGGTCGAATTCCTCAGCGGGTCAACCGTTGGTTTAAGTGGTTAGCCCCTGGATTACTAGTGAAGCGTTGGATACTTTTAAGTGCTGGTGGTGTAGTGCTAACAAGTTTGGGATTAGCGATTTGGGTAAAGCTAACTCCAGTTTTTTACATCATTAAATTCACAGCCCAAGTTTTAGAGAAAATTACCACCATTATTCCTAACCATGTGTCTGGTCCAATTGCGCTGATCTTGGGTCTACTTTTCATCTTCTGGGGGCAAACCCGGACGGTAGGATCAATTACGGAAGTTTTAAAACCCGACCACGATCGAAAACTGATTGATGTGCTGATGGATCATCGTCGGTTAAACCGGGGACCGAAAATGGTAGTCATTGGGGGTGGCACTGGTCTTTCTAGCTTACTTAGAGGACTAAAGGTTTATAGTGCTAATATCACTGCTATTGTTACGGTAGCTGATGATGGGGGTTCCAGTGGACGGCTGCGACGGGAAATTGGAGTGTTACCACCAGGGGATATTCGTCACTGTTTAACGGCACTGGCAGACCAAGAAAAGTTGTTAACCGAACTGTTTGAATACCGTTTTCGAGCTGGTAGTGGTTTAGTCGGTCACAGTTTTGGAAACCTTTTCCTGACCGCAATGAGTGATATTACTGGCGATCTAGAACAAGCTGTTGCTGCTAGTTCTCAGGTATTAGCAGTGAGAGGAAGAGTGTTGCCAGCTACCCTAACTGATGTCAGCCTTTGGGCTGAATTAGCTGATGGACGTCGCATCGAAGGAGAGTCTAATATTACTGATGCTCGGGGAGTGATCAAAAAAATTGGTTGTACTCCCGAAAATCCACCTGCTTTACCAGCAGCACTCAAGGCAATTGAGGAAGCTGATTATATTATAATAGGACCCGGTAGCCTCTATACCAGCATTATTCCCAATCTGTTGGTGCCAGAAATTACCGATGCGATCGCAGCTCGCTTGATACCCCGCATCTACGTTTGTAATATCATGACCCAGCCAGGGGAAACTGATGGATATAGTGTTTCTGACCATATTAAAACTATTGATGAAGCCTGTGGGAAAAGGCTATTTAACGCGGTACTGGTGAATCGAAAATACCCCTCAGCTGGGTCACTGATTAAGTATGCTCAAGTTAAGTCTCATCCAGTTTTTCTGGATCGAGAAGAAACTTCTAAATTAGGGCGTCGGATTGTGGCGACCAATGTCATGTATGAAGATGAGGAAACTCATTTAGTGCGGCACAATTCGGAAAGACTGGCACGGGTTTTATTACGATGGTATAGTCGAGCACATGCTTAGATAAGGTGAGTGTGAGGAAAATTTTTAAAGGAAAATAAAAGCTGAGATATTAACTCAGAATAACTATTATTCGAGGTACTCTATTGCTAAATAACTAATGACAAAAATTTTTCTAGCTGATGCTAAAGCAACCCGTACGCTAGGTGTGGAATTGGGGAAATCTCTGCCAGCTAGTAGCATCATTTTGCTGGAGGGAGACTTAGGGGCTGGCAAAACCACCCTAGTTCAGGGTATTGGTGAGGGACTAGGCATAACTGATGCCATTGTCAGTCCCACCTTTACTCTGATCAATGAGTATACAGAGGGACGTATCCCCCTGTATCACCTCGATTTGTACCGCTTATCCACCTCAGAAGTAGAGTCATTAAACCCAGAACACTACTGGGAGGGAATTGAGGTTGCTCCGGGAATTGTGGCCATCGAGTGGGCTGAGCGCCTACACTATTTGCCATCCAGTTATCTACATCTAAGACTAACCTATTCCCAGGAAGGTGGACGTCAGGCTCAATTCACTTGTAACGGTAAGTTTGATTTAACTTGGCTGTTGGATAGGTTATCTGGTTGTTCGCCCTTGGCGTCTAGTGTAGAGTAGGGTGAAGGTTAGTGGGATTGAGGTTGACCAAAAATTTGGGTCAACTTTAATTTTTTCCCACTACCTATTAAATCCTATTATTAAGTCCTATAGTTAAATCCTATACTGTTTAACTGGTAAAAGTTAAAGCTTCACCTCGCACTTCTGTGTTCAATTTTCCTCTGTCGTAGACTACTTGACCACCAACAATGGTCATCACTGGCCATCCGGTTAAGTTCCAAGCTTCAAAAGGACTCCATCCGCATTTTGTTAAAAGTTCTTCCCGTAACACTGGGTGGTAATTTTCTAAATCTACCAGTACCAAATCCGCATCATAGCCAGGAGCGATCGCACCTTTGTTGGGAATTCCATAAGCCTTAGCAACTGCTGTAGACATCCAGTCAGATACTTGAGCCACACTACACCGTCCCTCTATGGCTTGAGTCAGCATCAGTGGCAGAGATGTTTCTACTCCAGGCATTCCCGAAGGAGTGTGGGGGTACCCTTTGGCTTTTTCCTCCAAGGTGTGAGGAGCATGGTCTGTAGCGATAAAATCAATGACCCCATCGAGTAGAGCTTGCCAAAGAACTTCATTGTCGTGGCAGGAGCGCAAAGGCGGATTCATCTGTGCCAGGGTACCAATCTCTGCATAAGCATCGGTATTTAGTAAGAGGTGCTGGGGAGTCACTTCCGCCGTCACCCAGCTAGGTTTGTCTTCCCTAAGCAATTCAGCTTCTTCTGCCGTGGATAGGTGCAAGATATGCAAGCGCCGCTGATATTTTTTAGACAACTTCAGAGCTAACTTGGTGGCATTAAGGGCAGCTTGATTGTCCTGAATCTGAGAGTGAACAGCAGGGTCAGTAATTCCAGCAAATTCCTTACGCCGCTGATTAATTCTGGCTTGGTCTTCAGCGTGTACTGCAATTAAGCGATTGTACTTCCGAGAACCTTCGCTAAAACCTTCAGCAAAAATTGGTTCTATCACTGCTTCATGATCTACCAATAGTGCACCATGAGCTGAACCCATGAATATCTTAATCCCACAAGTCGGCTGGGCATTGTGCAAATCTGGCTGATTTGCTGGTGTTGCGCCGATAAAAAAGCCATAATTAACTAAGCACTTATCTGCCGCTCGTTTGAGCTTGTCATCCAGTGGGGCTTGGGTCGTCGTCGGAGGACGAGTATTCGGCATCTCTAAAAAGGACGTCACTCCACCCTTGGCACAGGCACAACTGGCAGTAAATAAGTCTTCTTTATGTTCTAGACCTGGTTCCCGAAAATGGACTTGGGGATCAATTACCCCTGGCAACAAAGTTAAGCCTTGAGCGTCTATTTCTTTATATGCCGTAACGTCCGTTGGCACTGGGATGTCTGGGGCAACCTGAACAATCCTTCGACCGCAGGTGTGGATATCCCCCAGTAAAAATTCACCAGAGGGCAATAGAATACGAGCATGGCGGATAAACAAGCAAAAGTCAGACAACATAGGAGGATGTTATAATTTGACAGTTTCCCTGCTCGGTGTCTAGGTAGATACAGTAGATACAAACCTGATATATAGCTAAATACAGACAACCGCAGCTAACCTACCACCATGGCACAAACAAACAGGGTTGTCCTGCCAAATTGACTTTATTCACAAAACTTTACATAATCTTGATTTAGGCTCCCCTACTAACTTGAAATTTTTAAGATCTAGCTAGAAAACCCCAGACGTTTAAATTTGCTGTTAAATTTGCTGTTAAATTTGCTGATAATTTCCCAATCAGCTATTTGTTGAAATTTCCTCAAACTTGTGTATCGGTAGTAGTTGAATGGATATGAGTCGTGTACCAGATAAAAGACCAGAAAAAAAACCTACACAGCCTTCTAAAGACAATGCTTGGGTAGAAGGAATAAGAACAATTACCTTGAGTGCTGTTCTTGCCTTTGGGATTCGCACGTTTGTGGCTGAAGCGCGATACATCCCATCGGGATCGATGCTACCGACACTACAGATTAACGACCGCTTGATTATTGATAAGATAAGTTATCGCTTTTTCCAAGACCCACAACGAGGAGAAATTGTGGTATTTGCTCCCACTGAAAGGCTGAAAGAGCAAAATTTTAAAGATGCTTTTATCAAGCGCATAATTGGGTTACCCGGTGACAAGGTTTTGGTTAAAAATGGGCGAGTTTATATCAATGATAAAGAAATAGAGGAAAAGTATATCGTAGAAGCACCACAGTACGATTTTGGACCAGAAACAGTACCACCAGACGAATACCTAGTGCTGGGAGATAACCGTAACAATAGTTACGACTCTCACCACTGGGGCTTTGTCCCTCGTGACAAAATTATCGGTCGTGCGGTAGTGCGGTTTTGGCCGTTAAATCGAATGGGGAAATTGAAACCAAATCCGAGTTATCCTGAACGGTTGAATCAGTCAACTGAATTATAAAGTATCAGTACTTCACTATTGATATTTTCGACTTGCTGGACACCAAGTTTGCACGACACGACCAATTAATTCTTGCCCTAGCCAGGGGGTATTACTAGAAAGGGATTTGAGGTTTTTTTGGTGAACAGTCCAAGGGGATTTAGGATTAAATAAGACTAATTCAGCGGATTGACCAGTAGCAGTGCTAGGGGGGTCTTGCTGTAGACAAATAGCAGGATTTGTGCTAAGACTTTTCCAAAGTTCTAAGGCTGACCAATCCCCTGTCTCGACTAGAGTATGCCAGAGCAGGGGTAGGGCTAGCTCTAAACCAATCACTCCTGGTGGTGCTTCAGCAAAGGCAACAGTTTTTTCTTCATAAGTGTAGGGAGCATGGTCAATTGCGATCGCATCAATAATCCCCTCCCGAACACCTCGGATCAGTGCGGCTTGGTCAACTGGGTTTCCCAACGGGGGTTCCAAGCGCAAATTGGAGTTGTAACTGCATAAGTCTTCAGTATTGAGCAATAGATGCATCCAAGTGGTACTGGCTGTTACTGGCAAACCCGCTGCCTTAGCTGATTCAATCAATTGGACAGCGCGACTGGTGGAGATACGCATGAGATGGACTGGCGTGCCAGTAGTTGCTACAACTTCTAATAAGGCAGCGATAGCGGATGATTCTGCGATCGCAGGATTCCCTGGCAAACCCAAACCAATTGATTGGATACCTTCTCGCATCACTCCCCCATTTGCCAACTTAGGGTCACAAGCCCAAAGTGCCACTGGTTTACCCAAGGGTTGTAGGTATTCCAACAACCGTCGAACTAGCCCTAAATTACATAAAGGACGTTCATCGGTAAAGCCCACTACTCCCCCTAGAGCTAGTTCCGCTAATTCAGTCATTTGCTGTCCTTCTAACCCGATGGTAAAGGCACCCCAGTAATAGAGTTGAGGTGAAGAAGGTGGGAGGGTCAGATGGGGAGAGTTTTGGAGTTCTTGCCGTTGTGCCAAAACAGCAGCATTGTCTAGGCGGGGGTTAGTGTCAGGCAAAATGGCTAAGCGAGTAAAGCCTCCATTTGCTGCTGCTGCCAGTAGTGAAGACCAGGTTTCCCGCTGCTCATGTCCTGGTGCACCAGAATGGCTGTAGAGGTCTACTAGTCCTGGTCCTAAAATGTGTCCCTGACAATCTTGCACCACTGTATCGCTAGAGATTTCCTTGATGTGAGTTTCCACTGCCGTGATTACACCATCAGTAATCAGCACATCAGCGACTTGGTCAATTCCAGAAACTGGGTCTAAAACCCGGACTTGTTGAAGTAGTTTACTATTCATTGGGGAAAGGGAAAAGGAAAAATAATTGGCTTTTAACTCAATCCCCCTTTCTAGCTACTCATATCTAAATTACTTGTTATGACTACTTATTTTTTACATTACTACGTACAATTTAAAAATACCACTTTGCCAGATTATGTCAGACCTCAGAAGAGGTGACGAAATAGCCTGAAACCCTTTACGCTTAAAGGGTACTGAATCATTGCAGGCTTTCTGGGAGCATCCCAATTTGGAATAAACATACCACATTAAGCTGTATGAACCCGATGTTAATGCCCATATCAAAAGATATATTTTTCAAAATGGGATGCTCCCGACATTATTAATTTTTATTGGCAGCAAATACGTTAACCAATTTGACCACTTGTGCGGGTCTATGATAAAATGTCCAATGCTGCGGAGACTCTGTTATAGCGTCAGTGTTGGATATTTTCAGCCTTTTTGTGATGTCTTCACTATTGGAAAACGTGGCTAAGTAAGTTGTTATTTCGCTAGCGCTGTAAGTCACATAATCATCATCATTTTCTATTTTGCCGTTTCTATCTCCTGGAGCATCATTTTTCAAAAGAAGAAATGAGATATGGTTAGGGGTAGCAATAAGTTCCACATATTGCGTCGGCAACAGATCACGGTCACAAAATGAATGTAGAGTTAAGTCACATATTTCTATCTCAGTTTCACTACTCGCCAGGGCATTCATATTGAACGTTAGCACTAGCATACAGGTTACTAACGTTACAAAACAAGCTTTGATCATTTTTTTCATTTCTTTTTCGCTTCTCCTACTTCTGGCATAATGTAGTCAATTAAATACTTTTTTAGTACTACTAGGTTTTCTAGCTTAAAGTTGAGGTTTAAAACCTGATAGTTGAGGTCAAAAACCTCTTTATTGAAGGCTAAACTCCATCACTGTTAAACTTTTATCAGTATAAACGACTTGTTCGAGTTTAAGAGCACTTGCTGCAAATAAGTCCTCAGCTGACTTTCAACCTCTTTTCAAATTAGATCCATAAACCGCTACTGCCACCCCAACTAACAATACCACGGCACCTACCAGCACCAATACCCCTGGCACTTCCTGAAAAATCAGATAGCCCAAAAAACAAGCACCAACGGGTTCAAACAAAATAGCCAGGGTCACCAGGGTAGGATTAATCCAGCGTAGCAACCAGTTAAAACTGGTATGTCCCACCATTTGGGGGAAAACTGCGATTAACAAGATGTAGACGTAAACCGCTACCGGATAATTGAGATAACTGACACCCCAGAGTAACGATAACAGTAACAACACCAACGCCCCCACACTGTAGGCGAAAGCACTATAGCTACCCAGACTCAAACCACGCTGCTGTGCTTCACGTCCCCAAAGTACATACAAACTTGCTATCACCGCTCCCATCAATGCTAGAGAATTCCCCAACAGAGCATTACTCCCACCACTGAGAGAAACCCCATCCCCCAAACTAATTAAGACACCACCTACAAAGGCCACAGCAATCCCCAAAACCGTCAGCCTAGTTAGTTTTTCTTTTAACCACAGCCAAGAAACTAAAGCAACCCAAATCGGAGTTGTGGTAAGTAACGTAGTAGATGCGGCAATGGAAGTAAAAGACAAGGAAGTAATCCAAGTCACAAAGTGTAGCGCTAAACAAACACCAGCCCCACTGGCATAGAGTAATGCACCTGGACTTAGCTGAGCTTGCCTGAGCTTTGGCCAAGCTGGTAACAGTAGCATAGACGCAATAGTAAGACGAGATCCAGCTACGAACAGGCTAAACCCTACCCCACTCACCCCAGCGGATGCGATCGCTAATCGCGCAAAAATAGCTGATGTGGAAATCGCCAACACACCAGCCAAGAAAACCAATCCCACCTGCCAGCGCAGCGGCTGCTTTATAATTTTCATAGCCATACAGCTTCAATCCCTAACCATTACCATTATTCCGCCAGAGGTACCAGCACAGAAGTGAATAACTCTAGATAGTCTAACTTTATCTAGAATCTACTTAATCCTTGATAAGTCCTAATTTATAATTTCAACTATGTTTGAACTACCGCCACTCAATACTAATACAATTTGGGCAATTTTAAACGAAAAAATTGATGACGATACCGTTAATAAACTACTCTGGTACTATCTAGGTTATCGTTATAACTCAACTACGCAACAGTGGGATATAACTGAGGTTAATCCTGAATGGCAAGAAGACTATCCCGAGCCACCCAATTTCATAGAAAGCCGCCCTGCTACCGTAAAACTAACCCGTTCAATCCCCAAAGAAAATAAACAGTTATTGAAAGAAAAATTAGGTTTCAAAGGTTATAAAATCGGGGAATTTGGTCCTCGACAAACTCGCAGAGCTACAGCCGCAAACTGGTTACTGAATTATATGGAACAAAACGGCATTGCCTCAGTATAGCGTTTTTCATACCTATGAGGTACACAGGATTTTTTCCCGATTCCCGATTCCCGATTCCCGTTCCCCTCCTGGGAGGGGTTAGGGGTGGGTTCCGATTCCCGATTCCCGATTCCCTGCTCCCTAAAATCCAGAAATTGTTTACCTCATAGCTATGATAATTGCTATAAAACACTTCATCCTTCAAGCGTACTAGATAAGTCAGTAGGAACAACTACACACTCCAACTCCGCCTTGTGACTCTCCTGCTGGTTCTCCAAATTAATTGCGATCGCTTCTATTCTGATTTGAGTCGTGCCTTGGGGTATAACTAATTGAGTCATTGCCTCCAGCTCCCCAGCTGCATTGGGGAGTAAATCTATAATAGAACGGGTTTCCTGGAGCAGAGAGCGAGTTTGGACGTCTTTAACCCACAATTTAATACATAAACGAGATTGACTAGGAGGAAGTTTTATGGTAACCATTATCTTTTCTCCAGCAACTAACTCCCTAGTAGTCGGTATTGATAAAGTCGGTGCTGCTAAGGTCGCATCCAACTCTAGGGATGAAAGATTCTCCAGTTTAGCCTTCAAGTCATCTTGCTTAGTTGCTTTAGCTTTTTTCGGTTGTGGGGCTATTTCTCGATCGTCTACTACAATTTCCTGAGTCGTCCAATCGTGACTAGTAATACCAACTCTAGGGGGTGTTTCTGGGGTTGCTAATTCTGAACTAACTATGGGCAAATCCTCAGATTCTGTCATTGACTCCAAGACCTTTTCTGGAAATTCCCTAACCTCTCCTTGGTTGCTAGCCGTTTCATTCCTCTGTTTATCTGCCACTGCTGAGGGATCTTGCCCAGCAGGATTACTTTGTGGGGATAATTCTAACCTCAGCAATTCCAGCAATTTATCATCTTCAGCTAAAGCACTCAAGCGTGACCAAAAACGCTCTTCCATGTTTAGGGCTCGGAAAGCTTCTTCTAAAGCGATTGACTCAGGATCTTGTACAGAATCTGGAGTCTCCCACCGAGTAGTATTCAATAATTGGTTTACCTTGGAATTATTGAACTGGGTATCAACCGATTCTGAATCCTCTAACTGATCATCTGTCTGATATTCATCACTCTCAATAATCTCAATACTTTGGATTGGATCAGATTTATTTAGGGAATTAATCAGCACTTCAGAAGCATCATTATAATTAGATAAGACTTCAGACTTTATCTGTAAATTACTATCTTCATTAGTATCTTCAGCACTATCTTCCGACTGTTCTACTGTGTTTTGAAGTACTGTGTCTTGAAGTACTCTTTCTTGAACTACTGTGTCTTGAAGCACTGTTTCTTGAGGCTGTAACTCTGACCCAGTATCTTGCTGTCGATTATCTAGTTCTGGATTGGCTGTAGTGGAGGATTCTTGATCATCTAGGGAAACTGACTCAGATGCTTTAGAGTCATGTTGGACGTCTTCGTGCTGTGCCTCAGGTTCAGCAACCGACTGCATTGTAGGAAAATTCGGCAATTTGATAGATTTAACAGTTATGTCACTCGGCTGATGGTGGTAAAGTTTTGGTGGTAAAGACCGTTTAGAAATAGGTTGCAAGAACAGAGATGGATGGTTTTGGGGTAACTCAACCAGATCCAGCGTAGTCTGCTCTAAGGGGTCTTCATCTAATAATAGAAGGTCTTGATCAGGTTGATCAGGTTTGGCAGATTGAGCGATCCGATTAGCCAGTACGACCATGGTTTCCATGGGCATCCCCTGATTCCCTGGCACAATTACTTCTAATAAATCCTCTACATTAGCTGTGACAGTAAATTGTTGAGTAGCTAAAGCAGTTGACTTTGAGTTATAAAGGGTTATTTTTCCTAAAATTAGACCACTTTGGCAATCCGTTGGAATATCTAGACTATGGCTAAATCCCAAAGATAACTCCTGTTGAGATAGGGAGTACTCAATATCTAACAAACGTTTTCCTGTTTGAGGAAACCGCAATTGATAGCGTAGGGTAGCAGGAAATAAGTTTTCTAAAACACTATCTAAAACACTAACCGTTATCCCATCACCATTATTATAATTATCATTATATACTATCAATTCCCCTTTGATAGTCAACGACTCTCCTCGCCTTGCCAGGAAAATTTCCTTATCTAGTTTTAGGGTTAAACCGTACTTATTAACCTCTGTATCTGAAACCCAATCTGAATCAGAGGTTTTTCTTAGCTGTTGGTTATCTTCAGATTCCGTATCTTCCAACTCATCCAATACTGGCTGAAGCACCTGTTGTAGTAGTTGCTCCAAAGTCTCCAGAGATTCCTCCATGATGGAATTCTCAACGGTCGATTGGAGTTGTAGGTCTTCCGAGATAGTTTCTATTGGTTGTTGGTTGGTTTTTGGTTGTTGATTGGTTTCAGGATTAACAGGTGCCTCTGAGTAAACCTCTTCTACCTCTTCCAAAACCGTCTCTTGGCTAGGACTAGATTCCTGTTGGCTAACCCCCATTGCTGCTTGGGCTTGGTCAACAGGTAACTCTGGCGCAGCAATGGTTATGGGTTGTTCTTCTGGTGGTGTTATCTGACTCTGGTACTCCTGAGGGTTAGAAAACTCTGATCTAGCATCTGAGCTAGCATCTGAGCTAGTATCTGAGCTAGCATCTGTTGCTTTCAGGTCATTAGCAATAGTATTGGTGGAGGGAGAATCAACAGCTAGCTCAGGTGTAGTCAGGGAATTGTTTATTTGAGGCGGCTGAGTATCAGTTTGGGTGGATTCTACTGGGGTGGATTCTACTGGGGTGGATTCTACTGGGGTGGATACAGAGGTTTTAGGGGGTGTCTCTACATCTTGGATTTCGGGTATGACTTGTAGCGCTAAGGATTTTCGCCAGGACTGACCCAGAAAATCATCCATGATATCGTTACTGCAACGTAACTTCCACAGACCAGGTTTAAGCTTGGTGAAAGGAATAACCACCATTAACCCTTCTGAGTTGGTGCGACGCCATCGCCTCTGGGACTTGCGTTTGGGTGGCACTTGCTCTGTGCTATCATAGCTGACGCAAATTTCTACATCAGTATTGGGCAAGTTGGAACGAGCCACTATCCGATACCGACCAGATTCAATTTCCATCTCAGAAGACTTGATTGGCTTCCAGGAGCGCTCCCCCTCTTTCTGTAGTAGAAATTCCCAGTACTTCTTAGCCATTGTCGATATCTATGACCCAAAGACCTGCTAATGGACTTGATTGCTTTTCCAATTAGCTTACACTTTAAGTCGAGTATTTTGCTTATCCCCACGCTCTAGATTTGTCAACCACCGGATTCGACAGAGTGACTGACATCTACTCGGTTTAAGGGGATAGGAAAGCTATACCACAAAATTTCCTCTTAAGATGTGCTTGTTGATACCAAATACTCAAATACTAGGGCTAATCTTAAGGATTAAGCTATCAGTTATCAGCTATCAGTTATCAGCTATCAGTTATCAGCTATCAGTTATCAGCTATCAGTTATCAGCCGAAGGCTTGTAGCCATGCTACGGGAATGGCTCAGGGCTGACGACTGACCGCTGACCGCTGAATGCTGACCTGAAGGATTCTTCTAAGCCTCAGAGATCGCCTGCCTAAGGCGTTGCTGATTCGAAAGCTAGAATTTACCAATTCATAAGTTCATCTATTACAGTGCGAATACGATAAGTGTTCCGGTCACAAGGATTCACACAAATAACATCTACCCTGACATAATCACCTTTGGGAGCACATACAAGATTAAAAATAACGTTATTTCCTCTTTTAAAGCGCCATGGGTGAAATTCAGTTTTTTCGATTTCTCCTCCATTGACAAGAATATTCATTTTTTCTATACCTTTCTTGTTACAGCTTGTCTCACTCCCACTACTAACGGCATGCCAACCTGTACTACCTCCATTTGCGCTTATTGCATTAGCTAATCCTTGGTTTAGGGTCATACTTACAATAGTTGCAACAGATAAAATGCTTAATTTCTTTAACATCGTGATTCCTTATTATGTCTTGTTAAATAATTTTATAACATCTTATTTTTATTGATTATTAAGAATAATCAATAAAAATAAGATGTTTTTTTAAAACTTAAAATTACTTAATATTTATTGTGTATAAATTTCAGGCATTGCTGAATTAAAATAGATAATAGCGTTTTCAAACGAGTTGTAAAATTATAGATTGTCGAAAAAGACAAGAAGCAAGAGGCAAAAAGCAACAGGGAAAAGAGCTCCAGAGTTTTATAGCAAACTAAAAAAAGACCTTTTAAGTTTACATCTCAAATACAAATGCTATAAAACCGTAGGGGGTAAATCTCAATGCATGCTGTTTGATCCGGTGGGTGGAATAGGCATCTTGCCCGTGGGTGGAACGGGCATCTTGCCCGTGGGTGGAACGGGGCGGGTTGTCTCAACCCTGGCTACGAGGCGGAAAATGAAGGCTCCCCTAACGTACCCTACTGGAGTAATCTTAAGGATTCTTCTAAGTCTCAGAGATAGCTTGTCTGAAGTGCCTCATCGCTTCAACTTTGGAAGCCATCATCAGACACCGATACAATAAGTCAATATCCAAATCTGGCAAGACTTCACTCTGGGAAATTTTTTCGTAACCATCAGAGCGCAAGTGATACAAAGCAAAGACACCATCCTCCCAAAACCAAACTTCGGATACTCCTAATGCTTGGTAACGATTTAGCTTGCTCTGGTTACCACTAGTAAAGACAACTTCAATAGAGAGGTCTGCAATCACTCCTGAGGATCTACCAATTATGTAAGATTGGTCTGCTTGTGCAGATGCTTCCCCTTCCTTCTCTTGGGTAAAGCTACCGGTTGGAGTAAACTCAATTTGTTTTTCAACAAAATAAGTACCCAGCAACAGTGCTATGACACCACTGAAGACTTCATGGTCTTGGGAAACTGCCAATATTTCTACCTCACCCCTGTAGTAGAACAGTCGAATTCCTGGGGAGTTGACGAACCCCGCTTGAATTGATTTGAAGTTATCCCAACTTACCCCGGAGTGGACTAGCCGTTGGTCGTTTTGTTTATCTACGACATAGGTCATGGGGATTATTCCTTGTTCAGCATAGAAAGCCTAATCAATGAATTTGCGATCGCAAACTTATTGATTAGCATCTTTCCCTACCACAAAGCGCGAGATTTTACTCCCTTCAGCTATTGAACATTTGTCACCTTACCCAGACGAGTAAAGCGAATTTCAATCCTGCGCCTAGTTTGATCATCCTTTAAACTAATCGGAGCAATTTGTCCATTAGGTAAAATTAACTGGGCTGCAGAATAAGCTCGAAATTGCAGCCCCTTCAGCCGTCCTTCTTTAGCTTGAATCTCACGGAGTAATTGTACAACTGCCAAAGCTCGCATCAGTCCTAAATCAGCATTAGATCCTGGTCTAAGTTGACTGATAGAGGAATTTTTATTAACCACATTCCCAATGGTCTGGTCGATATTGCCAGCACCAAGATTAGGTTGACCATCGGTGTGACCAATCAGTTCTACTACATTGATTTCATAGTCCTTAGCATTGCTTTCAATAGCAGGGACAATTTGCTGCCGAATATAGTCCTTCATAGCTGAGGGAATTGCCGCACTGCCAGAATCAAATCGGTAAGCCCCCTGATCTTTGATTACAATAATCGGAGGTGTATCTGGTGGTTTTGGTGCTGCAGCAATCTGTACCTGCAAAGACCTAACCTGCTGTTCTAGTGCCTTTTGGCGGTCAGTTGAGCGCTTTGCCCTAGCTCTCCAAACCGCCACACCACGCTCAAGTTGATCAACCCGAGCTGCCTTAGCTCGTAATTCCGCATTCTCCCTTGCTAATTGCACCACTTCATCTTCACTTCTGGTGAGATCATCAATGGTTGATTCCAAGGCAGTTTGTGCCAGCACAGACTTCAGGATAGACAACAACAAAAATAAGATCAGGATCATGAAGGCATTAGACATTAAGTCTGTAAAAGCTGGCCAGAGATTTATCTCTTCATTCCAATCATTATTTCGTGAACGACGCATTTTATCAATTCTCTGTCAATCTTATAATTAGTATTAGTCATTTGCCGTAAGCATTCAGCATTCAGCATTCAGCTTATGGGCTACGGGCATATGCTTATATGGGCAAATTCCCAGACTTTCAATTCTGATTATTCTCGAACTATTAAATTCTCCCTAAAGAGGTTTATTTTAAGCTGAACGCGCACGCGTGAGCTTTTAGCTGACGGCTGACAGCTGACGGCTGACAGCTGACGGCTGACAGCTAACGATTTGCCAGGTTTATCGTTCACTGCTCAAACGCCTGACTAGCTCTCCTACAGTCATATCTTGGGTTATGCGAGTTGAACCATCGATTTGATTGGACTCAGTCATTTTTGTGCTAATCTTAGCAATTTCCTGATTAGTGTTATTAAGATGATTGACAACTTTTTCAAGATTGTGTCGCATAATTTCATAATTATGCTGGTCAGTATTAGCTTGCTGAGTAAGACTTTGATCAAGGCGATCGCCTAAAGCCTGAATTCCCAGACTTACTCCTTCGGTATAGCTTTTAACATTTGACACTAACTTAGCCAATTCAGCCTGAACGTCACTCAAGCTATCAGTTCGAGAAACAATCCGTTGCTCTAATTGATCAAGCCGAGCGATCGCTGACTGAAATCCCTGTGCTCCTTGCTGAAGTTGGGGGATAATCTTCCCTAGGGCTTGTTGACTGTGATGATGCTGTTTTACTACATCTATAGAAGATTGTCTGAGGGCACTGATTTCTTCTGCCAATTTTACCAACTTAACCCCATGACGCTGAAGTTCAGCCATTGCTACTCCCATCCCTTGCACTGATTGCGATAACATACTGGCTGACTCAGAGAAACTGCTTTGGGTTCTCGTTAAATCTACTGTAGCCTTAGATAATTTTTGAGGAAACTGGCTATGCTCAAAGGTTTGAGCAACTTGGGTAAATTGAGCAGCAGCTAGCTGAAATTCTTCAGCACTTCTAGCGATAGTACTAGCAGCTTGGAAGAATCTATTGTAAGAATTTTCGGCTAGTTTAAGCACTTGAGTGTTAGCATCAGCAATTTCTTGCACTTTTTCTCGTAGTGATGATTCCACTGCTTCTCGAACAGTCTGACCAAATCTCGCCAAAAAGCTTTCAAAGATATTGGACATCCCCTGAACCAATACATCCAGGCGTGTTTGCCCTGCTAAACTCGGCTGATAAATATTATCCAAGTAATCTTCTAAGTAACTAATTAGATTGTTTTTCGCTAGCCCTGTATTGAAGGCGACGTTAACTACGGTTAAGACAGCACTAAAAAAGATAGCGGTTAAGCTAGTGGTAAAAGCAATCCCCATCCCTTCTAGGGGTTGCTGTAATTGGTTAACTAAAGTATTGATATCGGTAGCATCAGATTGACTGATTGTTTGACTCAGTGCTAACAAATTGATGGTGATGCCGATAAAGGTACCTAGTAAGCCAAAGGATAACAGTAAGCTAGGCATAATCCGACCAATGTAATCAATTTGGTCACAAGATATGCCAACAACTTTCTCGTGGCTGTAGGCTTGGTCAATTAATGCGCCTGTATTGACCTGCTCTAAATGTCGGCTAGCATCTGAGAACCGTCTTTCTAGCTCCTCTACAATTCTGGGTTTTTTCCCACGAGGCTGTCCATGGATTAGTCTTCTTACTCGCTTCCCTAGGGATAAAAGATGGGTATGGAGAGCAAAACGTAGTAAAATTACGAATACTGATGGGATTACCACCAGTACTACAGTCAGGGCAATTAAGTAATCCGGTATTGGTAGCATAGCAGCAGCTGGGGAACTCTACAGGTGAAATGGTAGCGCAGCATCCTCAGGATGGTGACATACTCCCACACTTCCCTATCGGGTAAGTGTGGGCTTCTCAGCGACTCCCGGTATCCCGTCGGACATTAACTGAGCTTTAAGAACGGGATGCCCCACCGCTCTATTTTTTATATTGTTCGCGTAGCGTCGGCTGAGGCCTTTGGCCACGCTTCGCGAACGCCGAATCGCTGCATTGTGGTCACGGTCAAGACTGCACCCACAATGAGGGCAGTCGTGCCAGCGAATATGCAGCTTTTTCGGTACTTTCTCTCCACAACTGGAGCAATTTTGTGAGGTGTTATGAGCACTTACTGGGACAACCAACAAACCAGCATTTAAGGCTTTGTTTGTCAGTATCGACAGAAAGCTTGACCACCCAGCATCCAACACAGATAAGGCCAATTTGGTACGAGCAAGACCTTTGACATTCAAAGTCTCATGAGCAATAACGTCATACTTTGACAGCAATTGATTAGCTGTTTTGAAGTGGAAGTCTTTACGCTTGTTAGCTACTTTTTGATGTTGTTTAGCTAACAACTTAATAGCCTTGAGTCTACGATTACCACCCTTCTCTCGACGTGATACTTTTTTCTGAATAAGCCGCAGTCTTTTTTGAGCTTTACGGTAGTGCTGAGGTATTGTAACTGTTTCACCACTCGAAGTAGTCAAAAAATCCTTTAGACCAACATCAATACCAATGATTAAGTGAGGATTGATATCTGTTTTAATTTCAGGAACGGTCTTATCCTCAAGAGAAAGTGTAACGTACAATCCGTCAGCTTTTTTACTGATAGAAACCGTCTTGATTTTGAACCCGTCAGGAATTTGACGATGCAAGACAACCTTAATCTTACCCAGTTTTGGTAAGTCAATGCGATTACCTTGCAAGCAGGATTGTTTGATTTGAGGGTAGGTGAAAGTTCTGTAACGACTGAGTGGCTTAAACCTGGGTTTGCCACTTCTTTTGCCGCTACTATCTCCGATCAAGAATCTGTCAAAGGTTAGCTTAACTCTCTTAACTACATCCTGTAAAACTTGAGAATGAATATCCTTATACCAAGGTCGTTCTTGCTTAAGTTGAGGCAGAGTCTTCTTTTGAGAGTAGTAATTAGGGTTGATTCTTAGTTGAGGCAAGTGACAAATCAGAGGACAGGCATTAACAGGTGAGCGATTTTGCTCATACCAGTTGAATCTATCAGCCAATAAGTAATTGTATTGAGCGCATAACATTGACAACCATCTGTCAATTAATGCTGCTTGTTGCTGAGTCGGGCGCAATCTGTACTGATAGGCTGTTCTCATGGCAAATCACCTCCCTTACCATTCTACTATTTCCGACAATTAATATTCAATATGAATCGAAAGTTGCTGTCCGCCATTCATCCCACGCTCACCCTACGGGTTGAGACGTGGGGCATAAGAGCGGTTTAGCTAACCCCTTTCTTTATAACCTAAGGATACCCATACTTATCTCAAAGCATTGATGTGTCACTACGAAATAATACGACGTTCTTGAGTGTTAACACTGAACACTCAAGGGTGCATCTCCTAACAGTTGTTTGAACCAGCAGTGGTGCGTTACGGGCAGCAACCTAACCAAGGGCTAGAGGCCAAATATCAAGGCTCCCCTAACACACCCTACGCAACTCAACACTCAAGACTCAACGCAAAGGTTCTATCTGCTCTTTTAACTGCTCAGTTTTATCCAATAAATCAGCTTGGGTCATAGTTTCTTGTTCCCCAGAGGCCAGCCATTTCAAATTCACGGTGTTGCTCTGAGCTTCAGCATCTCCGATCACTAAACAACCCACCGCACCACTGCGGTCAGCTCGCTTAAACTGTTTACCAAAAGCACTTCCACTCAAGTCCAGTTCTACAGCTAACCCAGCTTTGCGCAGTTGCTGAGCCAGTTTCAATCCTTGAGCTTGAGCTACTTCACCTCTGGATACTAGATAAAAATCTAGCGCTAGGGCTGGTGAAGCTTGCAGTTGTTGCAGCAAAATCACTAAACGCTCCAAACCAATCGCCCAACCAACGGCTGGAGTTTTATTTCCCCCCAATTCATCGACTAATCCGTCATAGCGACCACCACCACAAACCGTTGCTTGAGCGCCTAAGTCATCAGAGATAATTTCAAATGCAGTGTGGGTGTAGTAATCCAACCCCCGCACCAAGCGAGGATTAAGCTGGTAACTAATCCCATTATCCTTCAACAACTGCTTTACCTGATCAAAATGACTTTGGGACTCTGAACTTAGATAGTCTAATATACTCGGAGCATCCTGAGCAATCTCTTGAGTGCGTTTGTCTTTACTATCTAAAATCCTGAGGGGATTGCGAGTTAAACGGTCTTGAGAATCTTCGTCCAACTCATCTTTGTAAGGAGTAAGGTAATCTACCAGCGCCTGTCGGTACTTTTGACGGTCTTCGGTACTACCGACAGAATTAAGGTCAAGTTTCAGGTTAACTAGACCCAAGGTATTTAGGATATCTTTTGCGATCGCAATTACTTCTGCATCTGCCCTGGCATCACGAGAACCAATCACCTCTACCCCCAATTGATGAAACTGTCGCTGTCGTCCAGCTTGGGGATTTTCATAGCGAAACATCGGACCAGTATACCAGAGGCGTTGTACTCCACCAGCAGCATAGAGGCTATTTTGAATATAAGCTCGCACTATTCCCGCTGTCCCTTCTGGACGTAGTGTCACGGAACGAGGAGGGGTTGCCCGGTCGTTGAAGGTATACATTTCCTTCCCTACCACATCAGTAGCTTCCCCAATCCCCCGTTCAAACAGTTCAGTGCGCTCAAAAATGGGAGGACGAATTTCTCGATAAGCCGCTCTATTGAGAATCTGTTGTGCGATCGCTTCTACTTGCTGCCAATATCCAACTTCGTCTGGCAGGATATCCCGTGTTCCTCGTAAAGCCTGGATTAAACCCATTAACGTTTTGCTTCCCCATCATTTGAGCTAGTGTCCACCATCGGAAGTGTCTTCTTCCCAGGCACCATAGCGATTTTGATAATAGGACAAAATTTGCTTGACCCGTTCTCTTTCTACTTTATCAGCAGTCTCGCCATACTCAATCCACAATCCACCAACCTGACTCTGATTGTAATCAAACTGCTGGGATGTTTGGGGTAGTAAATCAGCGTCTACCCCTGTCACTTGCCGTAAATGGGCAGCTACCTCTCGATAAACTGCCAAGGGTAAACCAGCACAACTAATTTGATAACGCAATAGTTTACACTGCTCCATGATCCTAGGGTACCTTGTATTAGGGATTAAGTAGCAGAACCATTAACCCAATTCCTAACACCTTTAGCTATCAGCGTGTCGCGTATCAGCTATCAGCCAAAGGTCTGTGGCAACGCTACGGCAACAGTTTATGCCCATAGCGTACGCTACTAATACTTTTTCATAAAATCAGCACAATTAGTAGCGTCAGCCAAGGCCAAAGGCTTTTGGGCCACGGTACGGGAATGGCTGATGGCTGACGGCTGATAGCTGAATGCTTACCTAACACCTAACAGTTAACACTGTACCCTGAGGTTACCTCAAGAAGCTGATCCTGAGTTTTCGCCAACTCGTCTAGACACTTCAACACCATTTTCTTCCAGAATCACCACTGGATCTAAGCCTCTATACATTTCAATTCGCTTTACTAGCACTTGTCCGCCTAATATAAACTGTCCAACTTGAACGCTACGACTAGGCTCATTAGGGACATCTAGGATAGCGTAATAGACACCCCTACCATTATCAACTACCCCTGTGACACTAACATTATTGGCCAGTTCTGGTTCTGGTAGGATTGGCAGTTGCAGATCAAATTCAGGAGGGATAGGGGGGATACCATCCTCGGCAACAGAGCTATTGTCTGGTTTTGAAGCAGGTTTAGCAATGCTAGTCTCTGTAGGCCGAGTGTTCTGGGGCCTTGGCAAAACATTTCCTCTTGATGAGCCAGGAGACTTTCTAGGGATTGATGAGCTTGGAGGCTTACGGTCGGGCCTGGTAGCTCTTGAGGGGCTGGGACGGCTAGCTCTTGAGGGGCTGGGACGGCTAGCTCTTGAGGGGCTGGGGGGTACCGCTACACTACCTCCGGTTCCAGGACGCGATCGCAAAGCCGGTCTTCCTGGTGGAGGAGTCAGAGGTTGTACCCTCGTAGGGGAGCTACTTGGTCTGCCAGGATTCGGCACAATCTCCACCTCTGGTTGCACTGAAATTGCCGCAAACGGGTCAAGACGTCCCTTATCAATCCGATTTCTTACTTCATTGCTTGGCAAGGTGGTGATCAATGGTGGTATTGGTATTACCTTTTCCTGCTCCGGTGTTTCCGGAGATTTAGGAGCAAATTCAGCTACAGGAGGAGAAGGTTTGGTGCTATCCGGGGAAGCCACCGGCGTCGGTTTAGGGGTAGTCGGCTCCCCCTGTTCAGTGTTTCTACCCGGTTGACAGCCTCCTATCAGCAGAGCCAGCACACTCACCCATACGATGCATGATACTTTACCCATGACCACCTAAAAATAACGCTTTATCCGAGCATACCCTTGAAGTTATCGATCTGTGGCACCAACTTCTTTAAAGATCGGATTTTTTTGGCAAACTTCCAAAACTGGAGACTCTAAGCAAAAGGCTTTGGGCATGCTATGGGCAATAACACCCAATCCAAGAAGCCCAAAGCGCGTTTCAGCGATGACTTAGCTATCAAGTCCAGTTACTTTGCCAGCTGTATATAATTGTCTATAATTTTAGATTATTATGCTTCACCAAATAATAGTGTTAAAATTAATCTTGTGTCGGTTTCATTAACTTTTGCAACGCTTCCAAGCCTTTTTTAACGCGGCGGGATACCGTTACTACACTGATGTCTAAGCGTTGTGCTACCTCTTTTTGGGTCAAGTCATGTAAAAAAACAAATTCCAGCACTTCACGAGTGCGCTTTTCCAAATGAGCTAGGGCTTGTTGAATGCGGATTTGGTCTTCCTGTGCCAGCTGAAAACTGCGATAGCGAGGATCTGGCACTAACTCACCCAAGCTGGTGTTTCTGTCCTCTGAATCTCCCACTGGTGTATCTAAGCTCAGAGGTTCCCGATTTTGATGAGCTAGGGTAATTTCTTGCCATTCTTCTAGGGAGATGTTTAATGCTGCTGCTATTTCTTCTTCTGTCGGTTGCCGATTTAACCTTGCTCGTAAATTTCGAGTAATTTCCACAGACTTTTGCCGTAGTGCTAGCCAGCGTCGAGGAATGCGAATTGAATAACCCCGATCTCGTAAATAGTGCTGAATTTCACCACGAATGTAGGGGATAGCGAAGGAACTAAATGCTATTCCCTTGGTGGAATCAAATCGTTCTATGGCACCAATTAAGCCAATACAGCCAACCTGAAGTAAGTCTTCGTAGCTTTCATGACACTGATTGACCCAATGATGAGCTTCTCTCCTCACTAGTCCTAAATTGAGAGCAACTAGCTGATTGCGAAGTTCAGAGGTCTTAGATTGCTGGTACTTTTGTAATAATGTTAAGCTTTGATACTTAATATTATGATTAAGGTTAGTCGCCATAACAAAGTTTAATGTGGTAGATTACAAGTAGATCACAAGTAGATCACAATCGGCTATCAGACCCCTAACTCATCCCAATTCTCCTGGATGGAACAAATTTTTTATCCTGGTAATGGTTCAGGTCGAATTGGTAATGGTTGTGGGATTACCGGTTGAAAATTTCCCGGATCCAATCCCCGGAATATCTTATCTTGCATCCCTTTTAGAGAAAGGGGCTCAGTTTTATTGGCGTGAGTTTATGCTGCAGTTTGGTTTGATAACATAGGTAATTTAGTTAATCTAGTTTATTAATATCCAACCACTGGCCTGATCATAATGTTATTGCTTTAATTGTAGATTTCCCATTAAGTTTGTTAAAATAGTAATTTACCCATAATCCCGAATTACAAAGGATGAAAGTTTATTAATAATACATACAGGATATCGAAAACGCCACATTTCGATCAAAAAAGGGGCATACGCCCCTTAGCAATTAACGTTTTTGCCAATTTCCCATTCTGGGAGTCAGTGGCTTCCAAGACTCAAACCAACGTCAGCTATGCTTGTTTTGGTTGAATGCGAGCGTAAAATATCCCCTGAACTTTCACTTCTTCTGGCTCATCAGCACCTAAGTCAGTATCTGAGGGTTGTTCACTTATGAATGTACCAGCAATTTCCCCACTCTCCCTATCTACTTGAGCTATGCGCAGCTCAATGGTGCCTTCGCCCACATCTGCGCTCTTAACATTGGCAAACTCTTGGCTATCCGCTTGAGATGGCAAAGCAACCGAATTATCATAACCACTAGCCAGACCTCGACCTTTGGGATCTAGGAAAACAGCACCCCGATAAGAGGGGACGTAGAAATCGCCAACAAAGTCGGTGGAAGCATTGATACTCTCCAAACCAGGCTCAGTTGTGGCAACCAATTTTTTAATGGTGAACAGGAATGGGACTTGCTCACCTCCAGGCAACTGAATAGTGATGGGTTGGAAATCTATACCATCCTTTTCCAAAAACTTCAGACTACCATCTTTTTGAAAAACTAAGTCTCCTCGCACTTGAACCAAGCTAGAGGTATAACGGGTCAATAATTTGCCGGGAAGATATTCTGCCTCTTTGCGCTTAGTTCCTTCTTCCTTGACAAAGAAGGTGGTTGGCTGTACGCACATATCGACAATCTCATAGGACTGGTCGGGGTCTACAGGAATAGCACCCCGAGTCATTTCTGACAGCTGTGGACAGTTATTCGCTAAACCAGTATTTTTAATCTGGTCATAGGTCAGTCCTTCGATACTTTCCAAGCTTGCTATATCTGGAGAACAGGAAGCTGTAAAGACCCCCAGACATAACGCCAGGAAGGCACAAATCAAAGCACGATACTTCATAGTCAATCTCAATCGTCAATAATCAGATCTAAAAATGTATGTTAGGTTGGTTCTGGAATTGGGTTGCTGGTGCAATAGGAGTTAAACAGCTGCTGCCCTCTAGGCATTGACCAGTATTATCCACAATTCACACCACACCCATGTTATAAGTCGGGCTACACACAAACTATCGGGAAGCTTGTTATTTGGTTGAACTACTGCCATTGGGGCATAGGGCATGCAAAAATGGCACCGATTCCGTGAGCCTCAGCTGTTCTTTAGAGCATTGTACACGGGAAGAGCCGCCTTTACTGCGACAGTTATTTGATGGAATGGATCGGGATAAAGATTTGGATTCAGAGCAATTACAGGCTAAATTACTAGAGATTACCGCTGATATTCGTTCTTTGGCAAAGAATTACCAAGGTGATAACTTAGCGCTGTTGGCTATACTCAGGGGTTTAGAGGAAGTCCATGGCGAGATTCGAGACGGGTTCTTTCAAGCCTCATTGCCCGATACTCGCCAGAAACTATATGATTTGCTAAAGGATATTGAAGAAAAGGGTGGTTGGCCCTACATTGAACGCATGAATCTAATCTCTGTACTTAAGAAGCTGCCTTAGTCAGCCCGACCTAAGCAGGATATCAGCAACGACCACTAGGAAACTGTTGCCCTTGTCGGGGGATGATTGATCGAGATTTAGAACAGAGGGAAGAGTCCGCAAGAGGGGTAAAACCTGACTATATCCCGCTTACATTTAGGAAAAACTTTGGTTGCTGAGCAACTCATCAGTGCTAGCCAATGGTCCAACGTCAATGGTGGTAGCCAATACACCCACTGGACAAAATCCCGAAAGAGTGACTTAAGTTAAGTAATTACTATCAGTACTACTAGATGACGACAAAATGGCGACACAAGCCAGCTCAGGCTTTGGCGGGTCACCAAGACACTAACTCTTTCCAATGCTAGGATTTTGCCGTCAGAGTATTAAAATTTAAGTAACTATATACTACTATTATGGCGATTGCCGGAGATTCAATTAAATTTGGGACAGACGGCTGGCGAGGTATCATTGCCGCCGATTTTACCTTCGAGCGCTTGGCAATAGTTGCCCCTGTTGCTGCTCAAGTTCTGGCAGATGCTTATGGGGAAACCACGGGTAGCCAAACGATTATAGTGGGTCATGACCGACGCTTCATGGCAGAAGACTTTGCCAAAAAAACCGCAGAGGTGGTTCAAGCTGCTGGTTTTGATGTCTTACTATCTAACAGTTATGCTCCTACACCAGCATTCAGTTGGGCAGCCAAGTCCCAAAATGCTTTGGGAGCTTTGGTAATTACTGCTAGTCATAATCCTGGCAATTACCTAGGCTTAAAAGTGAAAGGAGCGTTTGGTGGATCAGTTCCTCTAGAAATAACTAAACAGATTGAAGCCAAACTTTCTCAAGCACCAGCTACACCTAAGAAAGAGGGGAGTATAAAGACCTTTGACCCATGGTCAAGTTACTGTGATGCTTTAAGACAAAAGGTTGATATTGCCCTGATTCAACAGCTGATTAGTCAGCAGAAACTGACTGTATTTGCCCATGTCATGAATGGTGCAGCAGCAGGAGGCTTGAACAAGATTCTTGGGGTACCCATTATCGAAATTAAGGCCGAACGGGATCCCTTATTTGGTGGCAAATCCCCAGAACCTTTACCCGGTTATCTGTCTGAGCTATTTGAAGCGCTCCAGAATCACCAGCGTCAACCGGGTGTTGAATTAGCGGTTGGGTTGGCATTTGATGGGGATAGCGATCGCATTGCAGCCGCTGATGGTGAGGGCAATTTCCTTAGCCCCCAAATCCTGATTCCTATCCTGATTGAACATCTAGCATCACGACGTAACTTTAGTGGTGAAGTGGTCAAAACTCTTAGTGGTTCTGACCTAATTCCTAGAGTGGCAGCACTGTATAATTTGCCAGTTTATGAGACTGCTATCGGTTATAAGTATATTGCTGACCGGATGTTATCCACTCCTGCTTTGCTAGGGGGTGAGGAATCCGGAGGCATTGGCTATGGCAACCATATTCCTGAGCGAGATGCTCTATTATCAGCACTGTATATATTAGAAGCGATCGCTAAATCTGGAAAAGACTTAAGTGAACTCTACAAGAGTCTGCAAGAGCAAACTGGCTATGCTTCTGCCTATGACCGGATCGATTTACATCTATCGGGGATGGAAGTGCGATCGCGTATACAAGAACAATTACAAACCGAGCCTCTCCAAGAAATTAATGGTCAGGCAGTGGTGGATTGCCAAACCACAGATGGGTACAAATTCCGTTTAGCTAACGACAGCTGGTTGCTGATTCGCTTTAGTGGCACTGAACCCTTATTGCGACTCTACTGTGAAGCCGCTACCCTTGAACAGGTAACTCAAACCTTAAACTGGGCTAAAGATTGGGCCAGTAAGTTTTAGAGTTAAATTTGGGATTAATGTTGGATTTTGGATTGGCTAGTTTTGGTTGGGTTATTGAAAATCTGGGCTTTGGTGAGTAAGATCGCAATCGGGCATTAAACGCTGCTTGAGCTGTATCGAACTGACTCTGATTGCTAGTTAACCTTTCATCAAACAGAAAAACAACAAACTAGGGTTAGCCACTTAATTTATTGAGTGGACAGCGAGTGCGCCGGGATAAATCCAGGCAATTGTGTTAGAATAGAATGGTAAGTAGGGACAAGGTTGGTCACGTTTATATTTTGCTAGTACGGTGAAATTCCGGCCAGGAAGAGACGGGGTATATCCTACGACTATGGTACAGGCAAGTAACGCAGCAAAAAGTAGTGATTTATTGCCCTAATTTGTTGGTACAACCACTCCGAAAGCTAGTTAAATTGAAAGTAAATCCACAGGTTAACTGTTTGAGTTAATCCGAGGGAGGTAGGGCAGTGTTGAGTCTGCCAAACTATATAGACTAGGTTACTCTAGGCTTTAGTATAGTAAGCGTCGTGGAGCGCGGTTTCAACCCGCGTAACGACATCAGCTTAGAATCCCTGTGTTTTCAAACCAGGGAGAACTCAAAATCTGACCTTGTTGCTTTGAGTAATCCAAAATCCCAACATCAAACCCCAAATTTGCTGCCAAAATTGCTGGTTGTAGCTACAGGCAATCCTGGTAAGCTGCAGGAGATGCAGACATACCTAGATTCTTTGGACTGGGAATTGCAGTTAAAGCCACCAGAGCTAGAGATTGAAGAAACTGGAGATACATTTACTGCCAATGCTTGTCTGAAGGCATCAGTAGTAGCCCAGGCAACTGGGCAATGGGCAATTGCTGATGATTCCGGTTTGCAAGTCGATGCCCTAGATGGTGCTCCAGGGATTTATTCTGCACGCTATGGCAAAACCGACCAAGAGCGAATTGAGCGGCTACTGGGGGAGCTAGGTTTGGAAGTGAATCGGCAAGCCCAGTTTGTTTGTGTAGTGGCGATTGCTCGTCCAGATGGTGCGATCGCTCTCCAAGCGGAAGGGATTTGTCGGGGGGAAATTTTGCCAGCTCCTCGGGGAACTGGTGGCTTTGGCTACGACCCAATTTTTTTGGTTCCAGAGCAGGGGTTAACCTTTGCTGAGATGGAGCCTCAGATGAAGCGATCTTGCTCTCATCGTGGCAAGGCTTTTGAATTACTACTACCTCAGTTGAAACAGCTATCTTAACTAGCGTGGCTAAAACCGTCAACTCCCTATAAAAATCGACTGAGGCACGCTAACTCGGTAAACCGTGCCTCAGCTCCCTTGGTATATTGGTATATAGGGTATTTAGACCGCTTCTAGATTTTTTTCCCCAGTACGAATTCTGACCACCTGATCGACGGGGCTAATGAAAATTTTACCGTCGCCAATTTCACCGGTGCGAGCTGCAGCGATCACTTTGTCTACGACCATATCGACTTGATCGTCTTCTACAACAATTTCCACTTTGAGTTTTTGTAGGAATTCAACCGTGTACTCTGAACCGCGATAACGTTCAGTCTGACCTTTCTGGCGTCCAAAGCCTCGAACCTCAGACACTGTCATTCCGACAATGCCAGCGTTGACTAGGGCAATTTTGACTTCGTCCAGCTTAAATGGCCGGATGATGGCTTCTACTTTTTTCAAGTTCCTAACTCCTCAGTTGTTCTGCTATTCATTTGTTATATGAATAGCATGACACTTTATCTGACTGTGGATGTGGAAATTTTTCTAAATGCTGATAGGGTGACTCTGAGGTGTTGATATCGATTCATCAACCGCGAAGACGACTGGGTTTTCTGTATTTATCTATTTATTAGCTGCACAGGTAATTGGTGACTGCCCACCGACTCATGCTCCCCTGCTTTTCTGCCGCACGCATCCTTCCCGTCTTTGCCGTTTATTTACTTAACTATACCTTGAGCCTGTGGCAAAATTGAGGTAGGCCCATCTATTCACCATTCCCAGCATGACCGCAAGCACACCCACCCTGGCAACCAAATACGAACCCAAAACCACCGAAGCCAAGTGGCAAAAATACTGGGAAGAAAACCAAGTTTTCAAAGCTGACCCCAATCACCAGGGTGAACCCTATTGCGTTGTTATCCCCCCACCTAACGTTACTGGGAAGTTGCACATGGGTCACGCCTTCGAGAGTGCTCTGATTGATACCCTCGTCCGTTACCACCGGATGACAGGACGCAATACCCTGTGGCTACCGGGAACTGACCACGCTAGTATTGCTGTACAAACCATTCTCGATAGACAGCTAGAAGCTGAAGGCAAAACCCGCTATGACTTGGGACGGGAAAAGTTTCTTGAACTGGCTTGGGAGTGGAAGGAAGAATCAGGTGGCACCATCGTTAACCAGCTGAGGCGTTTGGGGGTTTCGGTGGATTGGTCCCGGGAACGGTTCACTATGGATGAAGGCTTATCGAAAGCGGTAATTGAAGCCTTTGTCCAACTTTATGATCAGGGACTGATTTACCGGGGCGAATATATGGTCAACTGGTGTCCAGCTTCCCAATCCGCTGTCTCAGATTTGGAAGTGGAAAATAAGGAAGTAGATGGGCATTTGTGGCATTTTCGATATCCCCTTACTGATAGCAATGGTTTTGTGGAAGTAGCTACGACTAGACCAGAAACTATGTTGGGAGATACGGCGGTTGCAGTTAATCCTAATGATGAACGCTACCAGGATTTAATTGGTAAAACTCTAACCTTGCCAATTATGGGACGAGAAATTCCGATTATTGCTGATGAGTTGGTTGATCCAGGGTTTGGCACCGGTTGTGTCAAGGTAACTCCTGCCCATGACCCTAATGACTTTCAAATGGGTCAGCGTCATAATCTGCCATTCATTAACATCATGAATAAGAATGGCACGTTAAATGAAAAGGCTGGCCCTTTCCAAGGACAAGACCGGTTTGAAGCCCGGAAAAATGTGGTGAAGCAGCTGGAAGCAGAAGAGCTGTTGGTTAAGGTAGAGGACTACAAACATACGGTACCCTATAGCGATCGCGGAAAGGTTCCTGTTGAACCCCTAATCTCAACGCAATGGTTTGTCAAAATTCGCCCCCTAGCTGACCGAGCCCTAGAGTCTCTTGACCAGCACCATTCACCAGTATTTATCCCGGAACGTTGGACTAAGGTTTACCGAGATTGGCTGGTGAAATTAAAAGACTGGTGCATCTCCCGCCAACTCTGGTGGGGACACCAAATCCCGGCTTGGTATGTGGTAAGTGAAACCAATGGCACAATCACTAGCGAGACTCCGTTTATTGTGGCTCACCATGAAGCAGAGGCTAAGAAGAAAGCAATAGCAAAATTTGGAGAAAATGTCAAGCTAGAGCAAGACTCAGATGTGCTGGATACCTGGTTTTCTTCAGGATTGTGGCCATTCTCGACTATGGGGTGGCCTGAGGAGACCAAGGATTTGAAGACTTACTATCCCACTACCACCCTGGTAACAGGTTTTGACATCATTTTCTTCTGGGTTGCCCGCATGACCATGATGGCAGGACATTTTACGGGTCAAATGCCGTTTAAGAGTGTTTACATCCACGGGCTAGTGCGGGATGAGAACAATAAGAAAATGTCTAAGTCGGCTAATAATGGTATTGACCCCTTAATCCTGATTGACAAGTATGGTACGGATGCCGTGCGCTATACTTTGGTTCGGGAAGTGGCAGGTGCAGGTCAAGATATCCGATTAGAGTATGACCGCAAGACGGATGAGTCAGCTTCTGTAGAAGCATCCCGCAATTTTGCCAATAAACTGTGGAATGCAGCCCGGTTTGTAATGCTAAACCTTGATGGTAAGACTCCCGAAGAGTTGGGTCAACCAACAGTAGAGGCATTGGAATTATGCGATCGCTGGATTCTTTCCCGTTTTCATCAAGTGGTGCGTCAAACTAGGGATTATCTAGATGGTTATGGCTTGGGAGAAGCGGCTAAGGGACTTTATGAGTTCATCTGGGGTGATTTTTGTGATTGGTACATTGAACTGGTTAAATCTAGGCTGCGTCAGGATGCCAATTCTGCGTCGCGGGTTGTGGCACAGCAAACTCTAGCTTGCGTTTTAGAGGGTATCCTAAAGCTACTCCATCCATTCATGCCCCATATCACTGAAGAAATCTGGCACACCTTGACCCAGAAATCTGGGGAGGTGTTGGCGCTACAACCTTATCCTATAGAGTACCTAGATGGTCAAACTGGGGAAGAGGAACTACAGACAACGGACAGCGAACTGCTAACCGATAATACATCCGATTATCCTGATGCCCAATCACCGAGGTCAGGAACATCTTTGTCTAAGGAAAAGGAAATCTCTAAGCAAAGTGTAGCTGTATTGTTTAAAGTGCGAGAAATTTCTAGGAAGTTGTTCGAGGACTACAAAGAACCGATAATCGCAGCAGGGTTGGTTGTCGGAGGAATTATTGCCCTGAATATCCTCACAGCCTTCGTGGGTGCGCTCAATCGCATTTCCTTAGTCTCAACTAGTTTAGAACTGATTGGTCTAGGATATGCCATTTGGTTTGTTTCCCGTTATGTGCTCAAGGCTGAAAATCGTCAAGAGTTATCTCAAAAAATTCAATCCATCAAAGCAGAAATTGTTGGCCAGGAAGACACTCAGCAATCTTCGGAATTGAAGGAAATCGAGTCCAAAATGGGGATTATTGATGGAAATATCAAACAGGGAAAAGATATTAAAGATATAGAAGATATCAAAGATATAGAAGAGGGAGACGTTAAAATAGACCATGACCTTTCGTCAATAGGCAATACCCACTCTTCAATATCCCCAAGTTCTCTAATTGACTCAGAACTAGAGCAAAGGTTTGAGCTGCTGATTGGTACAATCCGTACTATCCGCAACCTCCGGGCTGAGGCAGAGATTAAACCAGGGGTGACCGCACCTGTTATTCTGCAAAGCAGCAACAGTGACGAACGTCAAATTTTGGAGGCGGGTCTTGCCTATATCAAAGACTTAGGTAAGGTCAATCAATTAACCATCACTCCAGCCTTGGACAAAGAGGTTAAAAATACCATGGCGGGTGTAGTCGGTACTGTCCAGGTGCTAATTCCCCTAACTGGTGTGGTGGATGTGGATGCTCTACGGGCTAAGTTAGAAAAGAAGTTACGTAAAGTAGAGGCGGAAGTCAAATCCTTGTCTGGGCGTCTGGGTAATAAGAACTTTGTGAGTAAAGCTCCAGAAGCTGTGGTTAAGGGTGCTCAAGAGGCTTTAGCTGAGGCTAAAAAGCAAGAGTCTATTTTACGCGATCGCTTAAATAGACTTTAAACAAATTTCAATCAAACCGATAATGCTACACCTAGCTCAAGTTCAAGACAATGATGATTTTGGCGGGCTCCAATTGCAACTACTTGCCCGCCAAAACTCTGATCAATTCTGGGAAGTCATTGAGCCAAGACCTGTGGCGTTTAGTAATTCCCAAGCTTTTAAAGAAGGTTGCTTAGTCTTAATCGATCTGGCTGAAACTCAAGAGGTGATCACTATTCAATCTGCCACCGATTGGGTGTTAGATTTAGTCAAGAAGTATTTAACAGCTGAGGTTAAGTCTACCTTTTTAGAGGAAGAAATGAAACGGGCTGAACAATGGCGGCAAGAGCTAACCTTGAAAAGCCAAGGGTTAGATATCCGCGATTTAGAAGTAGAAGCACGTCGCGAAAAAATTGAAGCCTTAGCAGAAAACTTGAAATTGGAAAAGCAACAGCTGGAGCAAAAGGTAGCCCAATTGGAGGCTCAAATTGATGAAGCTGGTAATGAGTAAAGGGAATAGGGAATAGGGAGTAGGGAATAGGGAATAGGGAATAGGGAATAGGGAATAGGGAATAGGGAGTAGGGAATAGGGAAACAGAAATATGTATTAACCGTTACTTCGACTTTTATAACCAGGAAACTAAAAAAGTAATTTGTCAAGTAATTCGTAGTCATCCCCCATTATACCCGTGAGGGTTAACGGGGGATGACGATACTACCAAAACATCCTGAAATGTTAGAGCCTCCCTTTTCTTGCATAGAGGGTGAAACTCAGAGACTGGATTTATCCAGTCGTGTCCATCTCTTTTCTTATCCAATTTTCCAGAAATTCCCCAACACTAGTATTTGACTCTTTAGCTGACAATTGAAGCCACTTCCACGCAGCCCCGGTAAGCCAAACTGTATGGGGCTTTTTTAGTTCATCATGATGTACGGGTATCCCCCTCATCCTTTTTTTTGTTTTCCGCTCATTTGTTGTTGACATGTTTAGAACCAACGTCTATACTGAAGGTATTCTAACAAACCAAGGAGGTGATGACAAATGTATAGGACGGTTTCAGTAAGAGCTGACTTCTCAGACGAGGATAAAGCTTTCTGGGTGTTCCAATGTGAAAATGCTAACAACTTATGGAATTGTGCGACTTATTATTCTAAACAAAAGCATTACAAATGGTTAGAACAGCAACCAGAAGCTTATACAACTTATTGGAAAGATGAAATTCTGCGTTATGGCTGGAAAACTTACAAGTGCAGCACCAAATACGCAGAACTTTGTAGAGAACTGAAAGATAACCCACATTACAAGGCCATGGCCGCTCAGTCGGCACAACAAACCCTTAAATCTGTAGCCGAGTCAATCACAAGTTATAACCAACTTGTCGGTCTATACTACAAAGGCCAAGTAGATAGACCAAAACTTCTTAGGTACCGAAAGAAAGGGGGATTGGCTGCTGTTACTTTTCCTAGACAGGCTCTCACTTACAAAGAAGGTCTGTTTTGTCCGTCAATAAGTAAAGAAAGCAAACCAGATCTGCTTACTAAAATTACTTTGCAAGCTCCAGATTTCATTGATCCAGATTGGGTCAATGAAGTAACTGTTCGCCCATATCTGGGGCAGCTGTGGATCGATTGGGTAATTGATGACGGAAAGAAACCGGTAGAGAGTAACCCAAATCTTGATTACTCACAGGCATGGAGTTTTGATCACGGTGGCGATAATTGGCTGACCGGAGTTTCGACCCACGGAAAAAGCCTAATCATTGATGGTCGTAAGCTTAAATCAATGAACCAAGGGTATGCTCGTTTGGTTGCAAAGTATAAAACTGGTAAGCCCGAGTTTTATTGGGATTCCAATCTCGATCGTGTCCAACGGAAACGAAACAACCAGATGCGAGATGCAATTAATAAAGCCGCCAGGTTTATTATTAACCGTTGTCTTAGTGATCGCGTAGGAAACTTGATAATTGGCTGGAACGAACGCCAAAAAGATTCAATCAATATAGGAAAGCGGGGCAATCAGAACTTTGTAGTTATCCCAACAAAAAGATTAATCAATAGACTTGAACAACTTTGCCCTGAATATGGGATTAAGCTGACAATTACCGAAGAAGCGTACACCAGTAAAGCGTCTTGCCTAGACAAAGACAGCCTTCCAAATTATGGTGAAAAACCCAAGAACTGGAAACCGTCAGGGAAAAGAGTGAAGCGTGGATTGTACAAAACTTCTTCTGGGTGCCTGATTAACGCTGATTGTAATGGAGCGACTAACATCGCTAGAAAAGTAGCCACACAGCTAGGTATTGATCTAGCCAAGGTGAGTAGGGAATTTTTGACAGTTCCACATCGATATGACATTTTCAAATCCCTGAAAAAATCATATCGAACGAGGTTGTTACGTAGCACGGTTTCAACCTGCCACGTAACAACCTCGTAGAATCCCCCGTGTTTCAACCGGGGGAGATGTCAACAATGAATTTGACTCAAAATATACCGCAAGCGGTCATAATCATCCTTAAGTAAGACACTCAAGGTTCGTCCGGCCTTGACTAACCAGTCGCGGTCAGTCTGACGAAGACGATAAACTTCCCTAATCACAGCTGCTGTCAGTGGGTCTACTGGGGCACCATTGACTTCCAAAAGTGTTCGCAAAAAATCCAACTGTTCACTAAAGTGAATAACCTCTGATGGTTCACACTGGTAGACAGGTTGATGAATTTGCGGTGGACGGGGTGGAAGATACTGATAGACTCGACCGTGATGGTTGCTAAAACCATTAACACCCTCTTCGGAAGACATAAACCCAACGATGGCAGCACGAAACTCAGTTTTGAGCATGGCAAAAATCTGAGGCTGCTGCTCACGTAATTCTGCCAGTGACAATCCTAAAGCTGTTGCTCGATGAACCGAGTCAATCGGGCTAGTCGTAGCATAATAAACTACAGCAAAAATTTGATTACCTGACTCATCATCTACAGATTTTACCCAGCTGCCAAAGGGAGGCATGACCGGAAAGCTTAGATCTTCTGGCTCTAAACATTGAGCTAGAAATTCTGTAGTTGCTGTTTCAATCACCTCAGCAAGGTGATGTTCTGAGCGATTGCTGGGAGTAAACTGGGGTAAGGGAAGGCGCATGGTTTAGGGATTAGTCATGATTAGTGATTAGTCATTAGTTATTGATCTCTTTGATCTATGCCTGTCCACTAACCCTTTTTACCAATTTTTGGTTTCACCTCTTCGATTTCCGACAGCTGAAACGTCACTAGTTTATCCCAGTTACCTCCTTCAAACAGCACAGCTGCTTTACCATCACTAACCCGCTGTACTAGCCCCTCAAAGCGATAATAGGTATCGTCTACATTAATTACGCGAACTATAGAACCTGGAAAAATCATGAGTGCCTAAAAACTTAGATTTCCTTTACTAGGATAGGAGCTATTGGACTTATTAGTCATCCAGTATCTTATAACCCATAACTCATTGAAACTTCAATCGCTGTCGATAATTGGCCACTGCTTGGGCTAACCCTAGGCCAAGAAAGTTGGTTAGTAGGGCTGAACGACCGTAACTGAGTAAAGGTAGAGGAATTCCTGTGATGGGAGCTAAGCCAATAGTCATCCCAATGTTGATCACGGTTTGAAACACAATCATTGAGAGCACGCCAATTGTTACCAGAGAGCCAAAGTTGTCTTTAGCATTCTGAGCAATCAGCACCAAGCGTAGGCACAACCACCACAACGCTAATAAAATACACAAGCAACCTACAAAGCCTAGTTCTTCACCAATGGCTGAGAAAATGAAGTCAGTATGCTGTTCCGGGATAAAGTGGAGTTGAGTTTGAGTTCCCTGGTTGAGTCCCCTTCCCCAAAGTTGACCAGCACCGATACCAATCCGAGACTGAATTAGGTGATATCCTCCGCCGAGGGGGTCTAGATCGGGGTTTAAAAAGAGCGTTAATCGGTCTTTTTGATAGTCCTTCAACAGATTCCAGAAGACTTTTCCTAACGGTCCGACAACTAGGTTAACAACCAGGGTACCCAAGGCTCCCAACCAGCGCCAAGGGAGACTGAGGAAGGCAATCAGTGTGATTACAGCAGCCCAGGTATACCATGCAGGTGAAGATATACTGAAGACAATGGCTGACACCAGAGGGGAAATCAACACGACCAACCAGGCGGGATTGGCATTTGCCCAGTAAAGCATACTCAAGGTAATTGCCCCAAACACCAAGGATGTTCCGAGATCAGGCTGCCCAAACACTAATGCCCAAGGTAATATAGTGACTGCTAAAGCTGCTATTACTGCTGGAATGGTAGTAGCTGGTCGTTTGTGCAAGATGGCAGCTAGAGTAATAATCAACCCGATCTTGGCAAATTCTGAGGGTTGAACATTAAACCCTCCAATGGTAACCCAACGCTGAGCACCTTTAGCACTAGCACCGATAATCATTACAGCAATTAAGGACAGATTAGTGATCCCGTAAATTAACCAATGCCATTGGATCAGGGATTGATAGCGCGATCGGGAAATGAATAGAGCGATGAACAATCCAATACTACCAATGAGCAAGTGGGAGAGCCAGTAGTTTTCAGGATTGTCGATGGCTGCAGAGCGAATCATCACTGCCCCAAAGAGGGTCAGCCCCACAGTCAGGAATAACAGTTGCCAGTCTAATTCCTGCCAGGGGGCCCAAAACAGCCGCCAACGAATACTATTTCTAATTCTAAATTTATTAAATTTATTAATTTGTACCATCAGTTATGAGGTATGAGCTATAGCAAAGGGAACAGGGAATAGGGAATAGGGAATAGGGAACAGGGAGCAGGGAGCAGGGAGTAGAGAATAAAAATTCTCACAATTTATTTAGGGTTCCTATATTAGCTATGAGCTATTAGGTATTAACCCTGAGAAAATTGTTAATGGTGATTTTCCATTTTCTATTTTTGAGTTATGCCTTTGTTAATTAGAAAGGGCAGCAATGGAAACTTTGGCAGCAATCTGAGATGCGATCGCTACCAGTGCTTTAGCGGAGGCTGACTCTGGATTCCCCACAGCGATGGGCAATCCTTGATCTCCTCCCTGCCGTAGGGAAATTTCTAGGGGAATACAACCGAGCAAGGGAATACCTAGTTCTTTTGATGTTTTTTCACCTCCTCCAGAGCCAAACAGGTCATACTGACGATCGGGCAAGTCTGGTGGGATAAAGTAACTCATATTTTCTATGATTCCCAACACGGGGACTCCCATTTGCTCGAACATTTTCAACCCTCGGCGGGAGTCTAACAGAGCCACATTTTGGGGTGTTGTTACAATTACGGCTCCTGCCATCGGTACTGCTTGGGCTAAGGTTAGCTGAGCATCCCCAGTTCCTGGTGGCATATCCACAATCAGATAGTCCAATTCACCCCACTCTACCTGATAGAGGAACTGGCGAATAATCCCATTTAACATTGGTCCGCGCCAAATAACTGGCTGGTCTGGATCAATTAGAAATCCCATGGACACTAGCTTGACACCGTGGTTGAAGGCTGGCTCGATCACATCCCCCTGTTTTCCTTTCTGAACCATCACTTTGGCATCAGCTAATCCCAGCATAGCTGGAGCATTGGGACCATAGATATCAGCGTCTAGGAGACCGACTTTAGCCCCCAACTGAGCCAAAGCAACTGCCACATTTACCGCAACAGTACTCTTACCAACGCCTCCCTTACCACTGGAAATGGCTAAAATATTTTTTACGCCCTCAATACCAGTGCGGTCAGGCAGGGATTTTTGCTGAGGTGTTTCAGCGGTAACATTGACTACTACCTCTTCTACTCCCGATAGCTGTTTTACTGCCTTCTGGCAATCTTCTACAATAAATTCCCGCAAGGGACAGGCTGGGGTGGTCAACACTAAGGTAAAACTGACTGTACCGTTGTCAACCTTGACATTGCGGATCATATTTAATTCCACCAAACTCTTCTGGAGTTCGGGGTCTTGTACTGGTCGTAATACGTCTAAAACTGAATTTGTATCAAGCATGACAGATAGGCGGGCATAGCGTGTGTGAGCTAAGGCCACGAGTTAGGGGCTACGGTTAGATTGTAGAGCTTTTATGAGGCGCAGTGATTCCCAATCAGACTAAGAAAATAGACCATTGAGGCGATCGTTACCAACTGTCTCGAAATGCATCTGATTATTTTTGTATTTGACTTACAGCCTAACCCTTAAGGGGGGTTAGGGGTAATTCCTACTCCCTGAAAACTGAAAACTATGTACTTAATAAAATCGTAAACCCCGATAAAATCTCATGTCAATCAATACTATAGCGTTAATTATACTTATTAAGTACATTCAAGTTTATTATCCCTGTCTTGATGCAGTCGGTGATGGGTGAAACTCCTTCATGTCATAGAACCTGTCACTACTCCCTACTCCCTAAAACCCACCGGCTTAAGTACCTCATGGTATTGATAAATACTATAGGTGTTGCGCCCCAGTTGATAGTGAAGATCAACTATCTCCGAGGCCGACTTAAAATTTTGTAAAACTACAACTCTCCCTTGTGATAGCTAGATTACAGCCCGATCGAAATCGCAAAAGTGCTCAAAAATTTTGTCGCTTGCACAAACTATGTTATTCTACAAGAGGTCTAAATGCTAGGGATAAATATGGACTTAACGAGAGACCTCTTAAAGGAAGTTGTCTGGTGGAGCTGTGCTCCCAGTCCGGTCTCTGATCACGATGATTCCGATTATCCTGATCAACCATCCCTAGCCAAAATAAAGGAGTTCGACTTTGGAAAACAATGTTGTCATGGGGTTTATCACCCGATGATGACTAAAATTTTTCCAACTCTTCCGCACTAGAGGTTTCTCTTGATAGGAGTTGGGCTGATAACTACTTTCTAGCCCTCTAGACATCAGAGATGTCAAAAGTTGTCAACAACAAGAGGTATTTATTTTGAAGACAACCATTGCTGAACCCAAAAGTGCCAAGGCAGTTAATAGTTTTGATGCGATCAAGGAAGCCCACAAGCTTTCTGGAAAGGCTGAAGATATCAAGCAATACTACGATCAATGGTCAAGGGCCTATGACCAAGATGTTGAGAATGAAGACTATTGTGGTCCGGATTACATTGCTGCCTATTTGGATTTGTTACCCAAGCAGGATGGCAAGTTTTTGAATTTACGGAATCCGGAAATCGAAATTTTAGATGCAGGCTGTGGGACAGGCCTTGTCGGTATGGCGTTACGTCGCAAAGGCTATCAAAATGTTGATGGGTTTGATTTGTCCCATGGCATGGTTGAAGAAGCTGAAAAAACCCAGGCTTATCGCAATTTAACCGGGGGATGCGATATGACTAAACCCATCAAAGCCTACCCGAATAATCGCTATGATGCTGCTATTAGTTGTGGCGTTTTCACTCTCGGTCATGTGCCTCCCACAGCCCTCGAAGAAATGATTCGCTTTACTAAGCCGGGGGGATTAGTGGTTGTGAGTACTCGTAAAAGTTATTACGACAGCACAGATTTTCAAGAGGTTTGCGATCAACTCCAAGCTGAAAACAAGGCCAAGCTTGTCAGCTCCATTATTGACGGCCCTTACATTGCTGAAGAAGGTGCTCACTACTGGGCTTTTAGGGTTTGCTAAAGCCTTAATGGTAAGCGCAGCAGCATAGGTGGCGAAGCCGGTAGGTTGGGTTGAACAATGAAACCCAACATGATCGCCTTAGTGGGACTTAAACGATAAAAAGACAAAAATTAGGGTATAATGTATGATAGAAGAACGTTTCACGTCGAAATTGCCCCCATGAGAGAAACTAGCCCCTCTGCGATGCCCCCGAGCTAAAGAAAAATGGTGCAAGCGTTTCGATGATTGCTTCAAAACGAAGGCTCAAAAAACCGGGTTTAGACACGCTCATTGGGGGATTATTAGGGGAAAGTGAGAGGAAAAACCTGACACAGATGGCTGATAACGCGATTGGAGTAGTTTATAACCGATTACACCATTTCTTAACCGATGCCCCTTGGTCAGGGAGTCAAATCAATGAACGCCGTTTAGAGTTGATGAACAAATGTTCTCTTTCCTCGGATCAGTCGGGGATTTGCATTGATTTTGGACGACTCAGGACTCGCGAAAAAGTGGTAACTTGACGCTTCGGAGTGGGAAGGCAATATATCGGAGAAATCGGAAAGACAGACAATGGAATAGTCTTAGTAACAACCCATCTTTACGATGGCAAAAAAAGCTTACCATTAGACCATTAGTTGTATCAACACGCGACTTCCTTACCCAATGGAAATAAAGATGAAGAATTTAAGAAGAAGCCCGATTTAGGGATAGAGTTAATTGACCGGAGTTTAGCCCGAGGATATCGTCCGGGAATCGTCCTAATTGATGCGGGGTATGGCAATAACACAACCTTGTCTTGATGCAGTCGCTCATGGGGGAAACCCCCAAGACCGCGCTGCATCGCTTCTGAAGAAACTGGAAGAAAGGAATCTAAAGTATTTAGGAGGAGTGGCAAAAAATGCGCCAAAGGCGCACGCTACGCGAACGGAAATTAATTATAAAAAATGAGTTAAATATTGAGATAGAAATACGTATAGACGAATTAGCAAAAAGCCTATCCAAAGAGGAGTTTGAGGAAGTTGAACTCAACGAACGATAAATCGAAAACCGTTTGGGTGGCAACAGTGAAGGCTCAGATATCTGGTCTAGAAGGAGAAAGGACAATGGCTATCGTAATGAATGCTAGTTCTTGGGAAGAAGCAACAGACATTGATTATTTGAGCACCAATGTTGATTCAGATAAAGTAACAAAACAGTGGGGAGTAATGACCTACTCTCAAAGAAATTGGGTGGAAGTATTTTATCGGGAAGCAAAGGGTTGGCTAGGGTTGAAAGAATACCAAGTCAGGGATAAAATAAGTCTAGTTCGCCATTTGATACTAGTATTTTGTGCCTACACTTTTATTCTTTGGCATAAGTTAACTGGGGGATTACGAAGGCGATGGGCGTTCCAAACCTTGGCCAAAGGCCACGCTACGCGAATGAATACTTTTACAGAAGCCTTGGAGGCTTTTCGTACAGCTATGTCTTTTCGTTTCTTTGTTCGCGTAGCGTGTGCAAAGCACATATGGGTGACTCACAATCGGCAGGTGTTTGCTGCTTATAAAGCCAGTTTAGGCTTCATTTGGGGTTGATTTTTGTTTAAGTCCCACTAGAGGTTTCTCTTGATAGGAGTTGGGCTGATAACTACTTTCTAGCCCTCTAGACATCAGAGATGTCAAAAGTTGTCAACAACAAGAGGTATTTATTTTGAAGACAACCATTACTGAACCCAAAAGTGCCAAGACAGTTAATAGTTTTGATGCGACTAAGGAAGTCCACAAGCTCTCTGGAAAGGCTGACCATCTTAAGCAATACTACGATCAATGGTCAAGGGCTTATGACCAAGATGTGGAGAATGAAGACTATTGTGGCCCGGATTACATTGCTGCCTATTTGGATTTGTTACCCAAGCACGATGGTAAGTTTTTGAATTTCCCCAATCTGGAAATCGAATGTTTTTGCGAGCGACTTGATTATACCATGATATGTTAACTGTTGACACAGCTACAAGTGGTGCCCGCAGTCAAGGGGGTAAAACCTATGGAAAAGAAGCTCTGAAATTGGGTGTAGAGCAGATACTTGATGTTTTGGGTGAAGCAATCGCGGTGTATGAATAGTCATCCCCAAAGTTGACAAATTGTTAATATACCCGAATGTAAATTGCTGATTAGTGAAACTGAAAAACTAAGGAAAAAAATGTTGAAAGAACAAGTCAATCAATATACTGGCATTAGCGAATATTACGATCTTTTGATGACAGCAGGTTATTATGATTACGAAGCTCAAACCGATTCTATAGCTCACATATTAAAATCATGTAATTCTGTTCTGGAATTAGGCGTCGGAACCGGATTAGTCGCTGAAAAATTAATTGAAAAATTGCCTGAAATTGATTTTGTGGGAATTGATTTCACTGAAAGTATGTTAATCCAAGCACAAAAACGCCTGCCAAAAAACATTGATTTACGCCATGAAAATGTATTAACCATGGATTTGTGCAAAAAGTTTGATGCAGCTTTTTCCAATGGAGGAATTTGGTATTTTATTGACAACCATGAAAAAGACTATATTTTTTGTAGCCATTTACCAAAAATACAAAATATTATCAATAGTTTCCATAATGTAGCAAATCACTTGAACAATCAAGGAAGCTTAATTTTTAGTGTTCAAGGTGTTCATCAGGATTATGAATAAAGTTTACCCGATGAAATAACTTATAGTCAAAAAATATTCCCACTTCCTTATGATAAGTTTGATAAACACTATAGTTTTCATCGAAATAAAATGCTCTTGGCAAAGCAAACTTGTAAATATCAGCTCTTGCCAGAATCAATGGCTCAAATATTATTGCATGAATGTGGTTTTGAGTTTCAATATATAAGTCCCTGTAAGCAATATCATGTCTATAAGAAAGTCATCTAAGCAGGCTTAAGCTGTTCAGCATTTAGATTGGGATACCTCAATTAATAATCACAGGAAACAGGTAATAACCAATTTAAATGCACATCAGCTTATAATTAGAATATCAAAAATAAATTTTTTTTGTTTGGACATAAAAAAACATGAATAAAATAGGCTTTATAGGTGTTGGTAACATGGGAAATCCCATGGCACGAAATTTACTTGAAGCAGGTTTTTCTGTGGTTGTCCATGATTTACGTCCGGCATCAGCAGAAAACCTGATAAAAAAAGGAGCAAAATGGGCAGAATCACCAGAAGTCGTTGCTCGTCAAACAGATGCAGTGATTACAATGTTACCCAATCCTGCAGCAGTGGAAAGCGTTCTTTTGGGTGAGAAAGGACTATTAAAAAGTTTAAGTCCCAATTCAACTTGGATTGATTGTACGACCAATTCTCCCACCTCATTCCAACGAATTGCAGAAGAAGCTATTTCTGTGGGGGTTAAGGTACTGGAGGCACCCGTAACCAATGCAGTAGATGGGGCAGAAAGAGGAGAATTAATCTTTTTCGTTGGTGGTGAGCTTGAGGTATTTGAACAAGCAAAGCCTATTCTTGAACCCATGGCAGAACAAATTTTTTATGCAGGAGGTTTAGGAACGGGAAATATAACTAAGCTAATTACTAATATGCTCTGGTTTATCAATGCTTGTGCAATCGGAGAAGCACTTGTTATTGGAGAAAAAGCTGGTATTCCACTTACTAATTTATCGGAAATGATTAAAGCAAGTGCTGGCAACAGTTGGGTTGCACAGCATGATATTCCATCTATCTTTGCAGGACATTATGATCCATCCTTTACTCTTAAACTGTGTGTCAAAGATTTGCGGCTTATTGATGAACTTGCTCAACAATACAATATACCTTTAATGATGGGAAATCAAGCTAGAAGTATTTTTCAGTCTGCCCAGGCAAAATATGGTCACGACAAAGGAGAAATGTCTGTGGTTAAACTGTTAGAAGATATTGTAGGAGTATCTTTGCAAATTAATCAAGTAAGTAAGGATTAAGCTTTAAAATATAGATAATAAAGAAGGATGAATGTGACCCAATTATTGGCGCTTTCATCCAAAGCATAAAATAATAATACGTGAATTAACGACAATGGATAAAATATTAGCTCTGTGGGCATTGCCACGATCAACGTCTACTGCATTTGAGCGTATGATGCGAGAAAGAGGGGATTTTTCAGTACATGACGAACCTTTTGGGTTATCTTTTTACTACAGTCAAGAGCGTCGTAACACTACCCGTTATCCAGAAGCGGAGTTAAATCCTGAAAATAGTTTTAATTCAATCTTAGCAAAGTTAAAGCAAGAAACTGAAAATAAGCCCGTTTTTATTAAAGACATGGGCTACTATGTTACCCATATAGCTAACCCGGAGTTTTTGTCTAATTTTGAGAATACTTTTTTAATAAGAAATCCAGAAAAATCTCTGCCGTCACTTTTTAAAAATTGGCCTGATTTTACCTTAGAAGAAACTGGATATGCTGAACTAAATAGGCTGTTTGAAACATTGAATGAAATGAATGGAAAAGTTCCAATATTAATAGATTCAGATGATTTAGTCCAAAAACCTGAAGCAACGGTGAAGGCTTATTGTGAGGCTGTGGGTATCTCTTTTATTAAAGAAGCTCTAGCATGGAAAGCTAAGCCTCAACCTGAAATCAATCAATGGGAAGGTGGATGGCATGATTATACTCAATCTAGTCAAGGATTTAAAGAACGAGAAAAAAAAGATTATGCCAAAATTGAAGACCATGAACATTTAAAGCAAGCTTATGAGTTTTGTTTGCCTTACTACCAAAAGCTCTACGAACAGCGCCTTTGTATTTAATATAAATTAATAAAAAAAGATAGATATTTTTTTTATTAATTTATCTAATTAACAAAATTCAAATACCTCAATGCTTAAAACTCACTCAGGCAACGAAGAACACAAACGCCTCTACAAAATCTGCTTAGAGCATGGGTTTTTCTATTTGAAAGATCATGGCATTTATGCCGATTTAGTTCAACAAACCATCGACAGCTCTCGTAACTTTTTCCAGTTGCCAAAGGACATTAAAGAAGACTACGGACAGGATAAACAAACCGTTTATCCCAACACGTCTAGGGGCTACGTCCCCCTTTATGGCGAAACCCTCCATGAGGATGTTGGTCCTGATCCCAAGGAACTTTTTGACCAAGGCAATCGAACATCCACCTTCAGACAAGCCGTTTACTGGCCCCAGCTTGATTCCTGATGATACTGTAGCCCCTAGTTTTGCGGCATCCCACTATCAGCTTCAAGGGGAAATTATGACTAAAATTGTTCCCCACCTTCTTAGGGCACTGGCTGTTGCTTTGAACCTTGACCCGGATTGGTTTGAGCCTTATTTTGATGATCCAATCCTGATCCATCGAACTATTTACTACCCCTCGGAAAGTGGTGTGGCAGGAAAACATACAGACAACGGTATTTTCACTGTGTTAATCCAAGAATATTTTCCCACTCCTTCCCTGCGGGTTTATACTAAAAATGCCTGGATTGATGCGGTCTGTTTAGAAGATGCTTTTGTGATTAATTTGGGGGATATGTTGCAACTTTGGACAAATGGTTTGTTTGTGAGTACTCCCCACGAAGTGATTCATACACTCTCCAGGAGTCGGATTTCGATTCCTTTCTTTGTTTATCCAGATGTCAACGCAACGTTTGAACCGATCGGAACCAATAAAAAGATCAATGCTACTGACATTATGCTGAAAAACTTTAATTCAATTTGGGTGAATAAAACAGGGGCAGGTAGGGCTAAAGAATTAAAGTAATCAGGATTTTGTAGATAAGTTATAGGGATAATAGCTGACTTGTCGCCCCCTCAGCCTTGGTTCACTGGTTGACCATACCCCCTAAACCCCACCCGCGACACCCGGTCTTCTTTTTCCCCTTCTTGTCCCCTGCTTGAGCGAACCCATGTTTTGCGATCGCATTAATCTTTATCTGTACAATCCCATCTCAATCCTCAAATAGCTCTTTATTTCCTTAAAGGTGCTGACTTGAGTCAATTTTGATATAACCAAGACACAAAATCCCCCTCACCTTCAAAATCCAACAACCTGAGCAGGTGACAACAGGGTCAATTTCTATAGCGCTTGTCATAATCAGGAGCTAAACAGGATTTTTTCCCTCTTGCCTCTTGCCTTCCCCTCCTGGGAGGGGTTAGGGGTGGGTGCCTCTTGCCTGTTGCCTATTATCTCCTTCACCCTTGATCAAGAATTAATAGCTAGCAATTTTTGAAAATTGGTATAGGGTACCTAAATCAATTGTGATAATTTTTGATGCCATATTCCCTACTCCCTACTCCCTACTCCCTACTCCCTACTCCCTACTCCCTACTCCCTTTGCTATATAAGCTATCGTGGTGATTAAAGACTCGCAAACCAGCGACAGATTGCCATGAGAAAATTTTTGATACTGTGTCTGTTTGTAGTAGGGCTGGGTTTTGCCCTGTTTAACTTTAAAGGATTGGCAAATCAGGGGAATTTTGAGTCGATTGTGATCGACTTCCGGGAAGATATACCAGCTGCTCAACTTAATGAGCAATTGCAAGCGATCGCAAAAGAATACGAGGTTAATCCCCAACTCAATAGTGAATTTTCAGCAGCAGATCACATATATATCCTAAAGGGAGATAAACAACTGCTGAATACCCTGAAACAATCAGGACTATCCCAAGCAACAGAATATATTGAACCGAACTATACCTATAGTGCTTTCGAGGTTCCCAATGACCCTGACTATGGCAAGCAGTGGAACCTGCGCAGCATTAATGTAGAATCTGCCTGGGATGACACCAAGGGTAGTGGCGTAACAGTAGCAGTGATTGACACCGGGGTCAGCGCAGTCCCGGATTTGAAAGATACTGAATTTGTTGAAGGCTACGACTTTGTCAATGACCGGATTGAAGCATGGGATGATCAAGGTCACGGTACTCACGTAGCTGGTACCATTGCCCAATCTACCAACAATGGTTACGGTGTTGCCGGAGTTGCTTACGAAGCTACCCTGATGCCCCTGAAGGTATTGGCAGCTAATGGTGGTGGTACAGTGGCTGATATTGCAGAAGCGATTCGCTTTGCCGCTGATCATGGGGCAGATGTGATCAATATGAGTTTAGGGGGGGCTGGTGAAAGCAATCTGATGGCAGAGGCAATCGACTATGCCTATTACAAAGGTGTTGTCCTAGTGGCTGCTGCTGGTAACTCTAACCAAAATGCTGCCGCTTATCCTGCCCGCTATCCCCATGTTATTGGTGTTTCTGCCCTTGATTCCGCAGGTCTGAAAGCTCCCTACTCTAACTTTGGTGCTGGGGTAGATATCTCAGCCCCTGGTGGCAGTGAAAATGGTAAGATTTTGCAAGAGACGATTGATGGAGACACAGGCAGCCCTGTATTTGCTGGCTTCCAAGGCACCAGTATGGCATCGCCTCACGTAGCTGGTGTGGCAGCTTTAATCAAAGCTACTGGGATTCAAGACCCTGCTGATGTATTGAATGTACTCAAGCAGTCCACCCGAGCTATAGAAGATGACCCCCTAAACCACTATGGTGCTGGACAATTGGATGCTGGTGCTGCGGTTAAACTGGCTCTGAAAGGACAAATTACCTTCCAAGACTTCTTCCGCTGGTTACGGGATAACGGCTATCTCAATCCTCGCTTTTGGATTGACGGTGGTGTGATCGCCCTGTGGCCGAAGATTGCTATGGTACTAGGTTCCTACCTGCTGGCCTGGTTCTTGCGCAATTATTTTCCCTTTACTTGGAGTTGGTCCCTGGCCACTGGCTTAGTAGCCGGGAGTTCAGGATTATTCTTCCTGAAAGGTTTGTATATATTTGACTTACCCCAATGGCCCTTCCGAGTCATGGGCAGTTCGATTCCAGAATTGGGTAGCGCTATTGGCAGCAGCAGTTTTCTCAACCCTCTATTTGCCAGTGTTGTGATTCCATTTATATTAATCGCCCTACTGTTAGGACATCCGCAATGGAAGTGGTTAGCAGTTGGTTCAGCTCTCGGTGTGGCCAGTTGCCTAGCTGTGAGTGCTGTGGTTTCACCTGAGCTAATCTGGCTTGGAGGCGGGGTTTTGTCTCGGGTGTTCCTGATTGCCAATGCCTTGCTCTGTTTTGGACTAGCTTATTTAGCCGTTCAAGGGGAGAAACAATCAGCATGACGATCAGCATCACAGGCGTGATTGAGCGCAAAGACATCGGGTCAGGAGCCTGGGCACTGGTTTCTGACTCAGGGGAAACCTACGAACTCAAGGACACTCCCGCACAGTTAAAGCAATCGGGACTGAAGGTCACGGTTACAGGAGAGGTGCGAGAGGATGTGATGACCTTTGCGATGATTGGTCCGGTTTTGGAGATCAAGTCTTTTGAGTTACTTGATTGAGGATCTTATCTCTTAAAGGAAGACAATCAGGACGTAAGTATTCAGCTATCAGCTATCAGCCGTCAGCTGACGGCTGATAGCTGACATCAGGACTTACCCATCAAGACCCTTAAAGCCCGCTTTCTAGTTATAAATTAAAGGCTGAAATCCCTGTAATTATCGTCGATAAGGGGGTTTGTGCATTAGTCTTGACAAGTTAAGATGCTCCGGATCTCCCTATTTCCCGATCACCCCATCACCCATCGACCCTAGCTCCCTAAAAGCTATGGTCAAAAATCATCTACCGATGGGGTGAAATCCCAAGACTCGGTAATTACCGAGTCTTGTCAAAATCTTTACAAAAACCATAATAAAGCTCAAACAATACACCTAGAGCTTCTCCCTAAGACTGACAAACTGCTTAATACCAAGGATTAGCCACTGTTGACCTGAATTAGCAAAGTTGAGGGTCAGGCTGACTAAAATGCTCTGCAGACAGTGATGAAACCCCAAAGGAGTATCTTGGGGAAAATTTCAGATGTTAAGCTAGTTGGTAACACGCTTATCATAAGTATCGATCAACCTAACCCTAATCCTTTCTCCTGGAAACCTTACTGATTCAGTACATCCACTGCTGGGTATGAGTACCAATTACCAAAGGGGAAATTAGCTGGTTGCCAAAGCAATTTCACCTGTTTTAAGTGCTTAAGACTGTGTCTTGATGCAGTCGCTCATGGGGGAAACCACGGCAATAGCGAGTGGGGGGAACCCCCAAGACCGCTTAGGTGCGTTTACAGTCGTCGAATTAAATTCGCCACGGGTCGCACCTCTGCCTCCCCAAGACCGCTTAGGTGCCCTTGACCCGTAATTAAATTCGCCACGGGTCGCACCTCTGCATCGCTTAATCAGTTGGTGTTTAGAGGAAAAGGAGCAAGCAAACTAAATCTATAGAGATGGCTAGATAGAGTGGGTAACACCTTACCACCCAGTGAAAAAAAATCCCCAGCTCACCAAAGTGAACCGGGGGTGTCAATCAGGGTGCATCTACCATTTCACTTTTCCGAGATTGGTGATAGCAATCCGGAAAAATCTGGGTAAAGTGGCACCCAAATGCTGGAATTAGGAAATTTTCTGATTCAAAACAATTAACAGAGTATGCCTTGGAAACCTTAAATAAAAAACGGCATCAATACCATGAGCCAACAAGAATTTTCCCCTAAAGGAATACTCCTCAATAAGCAAATAGTAAACAAATATTCAAGAATTTTTAAACCTTCAGCCAAAGCTCGTCACTATGAGCAAAATTGATCCCTTGAAATTGAGCAAAATTGGGCAACAGTGGCACAGGAATTCCATATCTCCGTAACCCCCTTAGGAAAACATGATGATTATCTGGTGCGCATCGAACGAGTGGCACCGGGAGTCTCATTGGCAGAAGAACAAGTCAGTTGGCCGGTAGAAGAATGGTTAACCCAGGCCAAGCAACTGATGAATGACCCCCTATTTAGTGTCCTGCAGGGTAGGGCAGCTGGGGTGGATGGCAGTTTTGCCATGCCATCTTGGGGAGAACCGTACTCTCAATCCTCTTTAAACTTAGTTGCCTTGGGTCAAGAGCTATACAATGCCCTATTTAAAGGAAGCTTGCGCGATAGCTGGATGATGGCGCAAGCGATCGCTCAAAATCAACGGTCGGTTTTGCGGCTGCGTCTGGGATTGAAAGGTACAGAATTACCCCGCCTACCTTGGGAAGTCCTCCATGCTGGGGATCGTCCCCTAGCTACAGGAACTGATGTGGCTTTCTCCCGCTACCAGATGACCAAAGGCTTGATTAGACCAGTTCCGAAGCCTTTGTCTCCACCGAATCAACCTCTGAAAATTTTGATGGTGATCGCCGGTCCAAGTGATCAAGAAAGTTTAGAACTCTTACAAGAAGCATCTCACCTCAAAGAAGAACTCCGCCATCGTTCACCCAATGGACCCCCAGCGATTCATCTGACCATTCTGGAACAGCCAGGACGGGAACAGTTAACCCAAGCCCTGGAACAAGGAAAATATCAAGTCTTCCACTATGCTGGTCACTCTAACCTAGGGGAATCAGGTGGTGATGTTTACCTGGTTAGTAAAAAAACTGGTTTGACAGAGACCGTAAGGGGTGATGATCTAGCGGGATTGTTAGTTAATAATGGTGTCCAGCTGGCTGTATTCAACTCCTGTCGTGGTGCTCATACAGCTGTTTCAGATAGCCAGGAAAACGGTAACGATCAAAATCTCGCCCAAGCACTGGTTAAGCGGGGTATTCCTGGGGTTCTAGCCATGGCAGAGCGCATCCCCGATGAGGTAGCCCTGACCCTAACCAGACTATTATACCGTAACATCAACCAGGGTTATCCCATTGACCTAAGCCTCTCGCGAGCTAGACAAGGACTGATTTCTGCTTATGGCTCGAACCAGCTTTATTGGGCATTACCTGTTCTCTATCTGCATCCGGAATTTGATGGTTTCCTGACCAATGATGACCAGAGTTATGACCGAACTCAAATATTTACCCTGCCCGATCCTGATGAGACCTCTGTCGGGTTAGACCCAGAAGAGGGGTTTTTTACGCCACCAACAGAATCTGATCATACCACATTCTCAGAATTTGAGGAAGAGTCAGCTCTTGTCTCTAGGGGAGAAGCTGAGTATGACCATGAAAGTATCACTGGTGTACCACAGGGTTTAGAATCCCATGAACTAGAAGCAGACGATCCCGCTGCTTTCATTAAGGGATTGCTGGATCAGCTGAATACAGAGGCTCAGGGTGGGGAATCAAAAATAGCAGCATCGAATTTAGAGGGGTTATCCGAAAACCCTTACTCAGACACTGCTCAGAAGAACTTACCAGTCCATACCCCAAGCCAACTCCCTGCTCCTAGGAAAGCTTCAGCCGCAACCCTGACAGCGGCTTTGTCTAGCGATGGTTCAACCCAATTAGCTCCAAAGCCTGAGGATACTACGGCAGAAGTTGAGGCTAAAAAGGTCACTAATCCTAAACAGAAGGGTTCAAGGTTACCAGGTTCACCATTGTGGATCGGACTAGGAGCAACGGGAACTCTTGCCTTAGTACTTTTGGGCGTTTGGTTTTTCCAGAACCCTCCTGGTTCTGAGGTAGGGACACAATTACCACCAGGTTCGGAGACACCTGGTGATTACCCAACTTTGACAAATGCTAAAACCAACATCGTCACAGCGATCGCAATTGAAGCATTCAGTAAGGGTAATATTATTCGAGGAACCGAAGCTGTAACGGCATTGCTAGACCGGGGTGCATTACCCGATGCTTCTGCTGCCCTTCAGGAAGTTCCCTCAGAACAATTGAATCAGTCAATGGTGAGTTTCTTAAGAGGTCGTCTGGCATGGCAGTCGATCCAGACCCGCTCCGATGAATACAGTCTTGATGATGTCAGACGTTATTGGCAAAGAGCAGTCAAACAAGAACCTGACTCTTGGACTTACCGTAATGCCCTAGGGTTTGCCTATTACGCTGAAGGCAAATACGAGCGAGCTAACCAAGCTTGGTATGATGCACTGTACAGGAGTAGCAACAATAAATCTACAACAGTTGGATCTGGAAAATCCAGCAATTCCCAAAAATTGAATACCTATGCTGGCTTAGCGCTAGGGTCGTGGAAATCGGCTCAAGAACAAAACGGAGCTAAGCGGGCGAGTTTGTCCCAACAATCCCTCAAGCTACGGCAACATGTGCTCACCAACGATCCGATTAACTTCCAACCTGATGCCTTGAGCAAGAACTGGCTTTGGTCACAGCAAGCGATTAAAGATTGGCAATCCCTGTTAGAGGTTAGAACTTCTAACAATTGACGGGTTTTGCGTCAACCGTCAAGAGTGAACAAAGGGCAAATTAAGGGCAAATTAAATCACCACTAGCCTCGGCTGATTACTGATCCCGCATCAAGGAAGACAGAGAGCGGCGCTTACGCATATCCATCATGTTGGCAAGAGTCTCGTCTTGAGCATTGGTCTGATCAGTAGGCTCTGGTGGCAAAACCGTTACCTCGGTCTGTTGGTCATCGCTACTGTTTTGTGATGGTGGTAATAATGGTACTGATTTGACTGGTTGTTGTTTGCGAGTCGCCTTACGGCGTCTAGAATTACGGCGTCGCCTTCTACTGCTGACACTAGATGTTATCGGTCTTTTCGGTTTCGTTTTCCGGCTTGAAAATTTTAGAGCCTGAGTAAGCAATAAGCAACCGCTGGCGCAGCCTATAGCAACAACACCAAACAAAGACAGTGGCACAGCCTCTTTTGCCGCTGATGCCCGCAGTTGGGCCAGAGCTGGTTGTGGATTATTGGCTTCTTCTTCAATCGGTCCAGGATCAATCAGACCCATAGTTGCTATGCTACCGGCTAAGACCATAACAACCCAAAGCCCAACCCAAACAGCAATCTGATGATTGTATATTAGCGTTTGGATGGACTGGAAATAATCTTGCTTTTGAGCCTGATGACCAGATGGTTTAGACATCGACGCTCACGATTAGTTAAAAAACACGCTGACGGCATTTTAGCATGGCTAGTCAGTTCGACCAATGTCTTTAAGGAGGTTATTGGTGACACTACAGCGTAAATCCCAGTTTCAAGAGTATTTAACCCCTGAGAGTACTAATGAGACTACTACTGAGATCTCGACTCAAAATCCTACAGATTATGGTGTTAAGTTGATAGACTCATCCTGTTCTCCAATCCCTAAGCATAACCAAAACCATAACCAAGATCACAAGACCTCTCAATCTTGGACAATTGAGAAAAGTGAGGAGCTTTATCAGATCCAAGGCTGGGGAGAACCCTACTTTGCCATTAACACTGCTGGTCATATCATGGTGTCCCCTAAAGGCAATGGGGGCGGCTCGTTGGATTTGTTGGAACTGGTAGAATCCCTGAAGCAGCGCAACTTGGGACTACCATTACTAATCCATTTTTCAGATATTTTGGCAGACCAGATAGAGCAATTAAACGCCTGTTTTGCCCAAGCCATTAGTCGCTACAAATACCCTGGTCGTTACCAGGGAGTGTTTCCAGTTAAATGCAACCAGCATCGACATGTGGTAGAGGATGTCGTGTATTTTGGTCAACCTTATCAATTTGGTTTAGAAGTCGGTTCTAAACCTGAATTGATGATTGCTCTAGCAACATTGCTCACTCCGGATTCCCTAATTATTTGTAACGGCTACAAAGACCGGGAATATCTTGAAACTGCGCTTTTAGCTAGGCGATTGGGACATAATCCGATAATTGTCCTAGAACAGCTAGAGGAAGTGCAGCTAATCATTGAGGTGGCGGCTTCGTTAGGAAGCATCACACCAGTGCTGGGGGTGCGAGCCAAACTGAGTACACAAAGCATGGGTCGTTGGGGAAACTCTGTAGGAGATAAAGCTAAATTTGGTCTGAAAATTCCAGAAATACTCCAAGCCATTGACCAGCTACGGGAGGCTGGGATGCTTGAGTCATTGCAGCTGTTGCACTTCCACATCGGCTCTCAAATCTCTGCCATTAGCGTAATTAAAGATGCTATTCGCGAAGCCAGCCAAATTTATGCTGAGCTGAAGGGATTAGGGGTGAATATGCAGTATCTAGATGTAGGTGGTGGCTTGGCAGTGGATTACGATGGCTCGAAAACGAACTTCCATGCCTCCAAAAACTACAACATGCAGAACTATGCTAATGACATTGTGGCTGCGGTGAAGGATGCTTGTGAGGAACATCAAATTCCAGCACCAACACTGATTAGTGAAAGTGGTCGTGCGATCGCATCCCATCAATCAGTCCTGATCTTTGATGTTTTGAGTACCAGTGATGTCGAATCTCAATCCCCTCCACTGACAACGGAACAAGACCATCTAATTATTCGGAATCTTTGGGAAACTTACTGTACTATCGACCTTGAGAACTACCAGGAAGCCTATCATGATGCCATCGAGCTTAACCAAGAAGCAAAAAGCCTGTTTAGTTTAGGCTATCTGAGCATTACTCAGCGGGCTAAAGCCGAGCAGCTTTATTGGGCGTGCTGTCAGAAGATTCGGGAAATTATCAGGACACAAGACTATGTTCCCGATGATCTAGCAGACCTGGAAACGATCATGGCATCAATTTACTATGTCAACCTATCAGTCTTCCAATCAGTGCCAGATTGCTGGGGAATTAACCAGCTATTTCCGATTATGCCCATTCATCGGTTGGATGAAGAACCAACCCAAAGGGCTATCCTGGCTGACCTTACCTGCGATAGTGATGGTAAGATTGACCAATTTATTGACCTGCGGGATGTTAAATCGTTGCTGGAACTACATCCTTTGCGCAAAGCCGAGGAGCCAGAGAGAATTTCCAATTCCAAATCCCAAATCCCAAATCCCAAATCCAAAGAACCCTACTATTTGGGTTTCTTCCTAGTCGGTGCCTACCAAGAGATTATGGGGAATTTACACAATCTTTTTGGTGATAGTAATGCAGTTCACATCAAATTAAGCCCCAGAGGGTATGAAATTGAACACGTGGTTAAGGGAGATACAATCACGGAAGTTTTGGGTTATGTGCAGTATGATGCTGAAGATTTGGTGGAAGGTATGCGCCGCCTCACAGAACAGGCGTTGCAACAGAACCGAATTACTTTGGCAGAATCTCAACGGCTGCTGCAAAATTATGAGCGGAGTTTGAGGAGTTATACCTATTTGAGTTCCTAAGCTCAGGAGTTACCCAGTAACTCGAATTGTTGGGTTTCCTACAACTTATAGGGTTTGGTGCTCAGTTTTCGGTAAGTTCTGCTGAAGAAAAGCATTTCATTGTACTCCCTACAGCCAAAGCGATGGATATATGATTGATGGCACAGACAAGCGCTAAGGTAATCTTTGCCATGAATCCTGAACCATGAACCTTGACAATAAACAATGTTTATCTTTAAGTTAGAACCGTCGTGAAGTGCAAGTTTTATCGAGTGATTTGACTAACATGCCCACCAAAGAAAATCGCTTTTTGCAAGGGCGTAAAATCGCTCCGGGTCCGATTACGGCAGGAATCCCAATCACAGAGTTGATCGACCAGACGTTTCTAGCCTACAATTCCGGTCGATTACGAGAAGGCTGCCAATTATTGGTAGAGCGGATGTTGCAGCCCAACGTAACGGTGGGTTTAAGTTTGACAGGAGCATTAACCCCCGCAGGCTTAGGAATGGCCGCAGTTATCCCATTGATGGAGGCAGGGTTTGTCGATTGGATAGTATCTACGGGAGCCAATCTCTACCACGACGCTCACTTTGGCATCGGATTGGAACTCCATCAAGGGCGGCACGATATTAGTGATGTGGTATTGCAGAAAGAAGGAGTTGTCCGGATCTATGACATTTTCTTCGATTATGACGTGCTGCTATCAACGGATAAGTTCTTTCGTCAGATCATTGAACAGCCTGAGTTTAAGGATCAAATGGGAACGGCAGAGTTTCACTACCTCTGCGGTAAGTACATTGCTGCACGGGAGCAGACATTGGCACTGGAAAACCAATCCCTGCTGGCGGCAGCTTATCGGTTAGGAGTCCCTATCTATACCTCCAGTCCTGGAGATAGTTCGATTGGGATGAATTTAGCAGCGCTAGGGTTGCAGGGCACCGGACCAGTCATTGATGTGTCCTTGGATGTGAATGAAACCGCAGCAATTGTGCTGGCAGCTAAAAACAATGGGGGAGCCAGTGGGATTTGGATCTTGGGAGGTGGCTCGCCGAAAAATTTCATGTTGCAGACGGAACCGTATCTTCAAGAAGTCTTGGGTATTGATGAGAAGGGGCATGATTACTTTCTTCAGGTAACTGATGCCCGCCCAGACACAGGGGGTTTGTCAGGAGCAACTCCATCGGAGGCGGTCTCTTGGTGCAAGCTTGATCCACAAAAGTTATCAGAAACAGTAGTGGTTTATTGCGACTCGACTATTGCTATGCCCCTACTGACAGCTTACTGCCTAGCTAAGGTAGCGCCTCGTCCTCTAAAACGCCTCTATGACCAACGGAAAACCTTACTGGAGCAGTTGCAAGAGGCACATTTGGCTACCCAAGCTACAGCAGTCAGGTGAATTAGGATTTATGGGAACAGCGGATCTCGGAACAGGGAACTTTAGGAAAGAGCGATGCATCACTACTCCCTACTCCCTACTCCCTACTCCCTAAAACCTAGAACTTTTTACCTGACCCAATTGATAACTGCTATAAAGTATTCCTATACCTAGTTAAACAGGCAAGCTTGTACAAAATTCTAGCCCCAACATTGCCATCCCACTGATCTCCAGAGTCTCCGGGAGCAACTTCGCACAGATCAAAACCAATAATAGTTTTGCCAGCTTGGACTAGCGATCGCACTAAATAAATTGCCTCGTTAAATTCCAATCCTCCTGGCACAGGAGTACCTGTATGGGGACAATAGGTGGGATTCAATCCGTCAATGTCAAAGCTAATATAAACTTTATTAGGTAAATTAGCAATAATTTCCTGGCACTGGGCTGCCCAGGTTATACCTTCGTAAGCGTTAGCTTTGAGCTGCCAGTCATCAAACACTACAATCCGGCGATCGCTCTTTGCCATTGCCATTTCCTCTTCACAAACATCTCGGATGCCAACCTGAACTAAACGATTAATCTGAGGTAGGGTCAGGGCATTGTACATGATCGAGGCATGGGAATAAGTAAACCCTTCATAGGCTTGCCGGAGATCGGCATGGGCATCAATTTGTAAAATGCCGTATTCCTGGTGTTGCTGTGTTAGGGCTTTCATTAACCCAAGAGGAACACTGTGATCGCCACCGACTATGCCAACCAGCTTGCCTTGCTGCAGCAGTTCCAGTGCTTGAGTGTAAACCCAGTTATAGAGAGCAGCACAGGCAGTATTAACGATGGCTAACTGTTTTGCGATCGCATTATCATCCACATTGCCACCAGCTTCTAAATACTGAATAATCTCTTTAGCTATCAACCTCATGGCACTATTTTGGTCTTGGATAGCTGAGTTAATCGGTATAGTTCCACAACTTGTTTGCCAAGCTTGGGGTACATCAAAGTCGTACCAATCTAACTGTACGGAAGCTTGTATTATCCCTTGGGGACCGTTTGCTGCGCCCTCTCGGTAAGATGTGGTCACGTCCCAAGGAACAGGCAGAAACACGATTGATGCCTCTTCAACCGAATAGGGCAAGCCAAAGAAGCAGCCATTGGGCACAGTAATCTCATTAGGATTAAAAGTGGCTTGATTCATGAGCCCTTGGTTAATTTTTCCTATTCTACCCGAACCTCGTCCCTACGGGAATCCTGGTATTAGGGATTAGCAATGCTTAGATTAGGCACACTTACATTAGGTACTAAAACCCTTAACCCAAGCCCTAACCCCTAACCCCCAACCCTATTACCATCAAAACTAAATTAAAAAATTACTAGCACTATGGTAGATATCAAAGAAATTCCCCTAGAGCAAATCCGCCGTCCCCTACCACGACAAAATGATCCAAACAAGGTGGCGGCACTAATGGAATCAATTGCTAAAGAGGGTTTGCGCGAACCCATTGATGTGTTAGAAGTAGATGGGCAATACTATGGTTTTTCCGGTTGCCACCGTTACGAAGCACACCAGCGTTTAGGAAAAAAAACCATTAAGTGCCGCGTTCGTCGCGCTCCTCGTTCCGTATTAAAACGGCATTTAGCGTGAAAATTAGCAATTTTGGAACAAAAATAAGTTCATACCTTGGGTTAATTCCCAAGGAAACCAGAATTGCTTAAAGTTAAGGTGTTTAAAGCTGACCGTGACCACTAGTTTTTACGAGGAACCTTTAGGAGAGTACTATGGCAACGATTGTACCTGTCAATATTGGTATTGATGAACAAGACCGCAAAGAGATTGCTGAGGGATTGTCTCGTCTGCTAGCGGACACTTATACCCTATACCTGAAGACCCATGCCTTCCACTGGAATGTTACTGGACCAATGTTCAACTCCCTACACCTGATGTTTGAGCAACAGTACAATGAGTTGGCTTTAGCAGTGGATGCGGTAGCAGAGCGGATTCGTACCCTAGGCTATCCTGCTCCTGGCAGCTACAGTCAATATGCGCAATTATCCTCCATTCCAGAAACCAGCGATGTTCCGGAGGCTGAGGAAATGGTGCGCTTGCTAGTGGAAGCCAATGAGGCAGTGGTAAGAACTGCACGGTCTGTTTTCCCAGCCGCTGAACGTGCTAACGATGAGTCTACAGCTGACCTGTTGACCCAACGGATGAGCATACATGAGAAAACGGCTTGGATGCTGCGCAGTATTTTAAAATAAGCTTGTAATTATGTACATAGATCCCCCCTAGCCCCCCTTAAAAAAGGGGGGAATTAGATTCAAAAGTCTCCCTTTTTTAAGGGAAACGGGGGATCTGAATCAGGGATTAACAAAATTGACATGCTCCCAATATGAAGGATGAAATAGTTCAATTTATCGGTTGTTCAACAACTGGTATGTTTTGCTCTATATGTATTCATCCCTAACTATTTATCTTTGTTCCTTTCTCTTTCATACTTCATAACTTTAGCTAAGCCCATCAATACTTAGGAATTGGACTGAAAAAAAACTTGAGCGCTAAAGTGTTCCTGATCACACGAAGTAACTGCCTTGGGTAATCGAAGAGTAAACCTACTACCAACACCTCGTTCGCTGTATACTTGTAAGCTACCGTGGTGGGCTTGAGCGATCGCATAAGCAATTGCCAGCCCTAATCCGGAACCTCCTGTGTGACGAGAGCGATCGCTATTGACTCGATAAAAGCGATCAAAAATTCGCCCTTGGTCTTCTGGGGCAATACCAATCCCCGTATCTTCTACCTGGATCACCGCCTGTTGGTCGCTCTTGTCTAAAATAACAGTTACTTTACCACCCACAGGGGTGTATTGGATACCATTAATAATTAAATTAGAAACTAAGCGATAAAGCTGCTCAGAATGACCCACAACCTCCAGAGGAGTTTGCACTCGCACCGAAGATGTCAACGTAATCTCGGCAGCGATTGCCAAGGCTGCTAATTCCTCAACTAAATCGCTAACTAGGTCATTGAGACAGCATGTCTGGTTACCCACAGATGCCGGTTGTCTATCTAAGCGAGACAACAACAACAAATCCGCAACTAACTGACTCAGCCGCTGATTTTGACGTTCAACAATTTCCAGAATGTTTCGTGCTTCTTGTTGATCCAAGCTGGGCATCAAAAGTGCCGACTCAACCGTTGCCAGTGTTGCAGCTATCGGTGTCCGTAGCTCGTGGGCAGCATCGGCGGTAAACTGTTGAATCTGTCTGTAGGATTGGTAAATAGGTTGCATCGCCAACCCTGCTAACCACCAACTGCCACTGCCCACTAAGATAATTGCCATTGGCAGACCTAATCCCAAGATTAATTTTACCGTATTGAGGTAGTTGTTGAGGTATTGGAGAGAGTGCCCCACCTGCAAATACCCCCAATCCCGCTGATCTTGAGTATGTAGCGATAGAGAAATTTGGTGATAGGAGTTGCCCTTACCATCGGAAATGGTTTGCCAAGGTGCTTGATTAAACACCTGGGGTAATCCCTCTGGGTAACTTCCTGCAACGGCAATTAAACGTCCTGAGGTATCAAATAGGCGGATGTAGTAGTGACCTTGGCTAAGAGCACTGAGGATGTGGCGCTGGGAACTCACCAGTGGTTTAGAACAGTTAACTCCAACGATACACAGATTCGGTAAAAGTTCCCCAATTATCGGCTCTACCTGTCCAGGTTCCTTGAGCTTCCATTCCAGACTATCATGGAGTGTCCCCGCAACGGATTTTAACTCCCGGTCTGAAGTGACTAAATGGGTATGAACGATCGCTCTGTAAACACCAAATCCCAACAGGCTCAAAATAAACCCCATGACGATGGCATAGGAAAGTGCTAATTTCCCACGAGTCTGGTTAAATAGCCTATTCTGATTCATTATTTTTTCAAATTGAGACGATACCCCAAACCATGCACAGTTTCAATCGGAATGCTGGAGTTGATTGATTCAAGTTTTCGACGTAGCAGGCGCATTTGAGCTGCCACTACGTTACTAATCGGTTCTGCATTCACTTCCCAAAGTTGATTGCGAATTTGGTTGGTGGTCATCACCTGATTCGGATGCTTCATGAAATACTCTAAGAGCTGGAATTCTTTATTCGTGAGTGGAATGTCGAGTTTCTCACCGTTAGCAGCAAGACGATGAACCGTTCGGTTACCATAGTCTAAAATAAGCTCACCCACCTGGAGTTGTTGGGGCTGGAGTAGGGGTGTTCGCCGGTGCAAGGCTCTAACTCTTGCTAGCAACTCTGCCATTCGGAACGGTTTCACTAAATAGTCATCGGCTCCCGTATCCAAACCCATCACTCTATCTTCCAAGCGGTCTTTTGCCGTTAGCATCAAAATAGGTAAGGGATTATTACGATAGCGTAACTGACGCAGTAACTCTAGTCCCGATAGCCCTGGCAGCAACCAGTCGAAGATAGCTAGGGTATATTGGGTTTCGTGGTTGTTTAAATAACCCCAAGCGTCAGTGCCGTTAACAACCAAGTCCACCACGTACTTCTCTATATTTAACGCTCGCTTAATTGCAGCACCCAAGTCTGGCTCATCTTCAACTAGCAGTACTCTCATCTGTCTTTTCCCGCTGGATACTTTGTCTATAGTAGCGATATGCGGGAAAGAAAGCGGGGCAACGCCTAACTTTCCTTGGATAAATTAGCTTAAAGCTGCACGAACCTATAGCTAATGTATGTCAATCCTAATTATAAAACATAGATTGATATAAATATATGTAATCAAAATGAAATTGTGACAGCCATTAACAAATATCAAAAAATCAATTTCCGGCGTTGCTGATTTTGGGTATGGTTTCGCCCCCCTAGCCCCCCAATTATGGGGGGAACAAAACTATCAAAGTCCCCCAAATTTGGGGGATTTAGGGGGCTTTAACAAAACCAGGTGATCGCGCATTCATTCCTTAATTCAGCAACGCCCAATTTCCTACTCTCAGAAGCTGAAGGCTTACCAAAGTCCTAAAAAAAATAATTTCATTGATACCTAACATTTCATCCTGATTTCATATTTGCTTGTGATACTTAATCAAGACGACAGCAAATGACCATCCTGACATCTTAGGTGTCTGGGTGGAGGCTATGGTGACTACTTGCACCCTCTGCTGAGCATAAAAAGCACTGATCCATTATGCACAAGACAGAAACAATCCTGGCTTCAACGTTTACCTTTTTGCTGCTGATAGCGATCGCACCAGTTGCTGTTTTCGCCCATGCCGGGCATGGCAATGAGTTCCAAAGCGGAACCGAAGCCACGAGCAATCCGGAAGGAATTAAGGTAGATGCGACAACCGCTAGTCAAATTGGGATTAAACTCCAATCCGTCTCTAGGCAGTTTTTGGATATTGGTATTAAAACCACCGGGCAAATTGAAACCCAGCCCAACCAACAGGCGCAAGTAACAGCGCCGATTCCCGGTACAGTTGCTAAACTTTTGGTCAAACCAGGTCAGAGGGTCAAAAAAGGTCAAGCGGTTGCTGTCATCTCTAGCTTGGAGTTAATTGAATTGCGGGTTGAGTCTCTCGACAGACTGACTGAAGCTAAGGCAACATTGGGAGAAGCTGAGGCAAATCTCGAACTAGCTAGGGAAAATTTAGAACGTCAGCGTCAAATTGCTGCTGCTGAAATCGATGAAGCTGAAACTCAGCTAGCAGTAGCCCAAGAAGAGTACGATAAAGACCTAGCATTAGCAATCGAAGGTGCTCTGGCTCGACGTCAGATGCTAGAGTCGAAAACTAAGCTAGCAGAGGCTAAAACCTTACTGAAAAGAGCATTTAGCCGTCGGGAAGTTCTGGAAGCAGAAGCGGAACTAAAACGGGCTCAAACAGCGGTTAAGGCTGCCAAATCTCGGGTTCAACTGAGCGATACTACCTACAAAACCCGACTGCAACAACTTAGTAATTCTGCTAATGAGCAAGGAAAGGTAACGGTGCTTGCTCCAATTTCCGGTACAGTAGCGCAGTGGCAAGTAAGCTTGGGTGAATCCTTTGAAGACGCAGGTGGGCAACTGATGACGATTGTTAACAATAATCAAGTCTGGGCAACTGCTAATATTTATGAAAAAGACTTATACAAGGTAAAAATAGGCCAAAAGGTCAGATTAGAAGTTTCTAGTCTGCCTAATCAGACTTTTACAGGTCAAGTTAGCCAAATCGACCCGATAGTTGCAGGTCAGACACGAGTAGTGCCAGTGAGGGTAAGGTTGGATAATCCTGGAGGGCAACTAAAACCAGGAATGTTTGCTCAATTAAAGATTTTTACTGATAAAACAAATGTAGCTACTTTAGCGATTCCTCAAGATGCTTTGGTGGATGCTAATGGTAAACAACTGGTTTATGTAGAAAATGGTCAGAACTTCTATGAACCTGTAGAACTTGCTCTTGGTTCAACTTTTGGGGATTTCGTAGAAGTCAAGAATGGTTTATTTGAAGGTGACCAGATTGTGGCTGAAGGGGGGGTGATGTTGTACGCCCAATCCTTAAGGGGTGGCTCTAAAGCTGATCACCATGAACATGAGCAAGAAGAACATAATCATGAGGCAAAATCGACTAACGTTAATGTTGCTAGCCTACCCTGGTGGTGGGTTTTGCCTGTAGGAGGGGTAATTACAGCTGGTGCTTTTATGCTGGGACAGCGCACTGCTTCACAATCAAGACCAGCACCTATAGAAATTTCAGATGAACTGACCAATAATAGCTATCATGCCACTGCTGGTGTAAAAGGAAATGGTCAGAGCAATGGGGATGGCTATTTAGATTCGGCGATTTCTAATAGTTTCGTAAACAAGCAATAATCAGCAAGGCTGTAGGTAAGACCAAAATGCTCAACTCGATCCTTAAGTGGTCTATTACTCGACGCTGGCTAGTTGTAATTGGCGCTATCATCGTCACACTTTGGGGATTTCGGATTATTTCCCAAATGCCCTTAGATGTATTTCCGAATTTTGCTCCTCCCCAAGTTGAAATTCAAACGGAAGCGCCGGGATTGGCTCCAGAAGAAGTGGAATCTTTAGTCACAATGCCTGTCGAAAGCGCGATCAATGGCATTCCTGGATTGACTACAGTACGCTCGTCTTCGGGAGTGGGCATTTCCGTAGTAAAAGTTATTTTTAAATGGGATACTAATATCTATCAAGCTCGCCAGTTAGTAACTGAACGGTTACAACAAGCTGCTGCCAGATTACCGGAAGGAGTAGAATCACCGCAAATTTCTCCCCTTTCCTCGCCCATTGGTACCATTCTTTCCTACGCTTTTACCATTGACGAAGATGTAGAGACGCCAGATGTCCCCTCTAAAATTGACCTAATGGCTGTGCGTCGATTGGTTGACCGAGATATTACCAACCAATTATTGGCAGTAGCGGGGGTAACTCAGGTAATTGCCTATGGGGGAGATGTGCGTCAGTATCAGGTACTGGTTGACCCTGCCAAGTTAACCGCTTTTGATGTTTCCTTAGCAGAAGTTACGGAAGCAGCAGCAGCAGCAAATACTAATGCGGCGGGTGGCTTTCTGATTAGTCCAGACAAGGAACTATTAATTCGAGGCATTGGACGAGTTGAGTCAATCGAGGATTTAGAACAATCGGTGGTAGTGGCACGTAATGGCACACCAGTGCTGCTTTCTGATATCGCCGATGTCCGCATTGGTGCTGCCTTGAAGCGGGGTGATGGTAGCTTGGATGGGAAAAAAGCGATTGTGGTGCTAGTTAACAAACAGCCCCTCGCTGATACTCCTACTGTTACTAAAGCCGTAGAAGCAGCCATGGAGGAAATTAAAGGGGGTTTGCCGGAGAATGTCAAGGTTACTGTTACGTTCCGCCAATCCGATTTTATTGATGCCTCAATTAAAAATGTCAGGAATGCCCTACGGGATGGCATCATCATTGTTTCTATTATTTTGTTTCTGTTCTTGATGAACTGGCGCACTGCCATTATTACCCTAAGCGCTATTCCTCTGTCTTTGCTGATTGGGATGATGCTACTCAATCTCTTTGGTTTGGGAATTAATACCATGACTCTGGGAGGATTAGCTGTAGCAATTGGGTCAGTGGTGGATGACTCGATTGTGGACATGGAAAATTGCTACCGGGGATTACGGAAAAATCAGCAAGCAGGAAATCCTCTCAACCCTTTACAGGTGGTTTATAACACTTCAGTGGAAGTGCGAGTAAGTGTGCTGTTTTCTACAGTAATTATCGCTGTAGTCTTCGCACCAATTTTCACCCTTACTGGTGTTGAAGGTCGTATCTTTGCACCGATGGGAGTAGCCTATCTAGTGTCCATTTTTGCCTCTACATTTGTAGCCCTGACCCTGAGTCCAGCTTTGTGTGCTTTCTTGCTTGCTACTGTACAGTTACCAGAAGAAGAAACTTGGGTAGCGCGGTTTTCCAAAAAACTATATCAGCCATTAATTCGGTTTTCTATTCATGCTCCCAGTCTAGTTTTGCTAACAGCAGTAGCAGGGTTTGTGGCTTCTCTAATTATTTTTACCTCTCTAGGACGAGTCTTCTTACCAGAGTTTCAGGAGCGATCGCTTGTGAATGCTTTCACTCTCTATCCCGGTGTCTCTCTGGAAATGACGAATCGGGCTGGTTCAGCCATGGAACTAGCTCTCAAAGATGACCCCCGGTTTGAGTCAGTGCAGTTACGTTCAGGGCGTGCTCCCGGTGATGCTGATGCTGGTAGTGTTACTCTGGGTCATTTGGATGTGGAAATTTCAGAGGAGGGGATGAAAGACCGAAAAGCAACAATTGAGAAACTCCGTGAGGAATTTGCTAAGTTACCAGGGGTAGCCCCTAGTATTGGTGGTTTTATTTCCCACCGCATGGATGAAGTCCTCTCAGGAGTTAGGAGTGCGATCGCAGTCAAAATTTTTGGTCCGGAACTTTCGGAATTACGAACTATTGGTGCTCAAGTTCGAGATGCCATGCAAGATATTCCTAGTGTGGTGGATCTAATTCTTGAACCCCAAATTCCGATTAAACAGGTGCAAATTACGTTTGACCGCGCTGCTGCTGCTCGTTATGGTCTTAGTGTTGGTCAGCTTTCAGAAATTGTTGAAACTGCTCTCAATGGTAGAGTTGTCTCGCAAGTACTGGAAGAGCAACAGTTATTTGATTTAGTAGTATGGTTGAAAGCCGAATACCGCAATAATCTTAATACCATTAGCAACCTGCTAGTTGACACTCCCACGGGTACTAAGATTCCTCTTGCCCAAGTTGCTCAGATTAGTTATGGTAAGGGACCCAACACCATCAACCGCGAAAATGTTTCTCGTCTGATTGTGGTCTCAGCTAACGTTGCTGATCGAGATTTAGGTAGTGTAGTTGAAGAGATTCAAGCCAAAGTCAAGGAGAAAGTACAATTACCTTCCGGTTACTTTATCCAATATGGAGGACAGTTTGAATCAGAACAACGAGCATCTCAAAATTTACTAGTATTCGGTACTCTGGCACTGATTGTGATTGCTGTTTTAATGTACTTTGCTGTCAAGTCAATTTCAGCAACAGTAATGATTATGCTCAATCTGCCTCTAGCATTAACTGGGGGAATTTTTTCCGTTGCCCTCGGTGGTGGTATTCTCTCTGTTGCTTCCATGGTAGGGTTTATCACTCTTTTTGGTGTTGCTACCCGCAATGGTTTACTTCTGGTAGATAATTACAACAATAAATTGGCTCAGGGAATGCCTTTAAAGCAAGTAATTATGGACGGTTCAACGGAACGATTAGTGGCAATTTTAATGACGGCTTTGACTTCAGCGTTAGGGATGGTTCCTCTCGTAATTGGCACGGGGGCAGGGAAAGAAATTTTACAGCCATTGGCAATAGTTGTTTTGGGAGGGTTGTTTACGTCTACAGCTTTAACCTTATTGGTATTACCAGCTTTGTATGCTCAGTTTGGTCGCTTTTTCATATCTAAACCAATCAATCCAGGGATTTTACCTGAAGAATTAAATTCATCTTTTAAAAGTGGTTCAGTGGTGGGTCAATAGTGACAGGGAGCAGGGAGCAGGGAGCAGGGAGCAGGGAGCATAAAAACAAATTGTCTACTTCATAGTCAGTAAAACCGCTTTATTAAATGTAAATAGTTTTAGTGCTTATCAAAAAAATAAATTAGTTTTAAAGGAGTCAAACTATGAGTTCGTGGTTGCAGTCAAATTTAATTGTTCTCTCTAGTGTGGTATTGATGTTTTTAGCCTCTTGCGGCAATAGTACACAGGATACTAATAAAACTACTTCCTCAGAGACAACTGCAAAAACTAATGAAGTTCACTCTTCCAATGATGGTCACAATCACTCCCACACTAATGGGGATGGTTATTCCCAAGGTGGTCAAATAATTGAATCTGGTTCTTATCATTTAGAGTTGTTACCTATCGTAGAAAAACAGGGAATTCACTTAGACTTTTTCCTACAACAGGGTGAGGAACACAAAAGTGTATCTAATGCCAAAGTCAAGGCTCAAATCCAGTTACCAAATGGTGAGCAAAAGAATCTAGATTTTAGCTATGATAAGGCTGGTAAACATTACGCTGCTTTTTTACCAGGGAAAGCTACTGGGGAATATAAGGTGGTCATTCAAACTGACATTAACGGTAAAAAAATCAACGGTCGCTTTTCCTTTAAACAATAAATATTGAATAACTTTTGTGGGTAAAGACATCATGAATCGTTTGGTTAGCGCATTACTAGTTAGTTCTACTTTATTGCTGGCTCAAAGTTGTTCAACACTAGGGCAATCTGGAGATGCATCTGTTGAGGGAGATAAACACCATGGTCACCATAATCACAATGAGCATGGTCATCACCATGGTAGCCATGGTCACGTAAATAAACCATCTGTAAATACTAAAGCTATACTAACGACTCCCTCAACAATTAATTTAGATAAACCAAATAATTTGGTAATTGAGATTCAAGACTCTGAGGGAAATGCTGTTCCTGATTTTGAGGTTTTCCAAGAAAAAATAATGCATTTAATTGTAGTCAGTGATGATCTTGATTTTTACGATCATATTCATCCTGATTATAAAGGAAATGGACGCTTTGAAGTTGAAGCTAATTTTCCTAAACCTGGTGATTATACTCTTTTTAGCGATTACAAACCAACCGGAAAACCAGAGCGAGTTTCGGTAGTCAAAGTAAAAGCACCAGGAACTAGTTCATCTATAACTGAGATAGAAATTAAGAATACTAAAGTTTTTGGCAATACCAAGGTTGAGCTGAGTTTTGATAAACCCAAAGTTCAGGCTAATGAGGAAGTGATGATTAGCTTTAACTTAAAGAATGCTGCTAATAATAATCCGGTGAATGATTTACAACCTTATTTGGGAGAAGCTGGTCATTTAGTAATTGTTAAAAAATCAGAATCTATAACAGCATCTGATTACATTCATGCTCACGCACTTCCAGGTAAAACTACTGAACCGATACGTTTTGCTACCCAATTTCCTGAAAAAGGCACATATAAAGTGTGGGGTCAATTTAAGCGTAATGGTGAGATTGTAACCGCTGATTTCTGGGTAAATGCACTTTGAGCAAATATCTAATTTGGTCAGCAGTCAGCACTCAGCCTTTGGCCAGGGCTGATAGCTGATAGCTGATCGCACTTACCAAGAATCACAATCAGGGATATGATGATTACTCTATTGGAGTTGATCAGATTTATACATCTTCTCCTGTTATCCTTTATCCTTGATAAGTCAGCCTGGAAATGACCGAGTCTTCCTATCCCAATTACAGTGAACAGTTGCGACAACTTATGGCAAAAGTGGGTATTCCTAGTTTTAAGCAACTCAGTCTCAGGGCTGATGTTTCCGAGTTGCAACTGAGGCGTTTGCGGAAAGGTCAGGTCTCGCAGATGCAGCTAAAAACGCTGCTGAAACTTGCTCAAGCGTTGCAGGTGTCGGTGAATCAGTTACTGATTCTGTTTTTGCCAGATTCTGTTTCTACGTTACAGCAGGAAGACTCAACATTAAAGCAGGAGTACCAGCGTCTGGAACAGCAGTTGGAACAGCAGCGCGAGACTTTAATGCAGGAGTTTCAGCAATCTAGTTTACAAGTGCTAGAATCCTGGCTAGTCCAATGGCCCACTGCTGCTTATGCGGCACAACAGAATGAGCAGTTACCAGCTGTGAGATTATTGCCTCTGGTAAAGCCAGTGGAACAGTTGCTAGAAAAATGGGGTGTGGATGCGATCGCATCTGTGGGGGACGAACTCCCTTACGATCCACAACAACACCAACTCATGTCAGGCACTGCTCAACCAGGTGATCAGGTTAGGGTACGTTACACTGGCTACCGCATTGGTGATAAGTTGCTGCATCGTGCTAAAGTTAGTCCAGCTAATATAGCAAAGGGAGTAGGGAGTAGGGAGTAGGGAGTAGGGAAGAGGGAATAAAAATTATCACAATTACTACACGGATTGCTATAGTAGTAAATTAACAATTAATTAAATTTAGTCATTATAAAATTGTTAATTTCTAGTTTAGATTTTCCATTAACAATTTTATATTTTATATTTGTAAGCTGTTTCTTTTAAGCTGATGTTAATTTAAATTGGTTATTACCTGTTCCCTGTTCCCTGTTCCCTGTTTCTTTTGAGTAATTTAGATATCCCAATCTAAATACTGAACAGCTTAATTAACTGCTTTGATACCATTAAGACGCCCATCTTCCATATTAACAATCCGGTCAGCAATATCGAGAATTCGATTGTCGTGAGTAACCAGTAAAATTGTACATCCTTGTTCTTTAGCTAACTGCTGCATTAAATCCACCACTTCACGACCGGATTTACTGTCTAGTGCTGCTGTTGGTTCATCTGCTAAGAGTATCTTGGGATTACCCACTAAAGCACGAGCGATCGCGACTCGTTGTTTTTGTCCTCCAGAAAGTTTATCTGGGTAGTAATTCACCCACTGACCTAACCCCACTGCTTCTAATATAGCTACTGATTTAGTAATAGCATCTTTAGTAGAAAGTTCTGGATGTAGTTCTGCTGACATTTGGACATTTTGGCGAGCCGTTAAACTTTTGAGTAAGTTATGAGCCTGGAAAATATAGCCAATATGACGCCGCACTGCAATCAAATGACGTTTATTGGCTCCGAGGAGTTGCTGTCCTAGAATTTTGAGACTACCAGATTGAGGCGATCGCAATCCTCCGATTAGGGTTAGTAATGTCGTCTTACCCGATCCCGAAGGACCAGTCATCAACACAATTTCTCCTTGGTGGATGTCTAGGTCAATATCAAACAAAACCTGTTTCCGTAGAAAACCCTTACCAAAGTAATGGTTGAGATGCTTAATGGATACAACTGGTTCGTCCACCATGACAGTTTTCGTTCCTAGCTAGTTATTAGTTATTGATTATATAGCTGTTTTTCAGCTAGTAAAGTACAAGTTTTTGGCTTTTAGGGAGCAGGGAGCAGGGAGCAGGGAGCAGGGAGCAAGGAGCAGGGAGCAGGGAGCAGTAAAGTCGGAAGAGGAAAGAGGTAATTTTTTTTTTGTACTTCATTAGGGTAAAAAGCACTATATAGGGATCCGTGTAGGAATTGTTATAATTTTTGATGCCATATTCCCTACTCCCTACTCCCTGTTCCCTCTTCCCTATTCCCTGTTCCCTTTGCTATTAGCAATAGTTTAAAAAATATCAGCGGGATCGGCTGCTTGGAGTTTCCCAATCGCGATCGCACCGGAAATACAACACATGATAATCGTCAGAATCAACACTGTTACCGCCCTAGCTAGACTCATGGCTATGGGTAAACTGGTAGCATTTTTCGTTAAACTATACAACCCTAAGGCTAGTCCATATCCAGGAAAATAACCTAAAATTGCCAGAATTATAGCTTCTTGAAAAACGACAATCAATAGATAGCTGGTTTTATAACCCATGGCTTTAAGGGTAGCATACTCAGGCAAATGATCCGCGACATCAGTATATAGAATTTGATAAACAATCACTGTACCCACGATAAATCCCATCGCGCTACCGAGGGTAAAAATAAAGCCAATAGCTGTACTGCTTTGCCAGTAAGCTTTCTCCCAATTAACAAACTCTTCCTTGGATAAAACTAGAACATCCTTGGAAAGTTCGCGCCTCATCTTCTCTACAACTATCTCCACATCTAACCCTGGTTCTAATTCAATCAAACCGATATCAATCAGTCCTCTATGGCGGTCAGGGAAAAGGCGGAAAAAGTTTAAATCACTGGTGATCACATTTCCATCTGCTGCAAAGGAAGCCCCTAGGGTGAATAAGCCTCCTACTCGAATGCGACGTTCTTTGACTTCAGTGGTTATCTCTTTGCCCTGATTAAACTCTTCCGCAATAGGTCCATATTCAGGTCTGGAGCTGTCATCGAACAAAACGACATCTGGCATTTTAATTGTATCCAGATTGCTGGTTACTCCAGATAAATTGAATACGTTGTCAGTAGGATTAAACCCAATCACAAGCACACTACGAGTTTCACGGGTTTGAGGATTTTTCCAGAGGGCAAAGTCCATATATATCCCACGAATCGATTTGACCCCATCAAATGCAATACTTTGATACAACCTGCGACTAGGAAAACTTTTCATAGCGATTGTTGCTTGGGACTGGGGACTAATCAAAAAAATGTCACCCTGTAAGCTATTATGTAGTGTCACATTACTTTCAAACAGGGCATCCCGAAAACCCATTTGCATAAACATTAAAATATCGGCAAAAGCAATTCCTGCCAGTGCCACCAGCAAACGCATTTTTTCATGGGTCAATTGTAACCATGCTAAAGGTATTTTCATTATTAATAGTTACTAGTTAATGACCATTTTTGAATTCAAAATTAAAAATTAAAAATGAATAGCCTTATACTTTGTAAGTGTTTCCACCGGATACAAGCCCACGAATTAATTTATAGGTTAGTTTTTAATTTTGAATTGATAATTTTTAATTGGAGCGATAGCGATTGACTAATAAGTAGTAACTATTTTTACGATGACTTGAGAGTTAGTTAAATCAGTAACCGTCTTGCTGTCTTCTGGATTGAGACGAATATCTACTTCGACAACTCTGGCATCTACGTCAGCAGCTGGATCAGTGTCAAGAACATCCTGTTTGTCAATTTGTTGCCCAATTCTAACTACAGTGCCATTGAGTTTACCTTCAAATGCCTTGCTTTCACTAATAATAGTTACTTTCTGCCCTAGCTTGACTTTACCAATATCACTTTCGTAGACTTCAGCAACAACCATCATTTGGTCAGTTTGCCCTAGTTCCACAATTCCCTTTTCTGGATCGATGGTTTCTCCTGGATAAGTGTTAATTTTCAAAATTTGACTATCTAGTGGAGAATGGACGTAAGCAAATTTTAATTCTGCTTCGGCTTGCTTGACTTGTGCCATAGCCATTTCTAGCTCCGCTTCAGCCTGTCTAATATCTACTAGACGTACTTCTTTTATCTCTTCGAGGGTAGCTTTGGCTTCGTTAATCTGTGCTTCTACCACAGCTAGGGTCTGGTTGCGGTTGACAATAGCTTCTTTGAGTTCTTCCCTGAGGGTGCTTATAGTTTGGCTGCGGTTGGCTATGGCTTCACTGACGCTCTCTTGGGCGGTTTCTACGCTTAGGCGGCGGCTGTCTAATTCGGAAATTGCGATCGCACCGTCTCGTTCTAACTGCTCATAGCGCTGAAAATCTGCTTGCACATTCCTTAACTGAGCCTCTAATCGCCTGACTGTGGCATCTTTCTCTTGTTGTGTTTCTTGCAGCTGAGTCTGTAAACGGTCAATGCGAGTTTGTAGCGCCTCCTTCTGCCCCCGATACTCTGCCTCTAGTCGTTTAATCTTAGCCTCCTGAGCAGCAATGGTGCCACTTTTAGCACCGGCTTTGACTTTCTCCAAGTTCGCACGGCTTACTTTAACCTCCGCTTTGGCTCGTTCTAAATCCGCTTGTAAGCGATCGCGATTTTCCATGATGGCAATCAATTGATTGGCACCTACTCTCTCCCCTTCCTTAACGAGTAACTGAGCCACCCTTGGTGCTTGAAAAGTTGTTGGAGCAGCTAATTGAATAACTTCCCCCTCAGGTTCGAGACGTCCTAGAGCAGTTACAGCTCGGATAGCTGGGGTTGTACTGGGGGATGGCACTGGTTCTGGCGGGCGCTCACTGACCATTTCCAAACTATATCGGCTAGCGACCACAGTTGCCAGAATCCCAACACTAGCCAGTACAATCACCCAACGACTTAGGGGCTTTGATAATCCCTGATCTTTTATCCCAATCTTTGGCTCCATGACTCCTCCCGTTAAATCAACTTCTGTCGGTTATATGAGCCATAACTATCTCTTTTGTGCCATATTATATGGCTCCTTACTATTTAATTTATCATAACGGAAATACAATTACGAGCACCGGTAAAAGATTTTTTGAGCAATCCCTCATTACTGGGTCAGCTGAAATTCAGCAGAGTGCATAGCAGGGGTTCCCGCTCGCAACTTTGCTAAAAGTTTAACGAAGGTTTTCTTTTCTGCGCCAGTCAGGTTAGCCATCAAACCTGTCACCCGATTAAAGTGGTTGGGAAGCATTTCCTTCAAGAACTGCCAACCGTTTGGGGTCAGCTGAACCATCAGCATCCGTCGGTCATCTGGGTGGGGCTGGCGTTTAACTAACCCTTGACGTTCGAGACCATCGAGCAGACCTGTGATCGTCCCACGAGTAACACCAGCCTGTTGAGCACATTCGGAAGGAGTCAACCCTAACTCACCAGCTTTGTGTAATAGCATGAGTACGGTAAACTTACCGATTGATAACTCGTAGCGACCCAAATGAGTGTCAATCGCTTCGTAGATCTCAGTGGTAGTTTTCAGGAACGACAGACAAGTAAACACTGATGCTATATCTAGCTCAGGGTACTGTCTCGCCACATTTAGCAGTTCCTGCTCTGAGGGAAGGTCACGTTTAGTGAACATAGTCTATCCCCTTAAAAAAGTTTGCCGACTTATTATTATCGTGCCTTACTATAGTATTTTTCAAATAGGTGAGGTATACAAGTTGTGGATTTTACGTAACAGGGAATAGGGAATAGGGAATAGGGAATAGGGAAAAGGTAACAGGTAACAGGTAACAGGGAAAAGGTAACAGGTAACAGGTAACAGGAAAAAAATCCTGTGTACCTCATTAATATGATAACCGCTATCATCCATTGCTCCATCCCTAAACTAATCAGCAAACTAATCAGCTTTACCATTCATTAAGTATCAAGATCCTGGCAAGTCAAATAGTACGGAGGTCATATAGTTCTCTGCCCATTCAACACCAAACGCTTTTTCAAGCACCCGCCGGGTTTTGTCATTCTGCCGCTGCTTGCTGCAATAATAGTGTTGACCTGCAATAATTTCTGCTTGCTTTTCTCTAGAGACCGGTAGGGCATTTGCAGCATGGGCACAGTGAATCTGTAATAAATCATCCACCCATGCCAGGAACTGTGCTTCTTCTTCTGGACCATTGGGACGCACAAAAATGCAAAATTCTGAAAAAATGTCCGCCCAAGGTGGTAAGTCACGGGGCTGTTTAAACTCAGGTTTTGGTAGGGTCTCTAAAGAACAGTGATAGGCTTCTGGTAAGGTACGTTTAGGGTGGAGTGGAGAAAGGTCTGCGATCGCAGCGCTGATTTGTCCTCTAGCTGCCACCACATCACAGCCAAACATGGGCAAAGCATACTCTGGACGAGGAAACATTACACAGTGTAAAATGTCCAACATCTCACCTATTTTTGCCAATTCCAGGTGCATTTTCCGAAACTGACGTGTTTGATAGCAATGGTTTTCGATAGTCAGTTTCTCTCCCTCAAGCCGTCCTTCCACGTAGCCTAACTCGGCTGGTAAATCATAGGTCGAAAGGTCGAAGTAGCGCCGCCAGTTCGATTCAATACAGTCCGCCAGCTTAGCGCACAGAGGGTTTTGTTGGGTTCTTAGGGATGGCGTGGAAGTGGTTGACATTCCTTAACACTTAAAGGCTATGGGTAACATTGAGGCAACAGGCTTGCAGACAAAAGGGTTGGATGGGTTCTCCCCCCATTATCCCCCTTAACAAGAGGGGTAGGCAAAAGATAAAAGGCATACAAGACTTGAAGTATCAACCATTGCATTGATTGTAACCTTTGCAAATGGTAGATTTTTATACTTTATCTTTCCTCCTTCATCCAACGACCTCTATCTTCTCACCTTATCGGTGACCATCAATTGGAGCAAGACATCCTAAGTATGGACTTCGGATAAGCTTAGGATATCAGCTTGCCATGGGCAATCCTTTAGCGCTACACAAAACTTTGTTACTGCTGGGATTGGATCTAGGATTTTGTTTGCGATTAGCCCGAAGGGCTACGCTACGCGAACGCATGGAATTCCTTCCTAGTACCATGGACTAGGGGTGCATTGCTGAGGGGCGGGATGAATATGAGTGGGGTGGGCAGGATGCCCACCCTAAAATGACTACATTGAGTCGGCTACCTAGATTGAGCTAGGTTGATTCTGCGCCTAGTAAAACCATAGAGTAGATTAGCTAGACAATTTTTTGGCTTTGCTGTGAAGTAGGATGGGCTAAGTGCTATCAAGCAGTTCAAGGTTAATTCTAGGTTAAAAGGAGTTTGGAGGAAATTGATATGTTTGGTTTAGGATGGCCGGAAGTAATGATTATTGGCGTTGTGGCGGTTGTGATTTTTGGACCGAAGAAAATTCCTGAAATCGGCAGCGCCCTAGGGAAAACCCTCAGAGGCTTCAAAGACGAGATGAATAATCCGACATCAGACGCTAAGGAGTCACAAACTGAGCAGAAAGATTCATAATTAACAAAACTTTCAGCGCTTGATTCATCCTACTTCGTTGTCCGCGATTAGCCCGAAGGGCTACGCTTCGCGAACGCATCTAACTGCTGCCAGTCATTGATAATAATTTTGCCTCCCCGCTTGTAGGTAACCACTGAATTGATCGAATTTATCTTTTTGAACAAACGCACGCATTCTTCATAGGTTATACCTATACTGCGAGCAATTTGATAGTACGGAAGGTTGACATTTAAGGAGTCTCCCTGAGCAACAGACTGAGTTCCATAGCGAGTTGCATAGTATTGCAGTAGACGCACCAGTCGTACAATTGCCCTTTCAGAAATTAGCCCATGTACGGTGTTATGAATTTGTTGCAGGCGTTGGTTAAAGACTTCCAGGATTCGCAACGCCACTTCTGGGGTATGGCGAATAGTCTCTAACAGGGCCTCTCGTTCTATGGTTAGCACTAGGGAGTCCACCTGACAAATAACTGTTGCGGGAGCAATACCATTACCAAAAATTGCCGGAGCTGCAAAAATATCCCCCTCAGGGATGATGCGCAAAAGGCTTTCTTTACCACTCGTCCCGGTTTTTTTAATTTGCAGGGTTCCCTTGATTAAGGCATAGAGTTGGCAGGGGAGGCGATCGCCCTCGTAGATCACAATCTCATCCCGCAAATAAGTCCGTACTTTGGTATAAGGCTGAAGATTCTCTAGCGCTGAGGTTTCTAGGTCTTTCAGCACCCAGACTTGAGCTAATTGTTCTATGGATGAGACCATGCCTACCAGTCCTTTGAGAGTGTTTGATAGTTATAGTATTTCTCAATTCGGTAGGGAGCAGGGAGCAGGGAGCAGGGAGCAGGGAACAGGGAGCAGGGAACAGGGAACAGGGAGAAGAGTGTGGGGAGAGGGGGTAGTGTGGGGAGAGAGGGGAGAGCACAAGAGTGTGTGTGGGGAGAGGGAGGAGAGGGAAGAATTAGTTTGAGATTAATTTGGTATCTTTAAATACTTTTTTTCTAATGGTCTTGATGCATATCCTCATCTGACTCCCCATTTCCCCATCTCCCCATCTCCCCATCTCCCCATCTCCCCATCTCCCCATCCCCCCACACTTCCCTCCCTTTCCCTACTCCCTACTCCCTACTCCCTTTGCTTTTACTTCCTTTATGAGCTAGCTCAAGGACAGCCCTAACTATTTCTGTCACAGTAAAACTAGCAACGAGTTCAGAGATATAGCACTACGCATTAAGGTGTTTGACATTGATACAAGCTGAAACGCTCTTTTAGTGAACTTTTGCCTCTTGCCTCTTGCCTCTTGCCTTGCGCGTAACGCTATATTTCCAAATCTTAGAACTTCCTAAATTTGTGATGAGGAAAGGATAATGGTTAATGCGATCGCTAAAGCAAACACATCGTTTAGCACTTCTCTACAAAAATTAGCTGACTATCCACATACAGGGATGATTAGCAAAGTTTTGCTCAAGGATAACAATTGCCAATACACCCTATTTTGTTTGGCAAAAGGTACAGCAATTGAGGAGCATACTTCACCTCGTAATGCGGCCATCACGGTAATTGAAGGGAAAGGAATTCTGACCTTAGACCAGAAAGAGATTACCTTAGAAGCAGGAGTCTTTATCTTTATACCTGCTAAAGCACCTCATAAGTTACAAGCCCAAGAAAATCTTAAATTTCTGCTAACCCTCTCGGAACAGCCCTTACCGGTGAATCAGGTTAGCCAAGAAACCATAGATATCATCAAGTCCACAGCCCCCCTCCTCAAAAAGCATGGTAAGCAAATTACTACTCGGATGTATGAAATCATGTTTCACAACCATCCAGAGGTAAAAGCACAGTTTGATATGTCAGCTCAAGCTAATGGTTCTCAACCAGCAAAATTAGCTACAGCAGTCTATAGTTATGCTACCAAAATTGATAATCCGGAGGATTTAAAATCAATGGTTGAGTTGATTGCCCATCGTCATGTAAAAACCAATGTTAAACCAGAACAATATCCCATTGTGGGAGAGAGTTTACTACAAGCGATGAAGGATGTGTTGGATGAAGCGGCGACAGAGGAAATGATAGTAGCTTGGACAGAAGCTTATCAGATATTAGCTGATATTTTTATTAACCGAGAACGTCAAATCTATCAATCATTATAGCAATCTGGGAGTCGGGAGTCGGGAACAGGGAGTAGGGAGTAGGGAGTAGGGAATATGAGAACTGCTATATTGCCGTTAGTTTAAATTCCCAGCAGTCAAAACCTGCTCAACGGTTAACATCAGCTCAGGAAACGTAGGTGATGTTAACCGTTGATTTCCAGTTGCCGTGGAACGGGCATGTTGGTGGAACGGGCATGTTGGTGGAACGGGCATGTTGGTGGAACGGCCATGTTGGGGGAACGGGCATCTTGCAGTGGAATGGGCATCATGGTGGAACGGGCATCTTGGTGGAATGGGCATCTTGCCCGTTACAATTCCCAGGCGGGCAGGATGCCCACCCCACTCCTATTCATCCCGCCCCTCAGCAATGCCAAAAATCCTGTGTACCTCATAGCTATAAGAAACGCTATAAGCACCTCAAGTAGCGTGGCCAACGGCCAACGGCTGACTGCTGACTGCTGACTGCTGACTGCTTACGAAAAATGATCCGAGTTGAATATAGCGGTTTCTATCCTAATGAGGTACACAGGATTTTTTCCCTGTTCCCTGTTCCCTGTTCCCTGTTCCCTAAAACCAAGGACTCTGTACCTCACCCAATTAAAAACCGCTATATTCCTAAAAATATTACGATATATTTCATTGTTGAATATTCCTAAAAATGTTACGATATATTTCATTTTTAGGGATTTTCTCTCTTTTGTTGTTTTTCATGTTAGGGTTATTTTGGTGGCAGTTATAAGTATAGAAAACCTATTGCCCTATTCCATAGTCTTCTTGTCAATATTATCCTCCAATTATTAGGCGGGATAGATACTACCTATGTTGGATCATGTTCTCTCGTTTCTTAAGGAACAACTCAACAGCTACATCCGAGTAAAAACCGGGGGTCAGGCTTTTGAGGTCTTATTTCTTCAGGATCGCAACGGGAAAGAAGTTTCCTTAGAAGAGAATGCGATTACTACCTTATTAGTCAACTTAGAAGAAGACTATACCTTTCGTTCTGGTGCCGCCTATGAAAGGATGCCTAATCAGGGGGGTAACCAGCAAAACAACCCTAATCTTTACCTCAATTTATACGTTCTCTATGCTGCTAATTTTACTAATTACCGGCAATCTTTAAAGTTTTTATCCCTAATTATCAAATACTTTCAAAGTCATCGATTATTTGATTGTCGTAACTCTCCAACCCTCAGTTCGGAGATCCAAAAGTTGACCATAGAACTGGTTAATTTGCCTTTTACTGAACAAAGAGAGGTTTGGTCTGGTTTAGGCATGTCTTATATGCCTTCAGTCATTTATAAAGTCAGAATGGTTGTCTTTGCCGATGGGGATACGCTGGAAATTGGCTCTGATGTAACTGAGAGGGAAGTTAGTAGTTCAAGAATCTAGTATCGCCGACAAACTAAAACACAATGGTCATCTAGATTATGCTTTATAAGCAACTGTTTGAATTGAGTATTCTTCACGACTATTATCGGGATAAAGTCTGCCCGGACTTAAGTGTTGAACCAACACCTGAATGTAGCAGGATACTTAGGGGTCATCGTCTGATTGTTAAGAATAAAGTTAACGGAATAGTGGTCATTGCCCCAGTAGTTACGGAAGATTCAGAAAATTCAGAAAATTCAGAAAATTCAGAAAATTCAGAAAATTCAGAAAATTCAGAAAATTCAGAACAGAAACCCTGGATAGAACTTGCTGATAATTTGCGATTTACTTTTCTATTGAAAATCAAAAATCAAGATTTTATAGATTTCACAGATCTTGAATGGAAACCCGTTGATAATGTTATTTACCTGTTTAGTAATGAAAGGAATACTAAAATTGGAGTGTCAGACTTAGAAAGAACTAGAACTAGATTGCCTGGTAGTGATCAAGAAGTAGTGATACTTGCTATTTTAAGGCTGATTACTATTTTACGGCTGATTAGAGAACGACTATACCGATTTGTCTTACTACTTAAATTGTCTGATCACAAATTACCCAGGGGACAGCCGTTTTTTGGCATAGTCTATATTTATAATAACTCCTCTATGCCTAAATCTTTTAAAGATTCGAATCAGGGCAGTAAATATAGTGACTATCAAATCACCTTTCAAGCCAAAAAACAACACTGGCGCTATTACCTGGTAACAGATCAGTTAACTAATGGCGATGAATTCTTGATTGAAGATAAAGATCCGACCAGGAAACCAAAAATTCAATTTACTAGATCTACGAGTGCCGAAGCTGAAAAAACAGATCCAATATTTTCTGCCCTTAACCAACAATTTCCTGTTCCTGAATTTCCAAAATATCTCTTTAAATCTGACTCAGAAATTGCTTGTCAGGAAGCTGGGATAAAAAATATTCAACTTTTAAAAAAGAAAAAGACTGAACTTGGCGATCCCTCTGTGTGGATTGATCATTTACCTAATCCCCCTAATCAGAACGGAATTCAAGTCATTAATGCCCTGAAATACCTATAAAAATTGAAACGTAAGGATTGAACCATGGTAACGTATAAAACTCCCAATGTTTATGTCGAGGAAATTTCTACATTTCCCCCCTCAGTCGCTGAGGTATCTACAGCGATTCCAGCTTTTATCGGTTACACAGAGAAAGCTAAACGAGGCAGTGAAGATTTAACCAATACACCCACTCGAATTAGTTCACTGCTTGACTATGAAACTTTGTTTGGCAAAGCTCAAGCAAGTAAATTTGTAGTAACAGCAAACGGAGATGGTATTGCTAGCATTGAACCTCCTGAATTCAAGTATTTAATGTATTATGCCTTGCGGATGTATTTTGATAACGGTGGGGGCAGTTGTTACATTGTTTCGGTGGGTAATTACAACGGAACTAAAAAAAATAATGATTTTAGAGCAGGCTTATCAGCTTTAGAAAAAGAAGATGAACCCACTTTAATCATGCTTACCGATGCCGCTAATTTAAGTACTGAAACCGATTATTACGATCTTTGTGGACAAGCTTTGATGCAATGCAATAAATTAAAAGATCGGTTTGCAATCTTCGACGTTATGAAAGATAAAGTTGATGAATTCCGAGATGGAATTGGTACAGCATATTTAAAATATGGCGCAGCTTATTCTCCCTACCTCCAAACATCACTCAACTACTATTACACCGATGTTTCTGTAACTGTATCAGTCCTAGACATACGCTTTGAATACACCACAGACCCTAAAGGTATTCTAGTCACGTATACAGGGAATAAGGAAGATCAACCTAAAGTAGCTATTACTACTAGTACAGGTACAGATCAAAAACAAAATATCGATTTTTCGCTCGACCGTAATACTAAGACTCTAACAATAAAACTCAATGCAAGCAGTGCAAAAGGAAAAAACATCATCGCCGAATGGAAAAAATGGAAAAAAATTCCTGAAAATAGCAATGGTAATTCCTTCAATATAGAGCAAAACGGAGATGGTAGTGACGATATATCATCAGTTGTCAATCCAACACCTCTCGAAGCCCTACATCCCAAGGTGTACAACACAGACCTTAATGGTATTTTAGTCACTTATGTCGGTCCGGAGAACGATGAACCCAAAGTAGCTATTACTCTTGACAAGAATCAGCCAACAGATGTAGACTTTGAAATTGACAGTAACTTGACTCTAACAATAAAACTCAAAAGAAACACAGCAACTGTAAAACAAATTACCGACGCATGGAAAACATGGAAAGCTGGAAATAGCACTGATAATAATTTTGAAATAAAGCAAAGCGGAGATGGTAGTGCCGATATATCATCAGATTCAGAAAATTCAGATGGTAGTGCCGATATATCATCAGATTCAGAAAATTCAGATGGTAGTGCAAAACCTCTCACTACCCCTCCTCCTCTAGAGTATTACAAAACTACTAAAACAGATTTGTATAACAAGGTTAAGACTGAACTAGGTAAACAGCGAGTCGTATTACCTCCAAGTGCTGCTGTAGCAGGGGTATATGCCAGGGTAGATCGGGACAGGGGAGTTTGGAAAGCACCTGCTAATGTCAGCTTGGCATCGGTACTTGCGCCTACGGAAAAAATTACCAACGAGGAACAGGAAAATCTTAACGTTGATCCCACCGCCGGTAAATCCATCAATGCTATTCGTAGCTTTACCGGAAAAGGAACTTTAATTTGGGGAGCAAGGACTTTAGCGGGTAATGACAATGAATGGCGCTATATCCCTGTGCGCAGACTGTTCAATCTCATTGAAGAATCGATTCAGAAAGCCACTGCATTTGTGGTCTTTGAGTCTAACAACACCATCACCTGGCTGAAAGTGAAGTCCCTAATTGAAAGTTATCTAGAGGGATTATGGCGACAGGGTGCCCTGGCTGGTAGCACTCCTGAACAAGCTTTCTTTGTTAATATCGGACTGGGTAAAAGCATGAGAGCACAGGACATTTTAGAAGGACGGATGATTGTGGAAATTGGTCTGGCAGCAGTCCGTCCGGCTGAGTTCATTATCCTGAAATTCTCCCATAAATTACAGGAAGCATAGGGGGAATTCAAAATTCAAAATTCAAAATTCAAAATTGTAAGCATTCAGCGGTCAGTGGTCAGTGGTCAGTGGTCAGTGGTCAGTGGTCAGTGGTCAGTGGTCAGTGGTCAGTGGTCAGTGGTCAGCGGTCAGTGGTCAGCCGTGAGCCATTCCCGTAGCGTGGCCATAGGCCAATAGCTGTTCGCGTAGCGTGCGCGTAGCGCTTAAGCTGATAGCTGATAGCTGTTCGCGTAGCGTGCGCGTAGCGCTTAAGCTGATAGCTTACCTTATCTAGCGGTTTTTAGTCTAATGAGGTACACAAAATTTTTGTCCTGTTCCCTCTTATCTTTTCCCTGTTCCCAGATCCGCTGTTCCCTAAAACCAGAAACTCTGTACCTCACCAAATTACAAACCGCTATAACAGTCAAACTAAACCTAAAGTAATTAAGGAAACATAAATCATGGCAGACACAGTACAACAAATCAAAGATACTTATCCAATTCCGGTATTTTATTACCGAGTCACCATCGATGGAGATGATTCCCACGCTTTCTCAGAGGTATCGGGATTAAGCATTGAATTTGAAACGATTACTTATCGAGATGGCCTGAGTTATAAAGATGGGCCAAAGTACATGCCAGGATTGGACACTCCCATTAACCTAACCCTACAGAAAGGAATTGTCAGAAAAGACAGCTATTTATTTGAATGGTTTAGCACGATTAACCTTAATACCGTCGAAAAGCGAGATCTTAGGATTGACTTGTTAGACGAGTCAGGTGAAGCAGTTGTCTCCTGGGAAGTTATAAATGCTTTCCCTAAGAAATTAGATGCACCGTCATTTAATGCCACTAGCAATGAAGTTGCTATTGAAAGTTTAGAACTAATGGCTAATACTCTCAAGGTTAATAACCCTCCATTATAATCATTAGAGTTCCCGGCAATGGTCGGTAACAGGGAACAGGGAACAGGGAACAGGGAACAGGGAATCAAGAATTGAGAATAACACTATCGGACAAATAACTATTTTTACAAGAGGTCTATAGCGGTTTATAACCTAATCAGGTACACAATATTTTTGACCTGTTCCCTATGTTCCCCTCCTGGGAGGGGTTAGGGGTGGGTTCCTCTTCTCTCTTCCCTGCTCCCTGCTCCCTGCTCCCTGTTCCCTAAAACCCAATAATTTGTACTTCACCGAATTGAAAACCGCTGTAAGTTATGGCAGATAATTTCCCCATTCAGATTCCGGAACTTACTTTGACGGAAAATCCCCCGGTTGGATTTAATTTTATGGTCGTCTTTTTCATTGCTGGAATTCTGCCTAATCCCTTAGATATTCGCTTTCAAAAGGTATCGGGAATTTCTGCGGAAATAAGCACAACGGACATCCGTGAAGGGGGTGAAAATATTTTCAGACATCGTTTGCCTAATCAGGTTACCTATAATAATCTGGTTTTAGAAAGAGGAATGGTGATTGGCTCTCCTCTGAATGTAGAGTTTAACGTTGCTATGAGTACCATGAAATTTGCCCCCAGCAATGTCTTAGTCATGTTGCTTGATGAAAACACTGTTCCTGTTTCTAGTTGGTTATTTAAGAGAGCTTATCCAGTAAAATGGTCAACATCCGATCTAGATGCTAATGCCAATGCTGTGGTTATAGATACGATGGAATTAGCCTATGTGAGATTTCAAAGTGTGAGGATTTAGCTATGCCAGTGGAAATCAAAGAATTAATTATTCGTGCCAACATTGTGGATAATAGTGAGCCTAAGCATGGAAATAGTGAGAATGGACATAGTTATGATAATACTTTAGCTCCCCAGATGGGAGAAAATTATGAACAAAAAGGTGAAATAATTGCTGCTTGTGTCGCCCAGGTACTGAAGATACTGGAGCGGAAAAAAGAGAGATAAGGTAAGGAACTGTGGGGAGGGTGGGGAGAGGGGGAGATAGGGAGATGGGGAGATGGGGGAGATTTTTATAGCAGAAGTCAGAAGTCAGAAGTCAGAAGTCAGAAGTCAGAAGCGGTGCGACCCTGGTGATTTCTAATCACCATCAGAATGCGCACCAAGAGAGTCAAACTCTTGCGCTTACTTAGGTTTGAGACTTTTGTCATGTCCTAACTGCCCTGGCGACTGCTATATTAAAGGTAATGGTAATAACATGAGATAGCGTTTCTCATAGCTATGAGGTACACATTCTTTTTTACCTCTTGCCTATTGCCTATTGCCTCTTGCCTCTTGCCTCTTGCCTATTCCCTGTTCCCGATTCCCGATTCCCGATTCCCGATTCCCGATTCCCGATTCCCTGCTCCCGATTCCCGATTCCCGATTCCCTATTCCCTAAAACCCAAGAATAATTTATACTTCACCCAAATAATCATTATATGATCAAAAACCCTTTTAAATTAGAAAAGCTGAAGATTCGTGTTTATAAAGATGGAAAACGGACTGGAAAGGGAGAAGATACCTTTGAAGTCATGTTTAATCCGGAATCCTATTCCTTACAATACGGGAATGTTTATCAAAAAAAACAGGGACTTAATACCAGTGGACGCGAAGCAAAATATACTCTCAGCAAACCCGAAGAATTGTCCCTCAAGTTAATTTTAGATGACACAGGGGTAGCAGATGATGGAGGTTTTGGGTTTGCCGGAGCTTCATTAGTTGGCAATCTTTTAGGGACGAGAGATGTTGACAAGCAAGTAGACCGCTTTCTGAAGCTAACAACATTTATGGATGGAAAAATCCATGAGCCTAAATATCTCAGAATTGAATGGGGAAACTTAACTTTTGATTGCCGTCTCCAATCTGTTAATGTTAAGTATACACTTTTTAACCGTAGCGGAAAACCGATAAGAGCTGAGTTAGATACAGTTTTTATCGAGGATATAAAAGATTCCAAGCGAATTGCACAAGAAAAGAAAAGCTCACCCGATCTTACCCATACTAGAACTATAAAAGCTGGAGATAAGTTGCCTGTGATGGCTCAAGAGATATACGGTGAATCGGCTTATTATATCCAGCTTGCCCGTGCTAATAATCTCAATAACTTCAGAAAGTTAAAAACCGGAACAACTATCAATTTACCGCCAATAGAGAAGTAAAAAATAATGAGTGGTGTTGTCACAGCAACAATTTTGAGTAAAGGTAAAAAAATGAACTCTGAATATAATGTCATGTCGATTGACATTATCAAAGAGGTGAATAAAATCCCGATAGCTCAAATTATTTTATTAGATGGTGACGCGGCAGACCAAGAATTTGCTATTAGCAATACAGAGTTTTTTAAACCAGGCAAAGAAATTGAAATTAAGCTTCGCTATGAAGGGGAAAAACAAAAGGAAGCAACAGTGTTTAAGGGAATTATAGTTAGACACTGTGTTCAAGCCGATCGCTATAGTTCTCTGCTCACTGTTGATTTAAAAGATGCAGCATACAAACTAACCACCCAACGAAAAAGTGCTGTGTTTCGAGATATGACAGACAAGGATATTATCGGCAAAGTCATCAACACTGGGGGTGGGGGGTTAAAATTCAAATCTACTGCTGTAACTAAACCAAAGCATAAGGAAATGGTGCAATATTACTGCACTGACTGGGATTTCATTTTATCTCGTGCGGATGTCAATGGTCTGTGGGTTTTAGTTGATGATGGCGAAATTACGGTTAAAGAGCCCTTACTAAAGGGGAAACTAAAACATACCTTTGAGTATGGCAAAGATGAAATTTACCAGTTTGAAATGGAAGCTGATATTTGCGATCAGAAAGCGTCGGTAGAAAGTACAGCTTGGGATATCAAAACACAGAAATTATTACAATCACAAAAAGCGAAAGAGTTTTCTACCACCCAGGGTAATTTAAAAGGAGATGAATTAGCCAAAACCATTGGTGCAGATAACTATCAATTAATCAGTTTAGCTCCCTTAGATGACCAGGAAGTAAAAGCTTGGGCAGATGCCAAGTTACAAAAAAGTCGTCTGTCACTGTTTAAAGGTCGCTTCAACTTACCTGGATTTGCTGATATTAAACCAGGAGATATGATAAAAATTGATGGAATAGGAAAGCGCTTCAATGGCAAAACTTTAGTAACGGCTATTCGACATCAATTTAGTAGACAAGGCTGGCAAACCTATGTACAATTTGGCTTGTCAGCTAGCTGGTTTTATCAACAAACTAATGATATTTTTGATACACCAGTGGCGGGATTGATTCCAGCTATTCATGGGTTGCAAATTGGGATTGTGGATAAGTATGAAGCGGATCCAGAAAAACAGTTTAGGGTAAAAGTCAGAATCCCCTCAATTGAAACAGATGGTATTGTTTGGGCAAGATTAGCTTCCGTTGAGGCTGGTAATCAAAGGGGTATCTTTTTTAGACCAGAAACCGGGGATGAGGTTATTCTCGGTTTTATCAATGATGACCCTAGACAAGCGATAATTCTGGGTGCGGTGCATAGTGGTAAAAATGCTTTGCCGCCTGGTTTGACAGTAACCAAGGAAAATAATAAGAAAGGAATAGTTACCAAAAACTCCCTAAAACTTATATTTGATGATGAAAATAAGTTAATCGAAATTAGTACATCCAAGGGCAATACCTTTAAATTATCCGAGCAGGATAAAGGGATTAAATTGGAAGATGAAAATGGGAATACAATCACGATGGATAATCAAGGAATTAAGATAAAATCAAGTAAGGACCTTGTGATGGAGGGTAACTATATCAAGATTAAAGGCTCGAGAGTGGATATTAATTGAGGCAAGGGTGGGGCGGGGGCGCGGGGAGATGGGGAGATGGGGAGATGGGGAGATGGGGGAGATTTTTATTAAGGGTAATTATCCTGAAATGATACAAGAGGCAAAAGGCAAGAGGCAAGAGGCAAGAGGCAACAGTCCGTAGGGTGTGTTAGCGATAGCGTAACGCACCATTGTACGAACTTTGGTGCGTTACACTAAAAGCTAACGCACCCTACAAATCCTACAAATCCTACTGCTAAAAACAACCATGTCTCAAACCATATTAAAACCAAAAAATCCAATTCCACCCCTTGAAAGTGGAGATCTACTTACTCAGGTTGAATTTGAACAGCGTTATGCACAGATGCCCAATGTCAAAAAAGCGGAATTAATCGAAGGAGTTGTTTATATGGCATCACCCTTAAGAATGACCCAACATGCTAATCCCCATGCTCGTATTATGACTTGGTTGGGTACATATTGGTCAGCTACACCAGGGGTAGAAGTGGGCGATAATGCGACTGTACGTCTAGATGCAGACAATGAACCTCAACCGGATGCTTTACTAAGACTAACGGTAGATGGACAATCAAGGATTAGTGAAGACGGCTATGTAGAAGGTGCGCCAGAATTAATCGTAGAAATAGCAGCTAGTACGGCCTCTATTGATTTAAATGATAAATTAAAAGCTTACCGACGTAATCAAGTTCAAGAATATTTAGTTTGGCGGGTTTATGACGGAGAACTTGATTGGTTTCGGTTAAGGGAAGGAAAATATATAAAACTAAAACCGAATGATAAAGGCATTATCTGTAGTGACTACTTCCCTGGCTTATGGTTAGCCCAAGACGCTTTACTAACTGGAGACTTAGGCCAAGTATTAGCAATTTTACAGCAGGGATTAACATCACCAGAACATGAAAACATAGTAAAAAAATTGACCGATAAGGGGAAGGTTGACTAGAACAAGAGGCAATAGGTAATGGGTAATAGGTAATAGGTAATAGGTAATAGGTAATAGGCAAGAGGCAAGAGGCAAGAGGCAAGAGGCAATAGGTAAATGGAAGAAAACCGCTCTTTTTTAGGGACAGGATGGAGTTTTCCCCCGACATTTAACCGGGATACAGGAACGGTGGAGATGGTTTCTGATCACGAGGATATTGTCCAAAGTTTGGAAATTATCCTGTCAACCCGTCCAGCCGAACGGATTATGCAGCCTGACTTTGGTTGCGAATTGAGTCAGTTTCTGTTTGAGGAAATTACTCAAGGGTTAATTACGGGAATAAGAGGCACGATTTCTGATGCTCTTTTGAACCATGAGCATCGTATAGATGTGGAGGAGATAAATATAGAGGACAGTGAAATAGAGGGATTGTTGTTAATAATTGTTACCTATACCGTGCGAGTCACTAATTCTAGGTTTAACCTGGTTTATCCTTTTTATATTAATGAAGCTCAAACGGTTTGAGTTCTTGTATAGCGGTTTTCCATTGGGTGAGGTACAGAGAACAGGGAACAGGGAACAGGGAATAGGGAACAGGGAATAGGGAACAGGGAACAGGGAATAGGGAACAGGGAATAGAGAACAGGGAACAGGGAACAGGGAACAGGGAACAGAGTTCTTGTAGGGTGGGCAAAGGTCGATGATTCCAGATCAAATAGGGAATTGGCTCAGCATTTGCCCACCCTCCCCGCACTCCCCACACTCCCGCCCCGCGCCCCCGCCCCGCGCCCCCGCCCCTATTGCCGCTGTAAGGCATGTAAACGAAAACTTAAGCTAACATTTATTTAGAGACGTTTTTCCAGATAAATACTGAAATTAATGACTTATCTATTAACAGAGGCTTTTCAGAAAGCACAAAATTTACCAGAAGAGATACAAGACGAACTGGCTCATCAGTTAATCGAAGATATTGAGAATGAACTTAAATGGCAAAAAACATTATCACAATCTCAAACCTCTTTCCTAGACGAATTAGCCCGTAAAGCATTAAATGAATCTAAGATAGGGGAAACGAAAGTTATGGGTTTTGATGAATTATGAAGTCAGAATTAACCAATGACTTTGTAAACTGTTTTGGAAAATTACCAGAAAAAGTAAAGCAGACTGCACGAAAAAATTATAAACTTTGGAAACAGAATCCCAACCATCCAAGTTTAGAGTTTAAGAAACTTCAGACTCAAGAGCCAATATACTCTGTTAGGGTGGGAATCGGTTGGCGTGCTGTAGGAGTTATGAAAACGACAGATACAATAGTTTGGTTTTGGATTGGCTCTCACACTGAATATGATAAGTTACTTAAAAAGTTATAATGTGATTGCCGCTAGATAAAACTTACAAAGAAAAAGACTGACCCAAAAAAAACCGAAAATCAGGCATAGCACAATGGCAAATTCGGTCACGCAAAAAGTCTCATCAAGGCAAATACCTAACTTAGGTCAAAAAAAGAGCAACAGCTTGTAGGGTGGGCTGCATGTCGAGGATTCGAGATCTTATTGTGATTGGATCAGCATTTGCCCACCCTACGCCACTACCTACGCTTCAGGTTTGGTGGGCAAATGGACCCGATTCCAGATCAAATTGTCAGAGGTACAGCATTTGCCCACCCTACGCCACTGTTCGAGCGGGCAGGATGCCCACTCTACCTATTCCCTATTCCCTATTCCCTGTTCCCTGTTCCCTATTCCCTATTCCCTATTCCCTATTCCCTAAAACTCCCCACAACTAAAACCACCCTTCTATCTCTTCGTTTGTCAACATTTTCTTCAATTTAAGATATTCCCGTTTTGTGGCTTCATAGATATGTTCCATGTTCACGGGTTCATCGGCGGCGGCGGCCAAAAAGGCGGCATTTAGGGCAATATTGCGAATATTTCCGCCAGCTACATTGAGTTGACCCAGTTTCTGGTAATTTAAGTTTTGGGTTGGTGTCTGGGCAGGAAAAATGCGCTGCCAAATTTGGGTACGGATTTCGGGTTGGGGAAAAGGAAACTCCACCACAAAGCGAATGCGGCGGGAAAAGGCACTATCGAGGGCGCTTTGGAAATTGGTGGTCAAAATAGCTAACCCTTGATAGGCTTCCATGCGTTGCAGCAAATAGCTGACTTCGATGTTAGCGTGGCGGTCGTGACTGTCTTGAACTTGGGTACGCTTACCAAACAGGGCATCCGCTTCGTCAAACAGAAGAATAGCACTTCCGGTTTCTGCTGCATCAAAGATCCGCCGCAGATTCTTTTCGGTCTCACCAATATATTTACTGACTACTCGACTTAGGTCGATGCGATAAAGATCCAGGCGAAATTCCTGGGCTAATACCTCTGCTGCCATGGTTTTACCAGTACCGCTAGCACCGTAAAATAGGGCACTGATGCCCAAACCCCGGTCGCCTTTTTGGGCGAAACCCCATTGCTGATAGACTTTATACCGGTGTCTCAGATGAGTGGCAATATCGGAAAGAAGCAGCCGTTGTGGGGTAGGTAATACCAAATCGTCCCAGGTAGCCGTAGCATTGATAGGTTGCGCTAAGTGATCTAATTGATTACGGGCATTATGGCGGCAGAAATCCCATAATTGAGTAGAGTCTTGAATTTTGAATTTTGAATTTTGAATTTTGAATTGATCACAGGCAGCTTGAATAGTAGCATGATTGAGGTTAAACTGAACGGCGATGCGCTCAAGTTGACCGTTAAGTTCTGCTGCTGCTGACCCTATATGGCTTTCCCACAGGCAATATTTTTCCTCGTGGCTCAATGGGGGGATGTCAAGGTTAACAATAGTCCGCTGACAGTCAATTTTTCGGTCATTGCAGCTGAGGATTAAAGGAGTATTGTTACTATCAATAAATTTGCTCAGAGCCAACTCCCGCCCAGGCTCAGAAAAATTATAACTATCGCAGTCAATAAACAGGACACTATTGCTAAGATGGGCTTCCCTTTCCCAACGCTTCCCCAGTTGGTACACTTCCTGGGGGTTGGTGGTCACAGCCAATGGTTCTAGAGTGTGTAACTTTAACCCCAAACCCTGACAAGTGGCGGAGGCAATTTGGTATTTAGTGCTTCGATCCGAGCCAGATAATTGCACCACGGGATAGCTATTTGTCCCCTCGCCCCCAGACCAAATGGTGATCAATTGCTCCACTATACTTAACTGAGAGCTAGGCAAAAGATGAAGGTTGGTCTGAGGCGGTTGGGGTTTGATCTTTCCTGCTAATTCCTGGTCTGTGGCATATTCTCCTAAAAGAAAGCAGAGGATACGCTGGTCAATATAGAGGGGGGACTGGCTTAGGATCAATCCTGGTTCTATGTGGAGCAGTTGCAAGTTTAGTAAAGGGCGTTGGGGAGAAAGGACACCCCAATTGGCTCCGGGAAGGGCGTCAAAAGCTAAACTGAGAGTAGGATAGTTTTTGTTTGGACTATTTTTTTGGGCTTTGGCAAACAAAGAATGGAAGTATGGTTCTATTTCCATTCCCGCGCACATGAGCAGGATATCCCTTTCAAAGGGGGAGAGAAGGAATTTGTTACAAAGTTGAGCCAGGGCAGAAGTATCGTCAATAATTTCAGTTACGATTTGTTGATTTTCTTTACCTTCTATGTAGTTTTCTAAATAGTTACGAACTCGCCAGATTTCTTGAAACAGAGAACTAATATTAGAGTGATACCAGTTGGTTTGAGTTTGGGGTGCCATGTCGCGCTCCATTAAGACGGTGGAATCGACTTATATTCTTTTCTAATAGGGTACAAGGTAAAAGGAAATAGCTATGCGCACTACTCATACCTATAAACCGAAATATTCTCACTCTACCTCGTTGTCAATAGCTCAAAAAAAGAAAGACTCCAGAGTGATGGGTTCTAGAAGAAGATTGGATGCAGAGGACAGGGAGTGGAACGCATTAGAGGGGGTCGGGGAATGGGGAAGTAGAATGGCTAATGTGATGCACTCCCTGGAAACGGGACAATACGTGCCCGACACAGGATGGTATGAAATGGGGCTGCAAGCAAAGCTAAGTATAGGACAGCCGGTGGAGAAAAACCAAGAAGGGGCGAATCACGGTGGGCATCTGGTAGTGCAGCCTAAAAGGATGATGGTGCAGGGTCGAGCACAACCGTTGACGGGGGATTCGGTGACTTATGGCGATAGCATGAGGGCATCGAGGAGGGTAAAAGAAAACAAAACTGGCTTGCCTGATCGCCTCAAGGCAGGAATAGAGAACCTCTCTGGCTATTCGATGGATGATGTGAGGGTGCATTACAACTCTCAGAAACCGGCACAATTGCAGGCTCTAGCTTATGCACAGGGTACGGAGATTCATGTGGGGCCGGGGCAGGAGAAGCATTTGGCCCATGAGGCGTGGCATGTGGTTCAGCAGAAGCAGGCAAGGGTGAAGAGAAAGGTGCAGAAGAATGGCGTACAGCTCAACGACGATGTGGAATTAGAAAGAGAAGCCGAAGAAATGGGAAAAAAAGCGTGGATGAAGAGGCGGGATGAGAACGCCTGCCGAATTACACAGGTCCCGATGACAAGAACAGAAGACCATGATATGACGGAGGTGGTACAGAGGAAGCCTGGTTTAGTAGCAAGAATGTTCAGGGGAGGGGCTGCGATGAGAGCATACACAGGATGGAAGGTAGAACCACGTCCGGTTGAATCAAGGAAAAGCGGAGGACGCCAAGAAGCATACGAACTGTTATCAAAGTATTTACCCCGCACCCATGTTGGTGGGGTCATGGCTATGCCAGTCCAGGAATTCTATAGTATGAGCGGGGAGACAGTGTCAGGGGAAATAGGAAACCATTATAAACAACTTGAAGCTGAGGGCTTATTATCCTTACCGCCCACCGACGATAATCTAAATAAGGTAGCCCAAAGAGAGACGGAATGGTGGAAACAGCAGAGTGGTTTTCCTGGTTTTGCAGGAGGCAGCGTGTCGGCCCAGACGAGGTTTGACATCCTGAAGGCATACCGAGATCAATAGTCCGTACGCCGAGCTGGTAGGGTGGGCAAAGGGACATTTTTTCGGTGTAACTTTGCTGTACTCTCAGTGCGATCGCTGATAAAGCTCTTGTAGGGTGGGCAAATAGACTAGCTCACTGAGCTTATGGTCAAAGTCTCATTATTTGCCCACCCTACCCTACCGAATGGGTAAGCCTCTGTGGTCTGTTGGGTTAAAGCCATGTAAACCACCAACCCAAAACCAAACAGACTCACCCCATCCACCCCACTTCTAACCCACCGCCACCAATGGTTAAGGTAAGTCTCAATGCGAAGCTGATCCGCACCTTGCTCATAAGTGTGGCTCGTTCCTGGTAGGAGTCTCTAGAGAATAGAGAGGTATGACCAGGGGGATTCGCGGGATAAAACCCAAAATCCTAACTGATTATCGGATGTGGGTGAAAGTAGTGCGATCGCTCTTGTCGGGTGGGCAAATGGACATGATTCGTGATGAAGAAGCCAAACTATCATTTTTTGCCCACCCTACCCTACTCAGTAGTGCGATCGCTAGTAGGGTGGGCAAATGGACAGGATTCCTGATGAAATTACCAAACTATCATTTTTTGCCCACCCTACCCGACTACCCGCTGGTCATGGGATCACCTATATTGTTGGTTGGGTTAAAGCAAAGTGTTCGCTCTTGTCGGGTGGGCTGCATGTCGATGATTGATGATCAATTGGTCTTTCATTCATAATTTGCCCACCCTACCCCACATTCAGAATTTGCCCACCCTACTCCCCTGCAAAATCTTCTAAATCGCTAAAAGCTTGAATTTGTGGTAAATTCCTGCCACAACAACACCCCCAATCGGGTCGATACTTGCCTCGCTCCACCCATTTGTGAAAACTGGAATATTCCCACAAATGAGGACAAGACACCAAACCATGTTTAACTGGATTATAGTGAATATAATCTATATGTCGGTGTAAATCATGGTCATTACGAATTGTATGCTCCCAAAACCGACGTTGCCAGACATTGCTTTCTCGATGCTTACGACGAGAAGCAGAAACATCTACCGAAAATGAGCGTTTTCCCCGTAAAGAGCGGGTAAATAACACCTTAAACCGAGAGACTCGCATAGAATAATCAGAATCATCTGGTGGTAACGACCAGATAAAATGAAGATGATCCGGTAACACAACGGCTGCAGTGATGTCAAAGGGTTTTTCTGTCCGCATTTTTGCGATCGCCTTCCGTAACCGAGATATATTATCAACATCTGAAAATAGAGGAATACGGCGATAAGTGACTATTGTCAGAAAAAATACTCCTCCTGGCACATAATAACGACGATAGTTCGACATATTGAGATATTGATGGTGGCGAGCATCGTGTGTTTCAGTTTAATCCCGATTCAGAGTAGGGTGGGCAAATGGGCAGGAGTCGTGGGCAAAATGGACATGACACAAAGCGAGCAGTAGGGTGGGCAAATGGACTAGATTTATGATTTATTCGTTTATGGTTGATGATTTGCCCACCCTACCCCTTGCTTGTAGTGGGCAAATAGTCAGGATTGATGATGAAATTGCCTTCGGTACAGAATTTGCCCACCCTACCCTACGGAATGCGATCGCACTACCCCTCACCTTGTCGGGTGGGCAAATAGCAGTAGGGTGGGCAAATGGACTAGATTTATGATTTATTCGTTTATGGTTGATGATTTGCCCACCCTACCCCTTGCTTGTAGTGGGCAAATAGTCAGGATTGATGATGAAATTGCCTTCGGTACAGTATTTGCCCACCCTACCCGACGGAATGCGATCTACTACCCTAGCTTTTGCGATCGCGCTAATAGGGTACGCCCTACGCAACGGCAAATTCCGTATCTTTCCTGCGTAATGGTGACTTAAAACCCAAAACAATTTGCTTTTTTGGGACACCAGCTTCAACGAATTCGTTAGCCACTCCAACTTCTGTGCCATCTCGTTGAATCCAGATTTTTCCGTCGATAATATCAACATGGATTAAACAACCATGCTGATAGTGCTTATTCTGACGGCCTAAAATCATCAGCAGGTAGCGATCGGATTCCGGATCAAAGACCGTCTCAAACTTAATATCTCCATGCTTATAGGGCACTTTTGTATGATTTGTGATAATTTCTCGAATTAGTTTGCGGTAATTAGTTAATCTATCCATCGGATAATAACCTCCCGATCGGGGTCAAAGACAATAATAGGCACTTTGTAATCACTGAGAATGATTTCTCCCAGGGGTTCTGTAAAGAAATCTTCATATACTTCTTCGTGGAGTGCTAGATAAAGCTTGCGTTGAGGTTCTAAGCGTTTGATCACAGAGAGATAAATAAAATATTGACCTAGGGATTTTTGAGCATCAGCAATTGAAGAGGGACCACCAAAGGTTTTAATCTCAACAGCAATCTGTAGCTGATCTTTCTCAGCTAGGAGCAGTTTTTCTGCTGCTAGATCGACGTACATATCTTGCTTACCCCAACGCAGGCGAAGGGGATCATCAGTAATCAACCACCCGTCTTTTTCTAGGGCACGGCGAACACCATAATGGAAGCGATCGCGGTTAGGCATCTTGTGCAGATCAGAACTGAGATTAACTCAATTATACAAGTACGATCGCGTAGCGTGGCCTACGGCCAATCGCCGATCTTGTAATGCGATCGCCTTTGGGGCGGCTGAGGCCTTTGGCCACGCTGCGCGAACGCCGATCGCTCTTGTTTGGTGAGCAAATCGACATGATTCGTGATGAAATTGTCAAACTCTCAGAATTTGCCCACCCTACAGTGCTTTCAACTCAGGTCGGGTGGGCAAATCGACATGATTCGCGATCTTATGGTATTACTTTCATGATTTGCCCACCCTACGCCTAACCTTGGCCAAAAGGCCACGCGATCGCTGAAAGCGGGACTTCGTCCATCGCGTTCAACCTTCAACCAACTAACCTACCCTTCGGGAACGCCAAAGGCGAACAACCTAAAAAAAAATAGCCGCAGAAATACTATCCACGGCTAGGAATTTACCTTATGTCATTCAGTTTTCTAACTTATCCAGACGTGATCCTATGGGATTGGCCGAAGGTCACGCTACGGGATTGGACCGGATGGTTTGGCCGGGGGGAAAACCCCCCAGCAATTTAACGTGTTAACGGAGCCTCAAGTACTTGGTCATAATTGTTATGAATTCTCCGGGAACATCCGTCGGCTGCAGAGGACTCCACTCGGATATTTGGGCGTAACCCAGTGCATACAGGGCATGCATGGTATTAGTTACTGCCTTGCGGGAGCCCCTCAAAATGTGCTGAACACGGATTTTTTTTGAGGAATAATCATCGGGATTGTTGTCTGGATTATTAGTTGGAAATTCTGATGGCATAAGGGTAACCTTTTGCTTTTTGTTTACGTTTATACTCATAATGAGTATAAATAACATTGTCAAGGGTTTTTAGAAATTTTTTTTTGAGAGATAATGTAAAGAAATGCGATGCTCTGAAAGAGCCGCTACGCGAACGCAAGCGATCAGCTATCAGCTAGAGCAAAGGGAACAGGGAGTAGGGAGTAGGGAGTAGGGAGTAGGGAACAAAGTTCTCTAAATTCCTACACGGATTGCTATATCAGCTATTAGCTATCAGCATTCAGCTATCAGTGCGTACGCTTTTGTAGGGTGGGCAAATGGACATGATTGTTGATCAAATTGTCAAACTCTCAGAATTTGCCCACCCGACCACTAATAGTGCGTACGCTTTTGTAGGGTGGGCAAATGGACATGATTGTTGATCAAATTGTCAAACTCTCAGAATTTGCCCACCCGACCACTAATAGTGTGATCGCTTTTGTAGGGTGGGCAAATGGACATGATTCTTGATCAAATTGTCAAACTCTCAGAATTTGCCCACCCTACCCCACTGAGTTATGGAAAGTTGACGGCACCTCAAGTAGCGTGAGCTTTTAGCTCACCGCTGACTGCTGAATGCTTATTTAGTGCGTACGCTTTTGTAGGGTGGGCAAATGGACATGATTCTTGATCAAATTGTCAAACTCTCAGAATTTGCCCACCCTACTACTGGTAATATTCGGTGCTTTATCGATTAAAATAGGAAAATACACTTATCCTTAATCAGATGTAAGCTAAAATGAATGAATATCAATAAAATTCGTGAGGCAATTCTTGATTATCGATTTTGGATTACCGATCATGCTGACGAAGAAGCAGAAGAAGATCAATTGTCTTTTGATGAAATTTATCATTCCGTCCTGTATGGTGAAATTCTAGAAGACTATACTAATCATCAACCTTATCCGCGCTGCCTAATCTATGGCGAAAACTTTGCAACTGAGCCAATTCATAGCGTCCGGGATTATGATCAAGAAACAAACACAGCTATTTTAGTTACTGTATATCGACCTGATCCGAAAAAGTGGATTAATGGTAAAATAAGGAGATAGTGATTAAAACCCCGAAAAAATGTCCTAATTGTCAAGGAAAATTGACCACAAAACAAGTTAAAAAACTCCTCAAAGGTGGGGGAAATACAGCCATTGTTCAAGTAGAAGCCGAAGTCTGTTTACATTGTGGTGAACGATTATATAACCCCAATGTAGTTAGACAATTTGCCCAGATTCGAACCAAACTTAAAAATCAAGAAACCAAAGACTTTGAATTAATAGGACAATCCTTTAGCGTCCGAGCGCCGCTCTTGTAGGGTGGGCAAATTAGCCATGATTTCTAATCAAACCGACAACCGCTTGAATTTTGCCCACCCTACCATTGAAAAATCCTAACTCAGTTTTGCCATTAGGCAAAACTGAGATGCACCCACCCCCTTTGGCCGACTGCCTGCCCTGTTCCCTTGCTGCATCGCTTATTCAATGTTCGGTTTAGCTTGTCCATAGCCCATAAGCACCTCAAGTAGCGTGAGCCTAGGGCGTGTTTTCAAAGTTTTCCGCAAGATTTAGATCCCCCCCAGCCCCCCGCGCGGAAGGGGGGAGCCATACTCAAAGTCCCCCTTTTTTAAGGGGGATTTAGGGGGATCTCCGAGTTTGAAGACACGCCCTAGCCCATTAGCTGATAGCTGAGCGCTGACGGCTGATAGCTGAATGCTTACAATTTTATTTTCGTTCCTTATATGAATATTTATTACTTTATTTAAGATTGGCTTGTTAATAAAGTTTACATCCGCCATCTTGATCAATGATGTAGAATTTAGTTATGAATACAAACAAGAAAATTATACATCAAATTTTTCGGGATGGCGTTAGTCAGCGCGGACGCTTGCTAAGGGAACTCGAACCAGATTATGTGGGAGTAGATGAGCGGGATGTTTATGATTTACTCACCTTCGTACAAGAGTATGCCACAAAACTAAACTATTACGATGAGTCCAATCGGATAAATGGTAATTGGTCGAGTTTCTTGGCGGGAGATGTTGAGCAAATGGTTGCTTACATTAATAACCCGGAAAGTTTCGCAGACGAGCCATCGACACAGAGTAAATTAGCTCAACCTCATCTAGTTTTGTTGTTCACGTTTTTACAATTATTACGCTATCCTCAGCAACAGTTCAAGGCACTGACCCAAAGATATCTCGATTTTTACTATAAAGAGGTACTGGCGTTAACGACAAAAGAGGAAGTTCCAGACAAGATTCATGTAATTTTTGAGCTGGCGCAAGGAGAAGAAGCCCATCTTATTAACAAGGGTACTTTGCTCAGTGCTGGACAAGATAGTGAAGGGGTTAATATTAACTATGCCACCGATGAAGATATAGTTGTTAATCAAGCTCAAGTAGCCAGCCTCAAAACGTTATTTATAGAAAAAAATTCTATTGGTTTAGAAGAAATTCATAATCAAGATAATAAGAGCGATCAAAGTTTTGAAAATATGCTGCGATGGGCGGTTGGCAGCCCCAACCAAGGAGACCAACTTCCTAAGATAAATGTTCAAGTTGATGGTCAAACTGTTGATGTTGATGTTGATATTAATTATCTCAAAGGAACTATTTATCAAGCGACTCAAGATAATAAACAAACAGATAATAACATAACCTCTTATATTACAGAACAATTATTTTTCCTCAACACAGACGATTTTAACTATTGCTTTGATATCCATGATAGGCAAATAAATAAAGCCCAAGCAGATAAAGAAGAACCTACAGAATTAGAATGGAACGAAGTTTATAAAATAATTGAAAAAGCCTACAGAAAAAAAATTACCATGGGGAGGCGTAATGCCTTAAAAGAAAAACGAGAACAAGAAGAGCGAGAACAAGAAGAGCGAGAACAATTGGCTTTCAAGAGCATGATGGAATTGGCTCTTGGTCATCCTAATCCTGGCGATCCTTTGCCGAAAATGCCTAATGGTTATACAACCCTCCAAGAGATATTTGATCATCTTGACCAAGAGCGAGTTATTAGATATGTCAAAGAAGAACTGTATCTGAGTGTGGCAGATTTCCGGAAGATTATGGAAATCCAAGCTACTACAGAAAATACTAACTGGAAAGAAGTCTATCGCCTCGTTGAGAAAGCGCAAACAAAAAAAAGGAACTTTACTTACCCTCCCATTGGAAAAACCGAAATTAAGAATATCCATGCCAGTTCTATAATTGAGGCAGAAGAGGGACAAGCAACTAAAGCACAACGTTTTAAGACTTTTGGTAACATTACTCAAACCCCGCAAAAGTCCATCGGTTTTGCCGTTACTTCTCCCGTCTTGTTGTTACAAGAAGGAACACGTAATATTACCCTTACCTTCACCGGTGAAGAAAGGACTTTGAATCGGGATAAGTTCCAGGCAATACTAAGTAGTGAAAATGGCCCTTTTGAAATTTACTTGAGTAGTGAAGCGCAATGGATACAGCCGGAATCCTTTGAATATGAAATTGGCGTTTTTCTTGTAGAAGAACCACTAGTCTCTTATAGCAGTACAGAAATATCTCTGGGTTCCACTGCTTCGGACAACGATAACTTGACAAGCGTTTCTTTTCGTGAAGGCTCTGAACATACCTTTTCTGCTAGCAACGTGAAGCAACTTCTTGTCTGGAATGACGGCAAGATATTCCAGATTACAGGATTAGTTAACAATAAAAAAGCTAATATACAGCAAATTGGTATCGGTAATTTATCTCAAGATGCTGTTAGTACTGGCCAGATTAAGCTCTATCGTACTTCTGCTATTTATTTCAACAGTTTACAGTTTCAGTTAACCCTGGATTCTACCCTACCCGCTATTTTGCCACCACAACCAGATCAGTCAACTTTTTTCCTGGACAGTCCCTATCCAGTGGTAAAAATTCTGTTTAAAGAAATATCACCGTCAGAAAAATCCGAGGGAAAAATTATTTATTACGATCAATTAAAATCAATATCCTTAGAAAAAGTCAATATACAAGTTGAAGTAGAAAATATTCAAGATGTCCAACTGCGGAACGATAACTTAGTACTAAATCCCAAAAGTACTGTTGAACCCTTTGGGCAGAATCCTAAAGCAGGTTCTGGATTTTACTTCGCTAATCGAGAAATTAGCACCAAAAAATTAGATAGTATTACCATTAATATCGAGTGGATGGGACTTCCTAAAGACTTTTCCACTCATTATGAGGCATACAATAGCACCAAGGTAATTACGGAGGCAATTACTAATGACAGCTTTAAAGCCAGTTTGAAACTTCGCAATAACAGAAGCTTGGTGGATATTGAAACTTCTAAGCCCATTTTCGCTCAAGATGGTGACAACAAGTTAAGTAATGCTATTTACCTCAATTATAAGAAAATTCCAGACTATTCTCTGGATACTTCTACCCTAGAAACCGAGACAGACGATCCTTTTGAGCAAAATCGGTATTTTAAACTGGAATTAGCAAGCCCAGATTTTGCATTTGCCCATGATTTACATCTGATAGTATTAAATAAGGTGAATTCGGCAACGGATAAAGACGTTGTAAAAGATAAAAATGGAACCAATGTAAAAAATAAAGATGGAAAGGATATAAAAATCAAATCCCTGACGGTTTATCGCCCTTACACCCCGCAAGTTAAAGCCATCTCCCTCGACTATACCGCCTCAGAAGAGATTGACCTAAAAAACGCCCCAAATCAACCTCACTCTAGTCAAATCTTCCAACTTCATCCCTTTGGCTATGCCGATATCCAAACTCTATATCAAGACAACCAATATTATCTGTTACCGAACTATCAAGAAGAAGGCACTTTATACATCGGTATCCGCAATCTGCAACCACCCCAAAACATTTCCATCCTCTTCCAAATGATACCGGGAAGTGGCAATGGGGAACTAACTCCACCACAGATTCACTGGAGTTACTTGAGTGGTAATTCTTGGCAAGAATTTAAAGATACAGAGATGCTTTCCGATAGTACCAACGGGTTAGTGGATTCGGGGATTATCCGCTTGAGTATCCCTGAGGGAGCCACCAGTCAGCAGCAATTATTACCCAGTGGTTTACATTGGTTACGAGGCACCGTCACGGAAAACGCTGCTGCAATTCCTGATACTCTGGACATCAAAACCCAAGCAGTCAGGGCGACCTTTGTGAATCAGGGGAATGCAGCCGACCATTTAAGTAAACCGCTCCCAGCTAATTCCATTCAAGGATTTGTAACACGAGATCCCGCCATCAACACAGTACAACAGCCCTATAGTTCCTTTGGCGGTAAACCAAAAGAAGACAATCGCGCCTTCACCATGCGGGTGAGTGAAAGACTGCGCCATAAACAGAGGGCTATAACTGCCTGGGATTACGAACGCCTGGTATTGGAACATTTCCCCCAAATCTATAAGGTGAAATGTATCACCTCTGCTGCTGGCAACCACAATCCTGGTGATGCCAAGGTAACTGTGGTGGTAATTCCCGACGTGGCGAATACTGCGCCTTTCTTTCCCCTGGAACCCAAAGCACCTTCCTACTTACTAAAGGAAATCCAGGCATACCTGCAAAACTATACCTCACCATTTGTGCAAATCGTGGTGAAAAATCCCCGGTACAAACCCATTCAATACAAAGTGGGTATCCGTTTTCGCGCTGGATCTGACCAGGGGAACTATCTCAAACAACTCAATGAAGATATTAAACGCTTTTTGTCCCCGTGGGCCTATGAAGAACAAGCATATATTACCTTTGGTAGTTCAATCCATAATTCCTCAGTGATCCATTTTATTGATAAAAGACCCTATGTAGATTATGTTGGCTATCTCAAATTAATTGAGCAAGTCGGCATTAAAGCTGGATCTGGCGGCAAGTCAGATATCTATTATCGGGTGATTCCGTCTAATCTTGCCCAGGTGCAACATCCTGATTCAATTTTGGTTTCTGCCCCTCAACATATTATCTACCTGATGGGCACAGAAAAATCTTATGATGAAGAGGATTTTGAGGGGATTGGTTATATGAGTATTGTTACTGATTTTGAAGTTAGTTAAAAGGAGTTAAAGAGCATGGTTCAAAAGAAGAGAAGTCAACTAAAACAATTATTCAAGACAGGTAAAAAGCCTTCTCAACAGGATTTTGCCGACTTTATTGATTCCACCCTCAATATAAAAGATGATGGCATAGAAAACCCGGCTGGGGCAGATACTCCCCTCAAGATTACCGCCCCCCTCAAGATTACCGCCCAAGGTACGGATGAGAAACTGTTTGATTTTTATGCGGGTGATACGAAGACTTGGAGTATTAATCAAAAGCGTGATGGAAACAAGGTAGGTTTAAATATATCTCATTCTGCTTCTGGTGAAGTTAGCAAGAGCAAGCTTTTTATTGACAGCAGTAACGGGAATGTCGGACTGAGTATCGATCATCAGCCGACGGCGAAACTCCATATTCAGCAGACGTGTCATGAAGATGCTTTGCGGATTGCTGGTGAGTTAAAGGATACGATTTTTCTGATTAATAAATATGGCAAGGTGGGGATTGGGACGGATTGTCCAGAGGCCAAGCTGGAAATTAAAGGAAATGAACCTGTCCTGAAGATTTGGGGTCAAGGAGATAATGATAATGCAGTGCGACGTGAAAGCGTCTGAATGAATCGAAACCTGAAATGGTTTTCTGAGGAGTGCATCCCTCAGCCTGCCGAGATGAGAGGGGAAGAGTAATCGGAACCTGTGTGCAGATTCTCGATAAAGTCCC
>NZ_JAAHHX010000399.1:0-1963 GCF_010672065.1 Moorena sp. SIO4A1 | reverse complement strand
AACACTACTAAAAATAGTGGAGGTGATATATCTATATAATTCCCATTAACCCTTGACTAAGTAACAGTCTAGAGTAGTAAAGTTATTTGATTATTTTTGCTGGTTTGTAAATGTCTGATAACCAAAGGAGTTTCAGTTGCGGCTGTCTAAATTCCTTAAGGGTAGGCAAATTATAAATTCGGTATAAGCTCCCAATTCAGTGTCCACATTGAGTGTTCCTCTATGCTGCCCAATGATGATATCATAGGTTAAGGATAATCCTAAGCCTGTTCCTTCTCCCGTAGGTTTAGTAGTAAAGAAAGGATGGAAGATCTTCTCCTTAATTTCAGGTGGGATACCAGTACCATTATCACCAATCCGGATTTCTACTGAGTCACTTAAGCGCAATGTCTTCACCCAAAGCATGGGGGTAAATTCTTCACCGATGTTCTTCTGCTTGCTCTGGAGGGCATAGCAAGCATTTTCGATAATGTTAATGAAGGCACGACTAATATCACTAGACACCAACTCCAGTTGACCAATGGAATCATCATAGTCAGTTTTAATCGTGACATTGAAGTGATGATTCTTGGCACGAACACTGTGATAAGCCAACTGGATAGCTTGGGCTAATACAGTATTGAGGTCAGTCAGTTGGAGTTGAGTACTGTCAGTTCGGGCATGCTGCATCATACTTTGAATGATGCCCTCGGCTCTTTGACCATGACGTTTGATAGCGAGAGAATTGTCTCGCAGTTCTGTCAAGGTGTCTTTGATATAGCTAGCTGTTGTTGTTTCTATATGCTCTAATTGTATTTTAAATTCTTCGATGAGTTCCTCAGCTAACTCCATCGAACCTTCGGCATAATTGTTAACAAAGTTGAGAGGATTCCTCAGTTCATGGGCAACCCCTGCAGTTAAGGTGCCGAGGTATGCTAGTTTCTCTGTGGCAATAATTTGCTCTTGGGCTTCCTTAAGCTGTTGGAAAGTTTTACTTAACCTCGTTTCCGCCGCCGCACGTTCCGCAACTTCTTGTTTCAAACGGGCATTTTGCTCATCAAGGGTTCTAGTCAAATTTATTATTTGTAGATGTATCCTTACTCTAGCCAATACCTCGTCTTGTTGAAACGGTTTGGTGATGTAATCGACGGCTCCGATGGAAAGACCTTTGACCTTATCAACTGTGTCAGTCAGTGCGGTCATGAAAATTACTGGGATGTCTCGATTTGAGGGGTTGGCCTTTAGTCTTTTGCAAGTCTCAAATCCATCAATTCCTGGCATCATTACGTCCAATAGAATTAGATCGGGTTGATTATAGTTAACTTGTTCAATTGCGCTTTCACCATCTGTTTCCACAGCAACCGTAAAGCCAGCATTGTGCAAAGCCTGGGATATAACTGATAAATTGGTGGGTGTATCATCTACAACTAAGATGAGATTTTTGTCTTGATCGTATGTCACTGCTTCAGGATCCTATCAACACAAATTGATTTACTCATAAATAAATTTAAAAATATCTATAATTTATGCTCCCTTAACCATGTATAATTATAATTTTGTTTATTAAAATATTTTTTTTTAGTTATAATTATATAAAATTTAGTGATTATGAATTGATTTGGATAAATGAGTTAAATTATTAAAATTAACAAACCCTAAGCCGGACCAAAAAATGGGTAGCCTGATTCATCTGTGCTGGTGCATACTTGAAGCTATTACTGAAAAAGGTGCTTGTTTAGGATTATATAAACTTACCTTGAACTTACCCTCAGGGAAAATACTGACAGGAGGCGGTATTTATGGCAGTTATTGTCAAACATCGAGAAACGAGCCAGGAGTATATTTTGCTCGGTACAGGATTCGGAGCTTACAAGTCATCACGCCCAAGTCATTTCTGGGAGTAATTTCAGACATAAGCGAGTTTGTTACCTACTTTTGCTTAAGTCCTGTTCGCGCAGCGGAGGCCTTCGGCCAATCATTTATA
>NZ_JAAHHX010000398.1:0-1963 GCF_010672065.1 Moorena sp. SIO4A1 | reverse complement strand
ACTAATACCATTGCGGCGATTGGGACTTGCAATTCTTTGTACAACAAATTCATATAGTGCAGTCCTTCAGCACTAGTAAACTGGGTGCTACTGCCAGCAATCCCATAGGTAATACACCGGAGGAAATGCCAAAAATCTCGCCAACAGGCTTCTGCTCGTGGGGCGGGATAAAGACTACCTCCTGGTTTAGTAATATCAGGATATTGAGCCAATACGGTTTCCCGCGCTTCAGAAATGATATCAGAAGCGTTATCCCGCAAAAATTGGGCTGTATTGATTAAGGATTCCGTATCCGGTGAACAGGCTTTAATCTGGTGCAAGTCATCATCGGTAAGATAGCGACCATGATCATCAGCTGCCTGGAAATGCTGGATAATCTCTGGGGGATAGGAGTCTTGCCAGTTGGCAAAGCTGACAATTCTGGCTTTGGTAATTAGTTCTTTGATATAGTCGCTTAATTGAGTCGTCATGGTTGATTTTTGTTGAAGGTTAAAGGTTTAAGGTTGGTTGAAGGTTGAACGCGATTGCGTGGCCTATTGGCCAAGGTTTAAGGTTGAAAGGCCAAGGTTGACCTTAGCATCTCATCAACGCAACGGTTAACAAAAACAATGAAGTGAACTAGCCCTAGCTTCCGGTAGCAGCTAAGGCTAGTTCACTTCACAGCAGTATACTAAATTATGATAATCTTTGATTAAAGGTATTAAGAAATGTAAAAAAAGCTGGCTCTGTAGTGCTATGGACATCCGTCAAATCGAAATCTCTCTCAAAAGTCCAAATGCTCAGGATCGCCTCAGGGCACTTACTGCTTTGAGAGAGTATGGTTCAGATGTAGCTGTTCCCCTACTTACAAGTAAACTCAAAGACCCAGAGTTTTTAGTGCGCTCCTTTGTGGCCATGGGACTGGGGAATAAACGGAGTGACGAGTCCTATGCTGCGTTGTTAAATTTGATGCAATTTGATACAGATCCCAATGTAAGGGCAGAAGCTTCCAATTCCTTGTCCAAGTATGGAGACGTATCAATATCTCATCTGGTCACTAGCTTTCAACAGGATGATCACTGGCTGGTGCGCCGTAGCATTCTTGCTGCTTTGGTGGAAATGTCTTGTCCAGAAGAACTCTATAGTATTTGTATTTGCGGCTTAGCAGGGGAAGACCCAACTGTCCGAGAAGCAGGAATTGATGCCCTAGGGTTACTGGCTGGTACTGTTAAGGAAACTGAGGCATTGCAGCAAATTCTGGCTCTGAAAAATTCACAATGGTGGCGTATTCGGATGCATGTTGCCCGTGCCCTCAAACGATTTGATTCCCCCGATGCTAAAGCAGCATTGGGAGAACTGATGAAGGATGAAGACCATCGGGTCGTAGCTGCTGCTTTAGATAGTTCTCTCTAGAGCATCGGTTTGGTGATCAGATTTAGGGAGTAGGGAGTAGGGAGTCGGGAGTCGGGAGTCGGGAGTAGCAAAGCAGCGCCTAGCTGTGGGGGTTCCCCCCATGAGGGACTGCATCAAGACATTGAATTTACCTAATAAGTCTGAGAAATGCTATATAAAAATTTCACAAGGAGTGCGGCTCGTGATGAGTTCTTAACATTGGTTGTATGCCATGCTTAATTAACAACCGTATTATATGGATTGGATAATACAGGAAAGCCAGCACTCTAGGCAGGGACAGTAACGCCCAATCCGCTTCGTTGGGCATGACGGTAACAAACAAACTGTTTTTTAGCCAATGGAGACAGTACATCACTCTGTCATGCAGACGCTCTCTCATGCTGAAGTAGAAGCGATGATTGTAGGACAAGAAAAAGACCCAAAACCCTTTGGCTTCTGAGAGCATAGGTGGCTGTTCAAGGTCACGGAAAAGCTGTGATCGTACTTGGATAGCGAGGGATTGGGAGACTGGTTGGGCTTGCAATTTATTTAAGACTATCTGTGGCAACGTGACTCCCAGCAAATCCCTGAC
>NZ_JAAHHX010000397.1:0-1967 GCF_010672065.1 Moorena sp. SIO4A1 | reverse complement strand
TGGCAACTAGTACTATAACTTACTGATCTTCCCGATTTTTTGCCCTTGACAGCCACAATATTTTCATGCTATGGTATAATAATATGAATAAAAACTATACTCCAGATTCTGCTGAGCAACAACTAAATCAAACACAAAACCATACATTAAGCAAACCAGATCACAAACATCGGATATCTACGATGAAGTTGACGAATAACACACCCTGCCTCCACTAGTATCAGGCTAGTGGAGTTTTTTGATCGAGATCACCTGATGCTCAGATTGACTAGATCGACCAAAACAAGCAAGTTTATAAAAATTTATATGAAATAACACCAAAAATTGACATTAGACCAACACCAAATCATACTTAATTGGCCAATAATAATAATTGAGAACACAAAGAGAAAAGCACACCCCGCTAGTCTGGCCGCTAGCGGGGATTTTTTTTACCGGACCTACGGCCAGCCAGGAGCCAGGCCATTTGAGCAGTAATACCGAGTTGGATTCAAAGATAGTAGATTGGTTGGATAGGGAGCGGTGCGACCCGTGGCGAATTTAATTCGCCTAGCGATGCAGCGCGGTCTTGGGGGTTTCCCCCACTCGCGCTTTGCATCAAGACAAGGAAAGCGCACCGAGGGAAATGGGGAGATGGGGAGATTGGGGGAAGAGAAAGTGATACGTTTGACCGCAACTTGGTATAAGGCTCAAAACTGGCTAAATTCATGAGGTCGAGATCCCGAGACCGGTGGAGCCCACTAGAATCAAGCTGAAGTGATGGTGATTTTCGTGGTACCCACCGTTTGCCAGCCAGAGTTGCTCTGACTCCCTACCCATTCACCCAATTAAGGGTAAGCTGACCACAGTGGTTTAAGCTTTAGCCCCATCTTTGCTTACAGAAACAGATTCCGAAACGTATCCATATTGCTGGCTGCAAGCATACCTGCTAGGAAGCCAAATAAATGTCCTTGCCAGGAGATCTCTGTTTCACCAGGCAATAAACCTCTGAGTGTAAAACCATAGACACCACCGATAGCGATAGAACCTATGACTAACAGGGAGTTACCTTCTAAATACCCCTGTCCGATCAGAAAAGCTACATACCCAAAAACTAGACCGCTTGCGCCATAAGAGACCGTGTTAGGTGAACCAAGTAGCCATTCAGCCAAACCACCAACCAAGACTATCACCAAGGTCACGACCCAGAAATCATCCGTTCCTCGTAACAACACCCAACAGCCAAGGAGCGCGAACGGAATAGTGTTTCCGATCAAGTGTTTCCAGTCTTTGTGCAAGAAGGGTGAAAACAAAATACCAACTAGCCCAAGCCAGGTGCGGGGTTGGATACCAAACTTGTCGTTCAGTGCTCCCCCGCATAAGACTAAATTGACAAAACTTATAATCCAGGCGTAAAGAACCAAATCACCCACCGCCTGGAAGTTGTCACCCCAAGCATTTTGGAATTGATTAATCCAATCAAATATACTTGTCATACTTCACCCGGTAGCCTGCACGCTCATATTTATGTTTACTACTATAATTTATATAGCGTTTCTCCAGGATTTTTTACCTATTCCCTGTTCCCTACTCCCTACTCCCTAAAACCCAGTACTTTGTAACTTAACTAATTAAGACTTGCTATATATATAATTGATCATGAGTGCCAATTCAAGGTTATCCCAAGGTAATTGGATCATGAGTGTATATTCAGAGTTGGTTTTTCCCCGATTGATGGACTGGGCTATGTCTGACCCGGTCTTAAGCAAGTATCGTCAAGAGGTTTTATCTGAGGTGTCTGGGGAAGTCTTTGAAATTGGCTTTGGCACAGGATTAAATTTAAGGTATTACCCCAACCACCTACAAAAAATAACTACTATTGATGTTAATCCGGGGATGAATTATGTAGCTAAAAAACGTATTCATGACTCGGAAATTACTGTTGATTTTCGGGTACTGAATGGCGAAAGTTTACCCATGGCTGACAG
>NZ_JAAHHX010000396.1:0-1972 GCF_010672065.1 Moorena sp. SIO4A1 | reverse complement strand
GGACATTAAATATGCCTATAGACAGATTGTAAGTAGCCAAAAAAAATAATAACCCCAGTAATCCTGGTTTGGTAGTTAGGCAATTCCAGCCATAGATAAGCTCTTTCCAGAAAGATTTGTCCGCTGTCTCTTCCTCTAGATTATTTAACTCCTGAAATTTAACTACCATCAAGGGAACAATGGCAAAAAATAAAGTAGCAAAGTCAATGACAATGATGCCTGGGATGTGAACAAGGGGCAGCAATATACCTGCTAAAACTGGTGCAATCAGTTTAGATACACCCCGCCCCAAACTGGTTAAGCCACTGGCACGGGGTAGGTTTTCTTTTGGTACTAGCAGAGTAGTGGCAGCAGCATAAGCATTAGCCTGAAAGGTACTGAAGCAAGCACTAAGAGCTTCGATGATGTACAATTGCCAAATTTCTAGGTTTCCTGTGATGAATAACCAAGCCATGCTTAAGGTGCAAAGACCAGCACAAAAATCGGCGATAATCATCGTCCAGCGACGGCTCCAGCGGTCTACAAATCCCCCTGCGATTGGGGAAATGAGTAGACTAGGCAAGCTACCACACAAAACCAGTAAGCCAAACTGGGTCACTGAGCCGGTTTCTTGAAACAACCAGACATTGAAGGCAAACTGAGTTAAGCGAGAACCTACCAGGGAGAGAAATTGTCCAATCCAGATGATAATAAATATTCTCATCTAGTCGTACACCATTGTCATCTTTTGTGCAACCAAACTTTCTAGGACTTTCCCTGATTGTTCCCCGAAGAATTAAAAAACGCCCGATCGCTTTCTTGTCCCAGTACTTCCTGACCAATTGAGGCCAAAACGCGATCGCAATTATCATGGAGGGTATAAAAGGACAAATCGCGATAAATCCGTTCCAAAGGACTGGGTTGAATCATAGCACGAGCGCCACACATCCGAGTACAGTGTTCCAAGGTATCCAGTGCCAATTTTTCTGACAAATAACGAAAGCGGTTACCAGCTTCTTTGGCCTGCTGGTGTTGACCTGTTTCCCACAACCTAGCCACTTTTCGCAGCCACAAGTCCATGGTTTCAATGTTCATCATTGATTTAGCAATCCGATGCTGCACATAAGCATCCTTTTCTCTCCGTTGCTTTTTGATATGAGCCAGGGCATAACCATAAGCCCCTTCTGCTGCCCCCAAAAATGCTGCTCCATACTGAGGAGTAAAGCGAGTTTGCCACTCTTCCAGCAAGTATTGCCCTGGATAGCCAATCAGATTTTCTTTAGGAATAAACGTGTGATCGAATTGTACGCGATAACTTACACTTCCCCGCATCCCAATCGGTTTCCACCAGGTTGAATCAAAGCTTACACTTGGGTCTGATAAATCACAGGCTAACATCAACACCGAATTCGCTGGTCCATCGTTATGACGAACAGCTCCTGTTCCGGCAGTACTCACAAACAAGATCGCCCATTGTAGCCCATCCGCTCCTGTGGCAAAGACCTTGCAACCATCAACAATATAGCCCCCCTCTACAACCTTAACTGTTGTACCAATACCACTGGTTTGCCCAGGCACTTTGGAGAGAGGTTCGCCACTCCAACCCGCCCATTTTTCCCCTCGTTGCACAATCCCTTCAAACCAACGTTGCTTTTGAGCGTCATTAGCGTTAGCAGTCAATAATACTTGTATATTAGTATGTCCTTCCCAGCAACGGGTGAAGGCTAAATCCGCCTTTGCTAATTCTCGTGTCATCATCCAGAGGGTGAGGATATCACTGTTGTGACCTAACCCTAAACCACCATACTTAATCGGTACAGCTGGGGCATGAAGACCTGCATCAAACAGAGTCTCAAAGTTTTTTGCCGGGAAAGTCGCTGTCTGGTCGTATTGAGCCGCCCGAGGGGCAAACTCTTCCTGAGTGAGCTGGCTTAAATGATCCAGGAGAGCTTGTGGATCATAGACTTGCCGATCATAGAGAACAGAAGTTTGC
>NZ_JAAHHX010000395.1:0-1972 GCF_010672065.1 Moorena sp. SIO4A1 | reverse complement strand
GTAGTTTGAGGCTTATTTGGAGATGGCCCACCCAAGTTTTTGGGTGGGTTATCCTTCAGTGTGGGGTCTGCTCCCAAAGACCGCTGCAAAGCGTCACCTAGGTTAGTGTTGGCGCAGGCACTCAACAAACCCAGAAGACAAACCGCTAAACTCGCACGTAGGACAGAGTGTGGAAACAGCACGGGCATTGTCCAACAACAGTACTTACCTCCTAAACTAACGCAAATTCACAAAAGGGCAATCAAGCGTGTTATCCTGGCTGAGTTGCCAAACTAGGAAAGATGTTTAGGGAAAGGGCGAGGTCACAATACCCACTATTGTCAATTTAAATGTCTGTAAATTTAAATCTTGTATGGATGCACAGAAAAAGAAATTAGCAGCACCGAGTGAATCTTCTGAATCTGTTCAGGAGCAGCAAGCAGATGCTCAGAGTCAACAATCGGACAAGGGTGGCACGCCATTTTGGAAGCAAGTACAGGAAAATTTCCAAATTATTGCGATCGCACTAGCCTTAGCTCTATTGATTCGAGTATTTGTGGCAGAACCTCGCTACATTCCCTCGGATTCCATGTACCCGACTTTGGGAGTAGGCGATCGCTTAGTGGTGGAAAAAATCTCTTACCGTTTCCATACCCCAAAAGCCGGTGACATTATTGTGTTTGAAATACCGCCACAATTACAAATTTTGGGTTACTCAAAAGACCAAGCTTTCATCAAGCGGGTGATTGGCACATCCGGTGATACGGTTCAAGTCAAAGATGGCAAAGTTTATCGCAACGGTACTCCTCTAGACGAGGACTACATTGCCCAACCTCCCAGTTATCAGATGGGACTGGTGCAGGTGCCAGAAAATTACTTGTTTGTGATGGGAGACAACCGCAACAATAGCAACGATTCCCATGTTTGGGGTTTTCTAGGTAAAGACAAAGTCATTGGTCGTGCCTGTTTCCGTTTTTGGCCCTTTAGTGAACTTGGTTCGATCTGAACTTCGCCCTTCAACATCTCGGTAAATTTTCGGTTAATATCAAGCTCCTTGGTATCGTGATCACATCCCCAAGTGGGTAATGGGTAATGGGTAATGGGTAATGGGTAATGAGTAGCCAGTAATTACAATGACCAATTACCCATTACTAATATTAAGCTTGTGTGAACTTAAGCCCTCTACGGATTTCGGAAATTACTATAAGTTTAACTAATCAATTTTCATACTTAGGCCGGATGCGAATTAGATGGTAAAACTATCTAATTTCGTTCAACTAATAATGCTTGCTGTTCAAGCTAATTTTTTCAAGCCTTGAGATCACAAGGCTAACTTTAATCGACATCAGGAGTTACTTACTAATTATCGGTAGCGACTAGATTGCGATCGCGCTTCTCAAATGATTGAAACACAAATCATTTGTAGGGGCGCTTTGCTTTTGCCCGCAAGATGTGCGCCTAATTACAGCAGTCGCCAGGGCAGGCGCGGACATGACAAAAGTCTCAAACCTAAGTAAGCGCAAGAGTTTGACTTCTGACTTCTGACTTCTGACTTCTGACTTCTGCTATATGTAGGTCGGTAGCAAGTGCAAAACCCTTAGGCAAAACTGGTAAATAAACGCCTTTATTTAGATTTATTGGGTAAGTACTTAAGTAGTCGGACAAAACTAAAATTAACTCTTTAAATAGGGAGCAGGGAGCAGGGAGCAGGGAGCAGAGGGACTTTTGGCAACTTTACACAAGTTAATATAGCGAGGTTTATTTTTGTCCAGGTACTTAGTTATCAAATTCAACCCCAAATAAGTCTAAAGTTTATTGATTAACTTAGTTATTTTAAAATCATTATAGTTTAGTAAATTAGTCAATTTTTTAATTATTTTTTACTAGTAACTAATTAATATAAATAAAACTTATATATTACAAAATGATGATTTTGTGAATCATAACAATTCATCCTTTTGTCGAGATAAAAGTCTAGTTAAATGTAATGAAG
>NZ_JAAHHX010000394.1:0-1975 GCF_010672065.1 Moorena sp. SIO4A1 | reverse complement strand
TACTAGATTAATCTTAATTTACTTCATGTAGCTTCGGTAGTGCTTCAGACCACTTCATTGACTGCTCATGCCCTACTTTATACTTCCTACTTACTAGGACAAAAATCCCTTAAATCCTTTACTCATAAGCTGTTCGAAATTATCTATTATCAAAGTATTTATGATAAAAACTCATAAATGTAAAGCTTTGATGAATTTAACTTAGACTAACTAAAATTGTTAGAATTGTGTGTAATACTGGTTTGGTAAAGTAAATCAGATATCAATAACGAATTGATTGGTATTATCTCTACCAATCTCAAGCCCTAATTTTCTTGACATCTACCATTACTGAAGAACTGAGCAACTCCATTATTGATTTCTGATAATACCAAAAAATAAATAGTTTAAGGTAGCTATAAATAATCTCAAGTTAAGGTCAATAAAGCAAATGATCAAAAATAGCTTAACCGAAGAACAATTCCAAGGATTAGTAGAACGGCTTTCCAAACGTAAAAATGAGCTGGAAGGCAGAATCACCATTGAAACGGTTAAGGATAGTTTAAGGGAATTAGGACTATCCGATCTACTTCTTGAAAATGATATTGATGAGGTTTGTAAACAAATGAATAGAGAATTGAAAATGCGGCAATGGACAAACTATTTTAAGTTTGCCTTAATCCTAATGATTTTGACAGCACCATTATCTGCCTTTGGAGGGTATAAACTCCGAGAAGTTATTGTGGCTAAATTTCCGGAATTCGTAGGACTAACTAATGATGAGTCTTTACAATCAAGGGAGCTGAAACTACAAGTCAAAGACCTCCAAGATAAAGTCAAGGATTTGGAAACAGACAAGGATAAACTAAACGAAAGAATCGAAGACCTCAAGACTGAAAATAAAACGCTTAAAAATCTTGGTAAGCCTGACACAATATCGCAAGCTACGAGAACTTCAGTAATTACTGAATCTAAACCGACTCCAGTTTCATCCCAATCAGTTGAGCTGTCAGGTATTATCTATGAATTGAAAAGTTGCCAAAAATCCTACAATGTAAATTCAAGTACTCAATCCATAATTTGCGCTATCTTAATCACAAGTACCAAAGAAAATGTTAAATTGCATTTGTATTCCAACCACCGTGAGGGAAGAAGTAGACTACTTGACCAAGGGAAAGAATATGTAGCCACAAAAGTTGAATTGGGGACATATAGTAATAACCGTTATGGTTATGTCAACAATAGCTTAATTAAGGATATACCAATAGAAGCTATTATTACTTTTAAGGGAGTTTCACTAGATGTCAAACAGATAGATGTCCTCCAATTTATAAATCATTTGAAAAGCTCTTATTACACTGGTTTTCTCAATACTGAGTTACGGAATGTGTCGGTTACTCCAGAAAAATAGAAACTATTTAATTTACAACTAGGTTATGAAAAATAAGCCAGATTTTAATAACCTCAAAAACTATGCGGGCTCTGCCAACACTGGCTACCGATAACATGAGGGCAAGCCCGCCCCTAACGCACCCTACGAACTAATTAACGAGCAGATATTTAGATAAGGAGTAGTTCAATCATGAGAAAAACTGAAATAGCTTACCTTTTATGGCTTACCTGTTTATTAGGTTTTTTCGGCGTCCACCGTTTTTACACTGGTAAGTACGTTAGTGGAACCATCTGGTTATTTACATTTGGTTTTTTTGGATTTGGGCAACTTGTAGATTTAGCTATGATACCAGGAATGGTTGAAGAGAAAAATCTTAAGTATAGGACGCTCTATGGCGGCGCACAACCAAACAACCAGGTCACTCCGCAGGTTGTTGTCAACGTCGCAGATGTAATTGCTCCAAGTGCCGATAACCAAAAGGTCAAGAATGACACCCAACTTATCCTTCAAGTCGCAAAGGATAATGGTGGTAACATATCTGTAGCTGATTGCGTACTTGCTACAGGAAAGCCAGTTGAAGAGATCAAAGAAATGCTTAATACA
>NZ_JAAHHX010000393.1:0-1976 GCF_010672065.1 Moorena sp. SIO4A1 | reverse complement strand
TGGGGCAAAAAAGATAAAGTCCACTTCTTAATTGGCAATAATAAATAACTTGGGTTGGATGCCAACTGCTCTATTCCTTGTTCCCTATTCCCTATTCCCTGTTCCCTAAAAAACCATAACTATGTACGTAAACATTGTCACAAACCGCTATAGATTATGAGTGGAATTGTAGGTATTTACAATCTTGATGGTCGCCCCGTGGAGCGCGAAAAGATCGGGCGTATGGTGGATGTGTTGGCGCACCGGGGACCAGATGGCGCTGAGGTTTGGTGCGATGATAGCTCTGTAGGTTTAGGACATCGGATGTTATGGACGACACCTGAATCGTTATTAGAGCAATTACCTTTAAAAGACCGCACTGGTAATTTAATACTGACAGCGGATGCTCGCATTGATAATCGGGATGAGCTTATTTATGCACTGAAATTAAACGATCGTCCAGCCGATAAAATTACTGATAGCGATTTAATTTTAGCCGCTTACGATAAATGGGGGCGAGACTGTCCGGGTAAGGTAATTGGTGACTTTGCTTTTGCTATCTGGGATAAGCGTAAGCAGCTATTGTTTTGTGCCAGAGATTATATGGGGGTTAAGCCATTTTATTATCACTATCAACCCGGTAAATTGTTTGTCTTTGCTTCGGAAATAAAAGGATTATTCTGTTTAGATGCAGTACCCCGTAACGTCAATGATGCCAAAGTTGCTATTTATCTGTGTCAGTTAAGTGGGTTTGCCAAATTAAAACCCGATACTTTCTATCAAGATATTCTGCGTCTGCTTCCCGCCCACTGGATGGAAGTGAGCGAGAAAGGGATAGAATCTCAGTCTTTTTGGGATTTAGATGCCGAAGCAAAGAAGATACAGCAGACGTTAAAGACTGATGCTGACTATGTGGAGGAATTCCGCAAGCGATTTACCGAAGCGATAGGGTGTCGTCTGCGGAGTGCTTACCCAGTAGCGTCTACTCTCAGTGGTGGTGTCGATTCTTCTTCCGTTAGTTGTGTGGCGCGGAATTTGTTGCGGGAGAAAGATAGTGATGCAGAATTGTTAACGATATATTCTGATTGTGATACCCCTTCGGCTGATGAGACGGCTTATGTAGATACCGTATTGGCCCAGGGTGGTTTTAACCATCATGTTGCGAAAGTAGGTAATCCCATTAGTGCTGCTCAAACGGTTACTCCTTGGTTAGACCAACCAGTGCAAATGCCTACCCCAGCGATGTTACTGGCGATTGTTCGGGAGGTCAAACAACAAGGTGCAAGGGTGGTGTTAACGGGACATGATGGGGATACTATTGTTTCCCACGGTACGGATTATCCTCATGAGTTACTGGAATTAGGGGAATGGGAAAAGCTTCTCAAAATAGTAGAAGGTCGTTATCAAAATAAGTCTGATAGTGCTAAGGACGTTGAATCAGATTTGTATCAATATCTTCTGCCTTATGGCACAGAATTAGTTAAAAAAGTTGCCATAAAAAACTATATCAATTTATTGTTTATGGCAGGGAAGTACTGGAATTTTTCGACCAAAAAAACTATTAAATTTGTTTTACGAAGCATCTATAACACTTTTCGTATGCTAAACTGTAATAACTACAATGCAAATATTGCCAAGCAACTCGCAAAGTCTATTAAATTAGGTAAATTACTCCGAGATGAGTTCAATGATCAATTTGGCTACTTACCTACTGAATATTTAAACCATTACCGAGGCATAACTTCCGGTAATATGCAGGAAGGTAGCGAACAAATTGATGGGATTAGTGCAGCAGTTAGCATCGAACCTCGTCATCCTTTTTTAGATAAAAGAGTGATTGAGTTGTGTTTAGCCGCACCTGCTCAGTTGAAATTCTGTTGCTTCTTGGATCTGCAAGCAAAAGGTCGTGCCAAGACCCGGCTGGAAGCGAACCTTTACCCGACCGTTAATCCGTTGCAGTTGGGAGCGCACCACATCTAGGCCAATACCTCGTCCAG
>NZ_JAAHHX010000392.1:0-1977 GCF_010672065.1 Moorena sp. SIO4A1 | reverse complement strand
AGGACAAAAATGCTGTCAAGATATAAAGCGAAGCTTCCTGTTCTGTTGCAACTAAGATGTCACAACTGCCAGTATCAATCGCTCAGCACTACCACGAGCGCACCAAATATGCTCCAGAAACCATATGGGTGCGGCTCTTATAGAAAGACGATAGAATGGGGAAGAGTTTTTTAACCCAAGCTGTCCTGTAGCAGTGTTTTGAGAGAAAAAACCGAAGGACTCGACAGGCGCAACCGCAGCAGTATGAGCCAGGATTAAGTCAGACATATGCAACCATCTACTAATAATGAAGACAGATTTTTTTCAGGAGCGCGAGAGCTATTTGAACAAATAGTTGATTGGCTCGGTTCAGAAACAGTGTGCGGTTTAGAGCATGGGGAATTAGAGACGTTACTACTCGAAAATGGATACGAACTATTGAGACGACTGTTACAAGGTTACTTGGATAGACGAAGTAACGACGAAATCGAGGGTGATTGTTTAGGTAGGGACGGAGTAAACAGAACCCATAAGATCAGAGGAAACAGGAAACTAACAACCATCTTTGGCACGGTCATTGCCCATCGTATTGGTTACGGAGGAAGGAAGATCACTTCCCTCAATCCATTGGATGCAGAATTAAACTTACCACCAGAACAATACTCTCATGGACTCAGGGAGCGAGTAGCTCAAGAAGTAGCCCGTTCCGGGTTTGGAGAAACAGTGGAAATCATCTCCAAAACCACCGCCGCCAAAGTTGGTAAGCGTCAAGTTGAACAATTGGCTTATAAGAGCGCTTGTGACTTTGACTCTTTCTACGCTCAGCAACAAGCACAATCGGTTGAAGGAAAACACACAGGAGAAATAGTAGTAATTACTGTTGATGGAAAGGGTGTTGTGATGCGTACACAAGACCTACGTGCCGACACCCAAAAACGAGCACTTGCTTCTTCGAAAAAATTAAATAAACGATTAACTAAAGGGGAAAAGCGCAATGCCAAACGTATGGCAACAGTAGCTTCAGTTTATACTATTGACCCCTTGGTTCGCACACCTGAGCAAATTGTCAATCCCTCTGAATCAGACCAAAACATCAAACGACCTCGACCAATGGGCAAGCGTGTTTGGGCAAGTTTAGAAAAAGAACCATACCAGGTGATCACAGAAGCATTTGATGAGGCATTGCACCGCGACCCCAATCAACAAAAACACTTTTGTGCTCTAGTCGATGGCAATAAAACACAATTATTGCTGTTAAAGAAATATGCTCGTCAACACCAGCTCAATTTAACCATTGTGCTCGATATTATCCATGTAATTGAGTATTTATGGAAGGCAGCATTTGCCTTTTATGGGGATACCAGCCCCCAAGGGGAGGCTTGGGTGAGTCAAAGAATATTACTGATTCTTCAAGGACGCTCATCTCAGGTGGCAGCTGGGATGCGTCGCAGCGCCACATTACGTCAACTCAACCCATCACAACGTAAACCAGTGGATACCTGTGCCCAATATCTGCTCAATAACAGTGCTTACCTCCAATACAATGATTACTTGAAAGCTGGTCTTCCCATTGCTACCGGGGTGATTGAAGGTGCTTGTCGTCATCTGATTAAAGACCGCATGGATCTTACTGGAGCTAGATGGAGTCTTATGGGTGCTGAGGCGGTTTTACGTCTTCGCTCCCTTTATATTAGTGGTGATTGGAATGAATATTGGCGCTTTCACTTAAAGCAGGAACATAAACGTCATCACCTGGCTTTGTATCTTGATGGTATTCCTTTAATGAAACGACTCTTTCAAGCTTGTTGCTCTACTAATGCTCCTCCTACTCTTGCTATACCTGTCTAAACCTTATTCTTTGTCTTTTTAAAAGAGCCGCACCCGAATCCTATATTCCCTTCGTCGCTTTAGCAGCTTTATATATTTACCTATTTATTAATAGTATTACACCAGAATCCGCCCAAGCCTTATCCAATCCTCAGTTAGCCGATATTGCCC
>NZ_JAAHHX010000391.1:0-1984 GCF_010672065.1 Moorena sp. SIO4A1 | reverse complement strand
CCTTCGGAAACATCAAATAACAATTCCAGAGTTAGTTCCCGACTTCCCCCGCCACCAAAATCTAAGATGGGCGCATTATATTCTTTTTGGCTCGAACCACTCCAACTAACTCCTTTTTTGATAGCATAGGATTCGGGGTTAAACAAAACCGTAATCTCTGGATAATTGGCTCTGTCTTCCGACTCTACAGCACGGTACTTACTGTCTTGAGTTTTTTCCCACTTCAAAGGAATTATAGTTAGTTTAGCTAATGCCATTTTTCTATCCCCCGACGTTCTTGTTCCATCGTTAGCTGACGAGTGAGAATACGACTAACGTGTTCCGCTATTGCCTCGATATCCACATCTACTCCTTGGGCTGGGGGTGTTGGTAGATTTGACGTGGCTGTGGTTGAAGTTACTGGTGCTGTCATGGGAATGGAATTAGCTCCAGTTAGATTAGGTTGACGAGCAATCACCCCATTGCTTAACTGTTGCAGTTTCGATACTTTGGCTACAGAGTCGTTATCAGTTTTGCGCCAAACTAAATCCGGTGTCGAGCTAGTTTTACCTGTCTCGGTATCTAAATTGATATTTCTATTTGGGCTTGTAGTTGTTGTTGCTGAGGGCTGACTTGGTTTGACAACAACCGGTTTGGTTTGAACTAAAGAGATATCCTGATTGGGGTTAGAATCCGAGAGCTTAGTTTGTACCAAACTACTGTCTGATTCTTTTTCCTCCTGGGAGCGCCAAACCAAATTATCTGCCGAGTTATTGATTGCTTTATCCTTGGTCAGATTAGTATTTATAGTTGGAGTTATGGTTGTGGGGTGATGACTTGGTTTGACAACAACCGGTTTGGTTTGAACTAAAGAGATATCCTGAGAGGTTGTCTGAGAAGTCTCATTTGCTACATCCAAGCCCCCTAAATCCCCCAATTTTGGGGGACTTTTACCAGCCAATTGGATTCTTGTTCCCCCCAGAATTGGGGGGCTAGGGGGGCAAAATTCAGTATCAAAAAAGTTTTCAGATATCCTCTGATTGGGCTTAGAATCCGAGAGCTTAGTTTGTACCAAACTACTGTCTGATTCCTCTTCCTCCTGGGAGCGCCAAACTAAATCCGGTGTCGAGCTAGTTTGTCCTGTCGCTAAAGGCTGAGTGGGCTTAGCTACAACTAATTTAGTTTGTATAACAGAAGCTGGATTGACTGGAGAGGGGGAATGGAAATCACCCTCTGTTTGCGGTGGGACAACCTGAGACTGAACAATCTCTGGAGGTGTAAACTTATCCTGGAGTGCAGATAAGGTTGCCTGACGATTAATCTTGACTTGCCTTGGCAAAGATGTTGGAGGTTGAGCACTAGGGCGTGTCTTCAAACTCGGAGATCCCCCATTATCCCCCGAGCGAGCAATCCCTCGCTCGGGGGACTTTGAGTATGGCTCCCCCTTCCGCGCGGGGGGCTGGGGGGGATCATAATCTTGCGGAAAACTTTGAAAACACGCCCTAGACCTGGATACAGTTGAAGATTTAATTTGGCTGATAATCGGGACCTTAGGACTAGTTGATGGGACAGATCCAGATGGTGGTTGGGATCTCCCCTGATGCCCTAGGTGGTCGGGAAATTGGCGAGAATTAGTCCTAGTTGCCATTGACCTTTGCACCCCTTCTCCCCTCCCTGAAAGGGCAACATTAGAAGGGGCAACATTAGTCGGTTCCAGATAGGTATTACTGACATCAGCCGATTCTACCCTAGGGCGACTAAAACGCTCCAGATTTAACTTGGGTTGTAAACCACTGGCACCATAACGGGAGTTAATTTGTTCTGGTAGGGTTAATCGTTGGGTCAGCCTGGCCGTGGTTGCTTGGGTAGATTGGTAATGGCGGTGCAGTTGGCGGGTATTAATTACTCCACCAGACTGTTCTTGTCGCCGTTGCAGACGACTTAGTAAGGGGGAATTTTCTGGACTTCCCGATTCCTGGAAATTATTGGCTTGTGAAGCTGAATT
>NZ_JAAHHX010000390.1:0-1992 GCF_010672065.1 Moorena sp. SIO4A1 | reverse complement strand
TGGTCCGTTTGCCAAATTAGGACCGTTGCGGGATTCACAGATGGCAAACTTAGCTGGTGTAACAGCAGCCATTGCTCTGATTGTAATCGCGACCATCGGCCTATCAATCTACGGTACAGTCACCTTTAAGAAAGAGCTAAAAACTGTACCTCGACCCACATTCGTTACCAGGGTACCCGAGGTACCAGAAACTATCCAAACTGCTGACGGATGGAGTCAGTTTGCTGGAGCTTTTCTAGTTGGTGGCGCTGGAGGAGCGATTTTTGCCTATCTGCTGGTTAATAACCTCAGTATGATTCAGGGAATGATGAGTTGAATTAGTTGCTAAAAAGTTTCAACAAATGCTAGAGTAATTAATGGAGCATTCTATAGGCTTCTTAAAATAGGAGCTGTTTGGGGCTAGGAAGCCATGTCAACCCTAACCCCATTATCTCTTTTCCCTAGCTTAGATATAACTAACCGTTCATCCGTCCCATAGTGACAGCCAGGTTAAGTGCAACTTTGACCTAAACTATTGGAACAGACAATATGCCCTCCTTTTGGTTTCAGTTTATTGATAAAATTTAGTGATAAACTAGAAACGACCTAGAGGGCGTTGATAAAGACGGATGCCATAACCACGATGGATGTCTCCACTAGCAACTAGCATTTACTGGTATTGCTGCCACTGTCGGCAACAGATGCCAATGCTGGAGGAAACCATACTGACTGAGTGAGTATCCTGTGGGGATATCGAAGACGTAACTGCTTCTCTACTACCTCGCTAACCACTAAGCACAGCAAGCATACTACTTAGTTTTTCAAGCATCTAGTAAGTATATGCGCTACGCGCACGCTGCGCGAACAGCGAACAGCAGTCAGCCAGATTTTGAATCAAGTAAAACTTAGGGATTGAGTTAAAGAGCACTTTACCCTAAACTAGAGGGTGATTAGAAATAGCTGATCACTGATTGCTCAATGCTTACACCATCTAATCAACATCAATTTAGGAGTAAATAAAAATGTCAAAAATTGGTCTTTTCGTCGGCTCTCAAACTGGTAAAACTGAGGCGGCAGCTGAGGAAATTCAAACAGAACTTGGCGGTGATGATGTCGTCACAATACATAAAATAGAAGATGCTGAAAATAGCGATTTTGAAAAGTACGACAATATCATCATCGGCTGTCCTACTTGGGATATTGGGGAATTACAAGCTGACTGGGATGGCTACTTTGAGGAGCTAGATAGTATCGACTTTAGTGGTAAGAAAGTTGCCTACTTTGGGACTGGAGACCAGCAGGGCTATCCTGATAACTTTATGGATGCCATTGGTATTATAGAAGCCAAAATATCCGAATTGGGGGGTACCACCGTTGGACAGTGGCCGAAGACTGAAGAGTACGAATTTAATGAATCAAAAGCTCTCAAAAATGGTAAGTTTATTGGTCTTGCCCTCGATGACGATAACCAGTCTGAACTGACTGAACAACGGATAAAAACTTGGGTAGCCCAAATCAAACCAGAGTTTGGAGTTTAGTTTTTACAACCGTTTTAAGCTGGTAAGCATTCAGCCGTGAGCTTTTCGCTCACGCTAAGCGAACAGCCGTTGGCCTATGGCCACGCTACGCGAACAGCTTATTTTATTCAAAAGCAGCTCAAGTAATGTGCGCTATTGGCATAAACTGTTACCGTAGCCTGGCCATAGGGAGCAGGTCAATTTTGTAAGAACACTTGAACTACAAACCCTTGAACTACAGTGTTTTCGGGGCTTCAGTACCAGTCATGAGTTTTTAGTACATTTGTTCTACGAATTTGACCTGCTCCCTGGCCATAGGCCTTTGGCTGAATGCACCTCAAGTAGCATCTCAAGTAGCGCATATGCACCTCAAGTAGCACCTCAAGTAGCGCATATGCTTACACCTGAAAACCGTCTCTATTTTATAAAGCTAGCTACGTTGACCGTTGACTATTTACCACTGACAGTTGATCGTTAACGGTCAACATTAATGACA
>NZ_JAAHHX010000039.1:0-60633 GCF_010672065.1 Moorena sp. SIO4A1 | reverse complement strand
TGTGTAAGTGAAGGAGTGGGAGGGTGGACGAGTGGGGGGTGTGGGGAGTGGGGGGGTGGGGAGATGGGGGGTAGGGGATATGGGGAGAAGGGGAGTTGGGGAGATGGGGAGATGGGGAGGTGGGGAGATGGGGAGATGGGGAGATGGGGAGATGGGGAGATGGGGAGATGGGGAGATGGGGAGATGGGGAGATGGGGAGATGGGGAGATGGAGAAATTAGGTGTAAACAAACACAGGTGAATAGCACAATTCAATAATAGTGTCGGGCCAAATTGGCGGTTTTGCCAAATCTTTACATAACTAATTTTATTTAGTGCATAAATATTTGAACAAAACCAAGAAGCTTGAGTGGTGGATTGTCTAGGAAGGTTATCCCTTGATTAGCGGAATTTTCGGCAACACCAATTACCTACCAACAATGAAAATTCCATAAATTCTAATTATATTGACTGACTTAATACCTCAAACGGCGTAGTAGATATTTTAAAGTAATTAATTATTTCCCATCAACATATAAAGATTTCCCCTAGACTGCCTCAGAATTACGTAAAATTTTGATTAATTTATCACAATCCTAGTCCCAATCACTAGGATTAACTGAGATGATGGCAAATCGAAAGGATATATACATCTACCAACTTAACTATGTCAAATCAACTATTTAATCTTTCAAACCTTAACGGCAGAATTGGGTTCTCTATTAATGGTGTTACATTAGGTGACCGCTCCGGCTACTCAGTCAGCAGCGCCGGAGATATCAACGGTGATGGCAATCTTGACCTGATTATCGGAGCCCCAGGAGCTGATCCCAATGGCGATTTTTCAGGTACAAGCTATGTGGTGTTCGGTGGTCCAGGTGTGGGTGCTGGTGGTAGCATCGAACTCGCTAACCTAGACGGTACTAACGGTTTTGTGATTGGAGGTCTGAATGAGGCTGCATTCTTAGGCTTCTCGGTTAGCAGTGGTGGAGATATCAATGGTGATGATACGAATGACCTAGTGGTAAGTGCTCCCGGTGCTGGTCCCAACAACAATGGCGTGAGCTATGTGATATTTGGCGGTTCCACTGTCGGCTCTACTGGTAGCGTAGATCTCTCATCCCTAGACGGTACCAATGGCTTCGCTATCAATGGCGTCGATCCTGCAGAATTTTCCGGTTATTCCATCAGCAATTTAGGGGACGTTAACGGCGATGGTAAAGATGACCTCTTGATTGGTGCTCCTCATGCCTTGTTGCCTATTGCTTCTCCGGGTCTTAATCCTGGCAAGGCTTATGTAGTATTTGGTGGCACAGTAGGTACTGGCGGTAGCCTAGACCTCTCCACTCTGGACGGCACTAATGGCTTCCTCCTCACCAGTGGTGTTGCCGGAAACTTAGCAGGTTTCTCAGTCAGTAGTGCTGGGGATATCAATGGTGATGGCATCAAAGACTTCGCTATCGGTGTTCCTGGTAGTGATTCTCCTCTTACTGACAACAGTTCTGCTGGCAAGACTTATGTAGTCTTCGGTGGTTCAGGTTTGGGTGCCACTGGAACTCTAGACCTCTCATCGATACCCTCCTCCGACCCCAAAACTGGCTTCGTCATTAATGGTATTGATGAAGGTTCCACCCTTGATCTCGGTGACAGGGCAGGCTGGTCCGTGAGTGATGCTGGCGATGTCAATGGTGATGGTGTTAGTGACTTAATCATTGGGGCTCCCTTTGTTGACGCCGGTGACCAGACTAATGTTGGCCAGGCTTACGTAATCTTTGGCGGCACAGATGTTGCTGGTACAGGGAACTTAGACCTTGCCAGCCTCGACGGTACCAACGGCTTTGCCATCACAGGGATTGAAGCGAATGGTCTCCTGGGCTCGTCAGTTAGTTATGCTGGGGATCTCAACTATGATGGGTATGCTGATGTTGCGATTGGAGCTAAAGGTGCAGGCAAAGTTTATGTGCTATTCGGCAGTGAAGAGTTGGGAACTACTGGCAGTGTAGACCTTTCTACCCTAAACGGGGAAAATGGCTTAGTTATCGAAGGTACTGACTCCCTAGGCTTCTCAGTAAGTGGAGCAAAAGACGTTAATAGTGATAGCATTGATGACCTAGTTATCGGAGCACCTGGTCTTGAGCTGAGTACATCCAATGGCAACACTTCAGGGAATAGCTATGTCCTATTCGGTAATGTTGCCCCAGTGATAGACCTCAATGGTGTATCGGTCACAGATACCACGACTGATACCACGACTGATACCACGACTGATACCACGACTGATACCACGACTGATACCACGACTGATACCACGACTGATACCACGACTGATACCACGACTGATACCACGACTGATACCACGACTGATACCACGACTGATACCACGACTGATACCACGACTGATACCACGACTGATACTGATCCAGCACCCGAACCAATTATTGCTGCTGCCCCAGCTATTGCAGCTGCTGCCCCAGCTATTGTAGATACCGAAGGGATTGATGGTACTATCACATTTACCGGTAATCAGCTGGCACTGTTCCCAGATAACAAATTGACTCTGAGTGATGCTAATAACACCACTCTCGTTGGCGCAACAGTAACAATTGCTAATCTGCTGAATCCCACAGAAGAACTGCTGACTGTTGACAACACCGATACCTCGATAGCGGTTACCTTCGATCCTGACAATGGTATCCTTAAGTTAGAAGGGGTAGATACCATCCAAAATTACCAGCAAGTCCTCAACACCCTAGAGTATGAAAACACATCTGGTGTGACTGATGCCTCTGGTCGCATTATCCAGTTTGTGGTTGATGATGGTTTAGCTTTCAACAACGTCAGTGAGGTAGCTACTCTGATTACCATCCAAGATAATGACTCGACGGTGATTGGTACTTTCCAGGATGATACCTTGCTTGGGGGTAATGGCAACGATAGCCTAGAAGGTAGCTCAGGCAATGACTTACTCGACGGTGGAGCTGGTAATGATACCCTGGTTGGAGGAGATAACTCAGACACCTTGCACGGTGGTGACGGTGATGACGTCCTTGATGGTGGGACTAATGGCGACTTACTCAAAGGTGGAGCTGGTAATGATACCTTGTCTGGGGGAGAAAACTCAGACACCTTGATCGGTGGTGAGGGTGATGACATCCTTGTTGGTGATAACGGTGATGATACCTTAGAAGGCGGATTAGGGAATGATATCTTATCTGGAGGAGTCGGCTCTGACACCTATGTCTTGAACCCTGGTGAGGGAACAGATACTGTGAATGATTTTCAAAATGGAATCGATTTCTTCAAGTTAGGTGGAGGTCTGACCTTTGCTGACCTGGAGATTACTGGTAATATTGTCCAGAGTACTATTAGTATTGATGACACTGGCGAAGTCTTAGCACAGGTGTTAGGGATATCCGCAAGTCAGCTCACAGAGGCAGATTTTATTTAATTCAAGAGCCGCACACCCACTTCCAGAGTGGGTGTGTTGGTCCTTGCTGACAAATCCTCTGTACTTGTTGCTCCAGGCGTTTCTGTTCTAAGGGTGGTAATCCAAATAAAATATTGCGACTTTGCCAAACTAAGACGGCTAAGGTTGTGCCAATACAGATAGCCAGACCTATTGCAGGCACATGGTTGTAGATAATACTATACCGGAGTGCCGCCCAGGTAAAATGCGATCGCATCAGGGAAATTTCATAGTGCCAACCCCACAGGCTTAATGGAGCAACAGTTATCCAGAGGATGCCTACGAAAACCCACCTACCATAAACAGTTATTTGATGTAATCGTTTTACCCTGGCCTTAAAGATGGGGTCAAGGGTAATTTTTCTTCTTTGGCTACCTGGCTGCTCCATAATCAGAAAACTATTGAAAATTAGAACTAAACTTCATCAGAAAATTCTGCTTCAATCACTGAATTCCCCTCCTTTTCGGGATTAACCGGAACCTCTACTACAGACTGAGCTTTACCAGTGCGCTCTCTCCACCAAGCTAAGAGGGTACTGGCAATAAAAATACTGGAGTAAGACCCTGCTATAAAACCAATAATCAGTGCTAAGGCAAAGAATTTTAGGGTTTCTCCCCCGAACAGCAAGATTCCTAACAGGGGTAGCAAGGTAGTTAAGGTGGTATTGATGGAACGGGTTAAGGTTTGATTAACAGCATCCTCTACAATTTGATTGATATGTTGACCTGGCTTGAGTTTAATTACTTCTCGCACCCGGTCGTAAATCACCACAGTATCATTAACCGAAAAACCAATAATTGTCAATAGGGCAACCACAAACAAGGTATCGACTTCTACCCCTAGCACCAAACCTAGGATAGAGAAAAGACCAATGGCGATTAAGACATCGTGGAACAGGGCAACGAAAGCGAATAGGCCATAGTCAAATTCGAATCGGAAGGTAAGGTAGACAAAGATGCCCACAAAGGCCATAAACAAAGCGATTAAGCCAGAAACAAACAGTTGTCTGCCCAAGGTCGGACCAACGGTGTCAATCTGAGTAGATTTGGGATTGAAAACACCAAGACGCTCGGTTAGGGCAGTTTGCAACTGGGTGCGTTGTTCAACATCTAATGTTTTAGTCCGAATTGTTAGGGCTTGTTTTTCTTCCCCTAGAATTTGGATACTGCTATTGCCAAGACCTTGTACTGTCATCACCTCCCGTACCATAGCCACATCAATGGGTTGGTCGCAGTTTCCAGGTTGAGTACAGTCTCTCTCTAGCTGTAGGCGGGTACCACCAACGAAATCCAGACCTAACCGTAAAGGGGCTCCTAGTTGGAGAAAAGAAATCACCATGGCAATGATACCGACGGTAATCAGGGAGGTTGAGATGCTCCACCAAAGCGATCGCGTTTTAATTACATTAAGTTTCATATTGACTTTTTTATTAGTAAATCCTGATATAGCAAAGGGAGTAGGGAGTAGGGAGTAGGGAGTAGGGAGTAGGGAACAAAATTATCACAATTAATTTAATTTAGGATTGCTATAACCTAGGAATTATGAATGATGAATTATGAAATGGGTTTGTTGATGGAAACTGATCATGGTCAACTAAACACTTTATCCACAACTCTATTCACCACTTTATCTACAACTAGGATGAAGGATGAAATAGGTTTTTTAGTTAAACCGGATCATGGTGAAATAAACGCTTTATCCAAACCCTTGAATTACACTTCCTACTTCCTAGTTTCTACTTCCTAGTTCCTACTTCCTAGTTGCTAATTTCTAAACTATTAGGTTGGTAAATTAGGGCAGAAGAGTTCTGGTTTCTGACGTACCCCTGGAAGTCCTAAAACTGTCACGAGCATCAGCGTGCGACTACAGGTAAGGGCGGTAAACATACTGATTCCTACCCCAATGCCTAGGGTGACAGCAAAGCCTTTGACTAGACCTGAGCCTAGCCAAAACAGTACTGCACAAGCGATTAATGTGGTCACAGTTGCATCTACAATACTAGAAAATGCTCGGTAAAACCCGGACTCCACTGAGCGATACAAGGTCTTACCAGCACGTAATTCTTCCCGTGTCCGCTCAAAAATCAGCACATTGGCATCAACTGCCATACCGATACTAAGGATAAAACCAGCAATTCCGGGTAGGGTTAAGGTAACATCTAGTAGGGCAAATGCTGCGATGGTAAGTAAAGCGTAGATACTCAGAGCAATATCAGCAATGATGCCAGGGAGTCGGTAATAGACCACCATAAAGATTAATACTAAAATCAGACCCACTACAGCAGCATAGATACTACGTTGAATACTATCTCGTCCTAAGGTTGCCCCTACGGTGCGATTCTCCACGATTTCCACTGGCAAGGGCAAGGAACCTCCCCGCAGCTGGGCAGCAAATTCATAGGCACTTTCGGCATCAAAGTTACCCGTAATCACTGCTGCACCACCACTGATGCCATTTTCAGCATATTGCGCTGCCACACTCGGAGCACTAATTAGTAAATTGTCGAGGAAAATACCAATGCTGCGTCCTGTACCGGCAATGTTCTTGGTCAGCTCAGCAAACTTTTGAGCTCCCTCACTATCAAATCGGATAGCTACTTCCCAAGCACTACCACTTTGAAGAGGTTGGGGACGAGCATCTTTGAGGTTTTTGCCAGTCAGACCAGTACTTTCAAATAGTTCAAGGATGGCTTGGTTACTACGATTGATAGCAGCTTGATTTTCTGCGATCGCATCTCCATCACCACTGTTGCGTAATACTTCTTGGTTGAATTGTTGTTCTTGTAGCACTTGCTGTTCAACCCGCAGCTGTGCTTCTGTACCAATCTTTTGATTGAGAAAATCCAGCTGTGCTGTTCCCCCTAGTACCCGTTCCGCTTGTTGCGGGTCATTGACACCAGGTAGCTGTACCAAAAGCTGGTCTTTGCCAACGGTTTGCACTACCGACTCAGAAACCCCTAGGGCATTGACTCGGCCTTCTATAACCGTTTTAACTGCGGCTAATTGCTCAGCCGTGATTTCCGTAATCTCTTCGGTAGTGTTAATCTGAATTGTAAGTTGAGCCCCTCCCTGCAAGTCCAGTCCTAACCGGATCGGAATTTGCACCAGTACTATGATTGCTGTAATTACAAGTACTAGGATTAAGGCTAATAGTGAACGCTGTTTTTGCATGACTACGACCCGCCGCAACAAATGCTATGATAATCTGTTTTGGCGAGTGTAGTAACTGAGAAAGTCTGAAGTCTGAAGTCTAAAGTCTAAAGTCTAAAGTCTAAAGTCTGAACTCTGAAGTCTGAAGGCTGGAGGTTTAAGTATTCCATCGATTGGTTACTTAGTATAGTTAGTCACCAATCGGGATCTTTTTAACCTCCAGCATCCAAAGATCAGCAACGCCCCCTGCATGGCTAATGCCTAAGCTTTATTTGCCAAGCTTTAAATTAAATCCGCAAAGCCATCATCTTTTTCACACCCTCGACAATCTGATCGGGTTGGACAATGGTGAGATTTTCCAGAGTCCCGTTGTAGGGAGTGGGAATATCTTGAGATGAAAGCCGAAGCACTGGTGCATCGAGTTCATCAAACCAGCGCTCGTTAATCGATGCTGTTAATTCTGCCCCAATGCCACCGGTTTTCATGCACTCTTCTACAATAATGACTCGGTGGGTTTTGGCCAGTGAAGCACCAATGGTTTCAAAGTCTAGAGGCTTGAGGGAAATCAGGTCAATTACCTCAGGATCATACCCCTCTTTTTCCAGCTGCTTAGCCGCTTGCATGGCGTGGTAACGCATCCGGGAGTAGGTGAGAATGGTAACATCTTTACCGGAGCGTACAACTTCAGCTTTATCAAGGGGTACCAAGTACTCCTGTTCTGGCAGATTTTCTTTGAGATTGTAGAGCAGGACGTGTTCAAAGAACAGTACTGGGTTATCATCTCGAATGGCAGATTTCAGCAACCCTTTCCCATTGTAGGGGGTGGAGCAAGCAACGATTTTGAGACCAGGAACTGCCTGAAAGTAGGCTTCTAGACGCTGGGAGTGTTCGGCTCCTAACTGACGTCCGACACCACCAGGACCTCTAACCACCATCGGGATTTTAAAATTACCACCAGAGGTATAACGCAGCATCCCAGCATTGTTGGAAATTTGGTTAAATGCCAGGAGTAAAAACCCCATATTCATGCCTTCGACAATTGGTCGTAAACCTGTCATTGCTGCACCCACAGCTAGACCAGTAAAGCTATTTTCGGCAATGGGGGTATCCAGAAGCCGCAAGTCACCGTATTTTTTACACAGATCTTTGGTAACTTTGTAGGAACCACCGTAGTGACCAACATCTTCACCGATTACAAATACTGTCTCATCCCGTGCCATTTCTTCGTCTATGGCTTCACGCAGAGCATTAAAGAATAGTGTTTCTGCCATTAATAATTCAATATAGGGGGCTACTGTGATCCTAGCATTGCCAGAGCCCTCGAATGATTATGCACAGGGAAGTTTCCCTCAGGTAAGTCGGGCAGATTGAGCTGTGGTAGCGCTAATCAATAGTATTGAATCTACTACTTAACCCGATGTTCGAGTTTGCTAACATAATCTCTATTATGATAGGATGCTTATTTTAAAATTATGCTCAATTTGAGCATAACTCAAGGGATAGAATAGATTCAGCACTTCGGGGCATCCCTTAGCATAACTGCAAGCGTCAGGGGTCTAGGGTGACTACGCTTCGGAAAACCGAACCACTGGCTATATACAATTTTAATCAAAATATCATCTATATATATAGTAGTTGAAATTCATTGAACGAGTTGACAGCATTCATCTTGAGGAGAATAAAGGACGCATGGGCAAGGTAGTCGGCATTGACCTGGGTACAACAAACTCCGTGGTGGCTGTCATCGAAGGCGGTAAGCCGGTGGTAATTGCTAATGCGGAAGGTATGCGCACAACTCCGTCAATGGTTGGCTTTAGTAAGGATGGGGAAAGGGTTGTAGGACAATTGGCACGCCGCCAAGCTGTGCTTAATCCCCAAAATACTTTCTATGGGGTGAAGCGGTATATTGGACGTAAGTATGCTGAACTGAATCCAGAGTCGAAGCGGGTTGCCTATACCATTCGCCGGGATGAAAGTGGTAATGTGAGAATTAAGTGCCCCCGCTTGAAAAAAGACTTTGCCCCAGAGGAAATTTCTGCGATGATTCTGCGGAAGTTGGCGGATGAGGCCAGCCGCTACCTGGGAGAGGAGGTAACAGGGACAGTAATAACAGTCCCGGCTTACTTTAATGATTCTCAACGGCAAGCCACACGAGATGCTGGACGAATTGCTGGGTTAGAGGTTCTGCGGATTCTTAATGAACCAACAGCAGCGTCTTTGGCTTATGGCTTGGATCTTGAGGCAAGTCAAACAATCCTAGTATTTGATTTGGGTGGGGGTACCTTTGATGTCTCTATCCTAGAGGTGGGGGATGGGGTGTGTGAAGTCCTATCCACCAGTGGTGATACTCAACTGGGGGGCAATGATTTTGATCGAAAAATTGTTGACTGGTTGGCAGAGCAATTTTTGGAATCAGAGGGAATTGATCTGCGACGCGATCGCCAAGCCCTACAACGGCTGACTGAAGCTGCAGAAAAAGCCAAGATCGAGCTGTCTGGGGTGGGTGTAACTGATATTAATTTGCCCTTTATCACAGCTACAGAAGATGGTCCAAAACACCTAGAAACTAGGCTGAAGCGCTCCCAGTTTGAAGAGCTATGTGTGGATCTAGTTAGTCGTTTGCGCAGACCCCTAAAACGAGCTTTCAAAGATGCTGGCTTAACTCCTATGGAAATCGATGAAGTGATCTTGGTAGGAGGGGGGACCCGCACCCCTATGGTACAACAATTGGTGCGCAGCTTAATCGATCGGGCACCAAATCAGAACGTTAATCCTGATGAGGTAGTGGCAGTAGGAGCTGCAATTCAAGGAGGAATTCTCAACAGTGAAGTCAAAGATATCCTATTGCTGGATGTAACCCCGTTGTCCTTGGGTTTGGAAACTATTGGTGGGGTGATGAAAAAATTAATCCCTCGCAACACGACTATCCCAGTCCGGCGGTCTGATATTTTTTCCACCTCCCAAAATAATCAGACTTTGGTGGAAATCCATGTGCTGCAAGGGGAACGGGATATGGCAACAGATAATAAGTCCTTGGGTCGGTTTAAGTTGACTGGTATTCCCCCAGCACCACGGGGAGTGCCCCAAATTCAGGTGGCTTTTGATATTGATGCCAATGGAATTTTGCAGGTATTGGCACTGGATAAAACTACTGGTCGAGAACAAAGCATTACCATTCAAGGGGCTTCTACCCTGAGTGAGGCGGAAGTCAACAAAATGATTCGTGAGGCAGAAGAATACGCCCAGGTTGACCGGGAACGAAGGGAACGAGTAGAAAAGCGCAATCGGGCAGAAAGTTTGGCTAATGAAGCGGAACGGCAACTGAGGGAGGTAGCCCTAGATTTTGGTAGACAGTTTGCTAGTGGTTATCGGCGTCAGATTGAAGGCTTAATTCAGGAGATGCGTCAATCCGTTGCCCAAAATGATGACCGGGCTATTGATCGGGCTCAAGGTGATCTACAAGATGCCCTCTATGAGCTCAAGCGAGAGGTACGGCTGCAATATGAGGAAGAAGAGGATGATGACTTCTTTGGCTCAATTCGTCGCACCTTTACCGGAGATAGTGACACAGACAGATATTCTCAACGGGATTACCGCCGGGGGGGGGACTCCTATGACTCCTATGGGGCTAGTTCATCGAGATCCAGTCGCGATCGCTATCGCAGAAATCCCCTTGAAAATGATTGGGATGAGGATGATGATTGGTTCTAAATTAGTCAATAGTTAGTTGTCAGTAGTCAGTAGCCACAACTAATTAGCAATTAGTGTTTAGGTAAAAGCAAACTGGGCTCTTCGCTTCAAAAAATACTGACAATTGACCATTAATCAAGAATAGATCAAAAAAGCGATGCAGCCCCTTAATACGGGGGTTTCCCCGATGAGGGAATGCATTAAGACACTGACAATGGACTAATGACCAATGACTAAGACCAATGACTATGCAAAACTATCGAGATTACTATGAAATGTTGGGTGTACCCACAGAGGCATCCAGCGAGGAAATTAAAAAGGCTTATCGGCGGTTAGCTCGACAGTATCACCCTGACCTGAATCCTGGAGATAAGACAGCAGAAGACAAGTTCAAGGATATTGGTGAGGCATATGAAGTTCTCTCTGACCCGAATAGGCGATCGCAGTACGACCAATTTAGTCGATATTGGCAGAAGAATTTTGGTAGAAAAGCGGCTAAAGCGGCTAGTTTGATTAAAAATGTAGGCTGGAACGGCAATGGTCGTGGTTCATACCAAGCAGAGGATTATGGCAATTACCGGGACTTTAACACCTTCGTTGATCAACTACTCGGACGCCGCTCTACTAGAAAGGCAACATCAACCCCACCTCCAGGGACTCGGGTAAGTTCCGACAGTGCGTTTCGACCAGGGAAAACTAAAACAGCCTACACGGTTAGTTCTCGTCTGAGACCTCAACCGAAATCCCAGCCTCAGCCTCAACCTTATCCCAAACCTCAACCTCAAGATATTGACGCTCGATTAACCCTACCTTTGGAAAAAGCCTATAAGGGGGGTCGAGAGCGAATTCGCCTAGAAGATGGACGGGGTTTAGAAATTGAGCTACCTGCTGGGATGGTAACCGGTGCCCTGGTGCGGCTCCAAGGTCAAGGTATTGATGGTGGATGTTTAAATTTAAAAATCACTGTGTCACCTCATCCCTTCTTTAAATTAGAGGAATTTGATGTGATTTGTGTAGTACCAGTAACGCCTGCTGAAGCAGTATTAGGTGACTTAATAGAAGTTCCCACCTTGGATGGTATAGTGCAAATTAATGTTCCTAGTGGGGTGAGGTCAGGACAAAAATTGCGCTTGGCCAATAAGGGTTATCCCAATCAAGAAGGGGTGCGAGGGGATCAGGTAGTAGAAATTCAGATTGTTGTGCCCACCGAAGTCACTGAGGAGGTCAGAGAACTGTACGAAAAACTACGGCAGATTGATAATTTTAATCCTCGCCAGGATTTACCGGTCTAGGAAAAAGGCTGACATCCAAGCATCCACAAGTATGGTTAGAGTCGATGCCTAGGTAGGGCTTGCTGAATAAGTCTGGGAAAAACAACCGATGAATTATTTAGTTATTTAAGCCTGAAGCAAAGATGAGTGTTTATTGTTGACAACTCCCATGATTATTTAATAATAATTGATGCCCAGGCGTTATTATTTTGTTTGAAAATGTTCTGTAGTGGCGTGGCAAGCTTAAAATAGTGCAATAGATTTTTGCTCCCCATCTTCCCACACTCCCCGCGCCCCCGCCCCACACTCCCCACACTCCCCCATCTGTTTCTAATGCATCAAATTAAGCTTGCCACGCCAGTAGGGTGCGTTAGGGATGGACTAGCCCTGATTTTCGCGGTAGCCAGTTTGGAACAGTCCGTCCGATTGTAACGGGCAAGATGCCCATTCCACCCACCGTGTTAAACAGCATGGATTGAGATGCACCCTGTGATCCCTTAATTGGGAGTAATTCTAGCGGTCTTAGTAAACGCGGATATTTAGGAAACTCATTAGAAACAATGGGATCACATAATAATATAGTAGTGTAAAATCTGATAGCGCTCAAATAATGATTAGCAATGCGATCGCTTAATAATGAATTGAGTATAGCGGGCTTAGTACAATTCGATAGGGCTAAAACTCTGATCAGTTATGCAATTGCAATTGGATAATTTTTATTAAAACTAGCGCTATAGTAAAACCCGATAAGTAGCAGGGTAAGCGCATCTTGTTGGGTAACCGGGGGTATTTCTCAATAAACCCGGTCTTATTGTGCTTATTGAGAATATACTTTCTATATATAGTTTTCATGCAATTCAATAAACACTATATGTAGAAATAAAAAAATTAGATGCGTTTACCCTGTTCTCTAGGCCAAGCAGCCCTAACAGAAGTACGAAACTAAATCAAACCCACCCTTGAATATATTGGTGACATTCTAGCTATGTTGTCACCCCCTTAGGCTTGAAATTATAAGCACCGATCCCATAATTAATTACCTACTCGCAATCTCTGCAACCCTTACATTGTAATGGTTTGAGTTTTTTGGAAATGTGTATAGCGGTTTTAAATTTGGTGAGGTACAGATTACCTGGTTTGATGGGACAGGTAAAAAATCCTGTGTACCTCATTAGGCTAAAAACCGCTATAATTAATTTTGTGTACCTGCTTAGCATAAAAATTCTAAATTAAGCAGATATGTAATTAAGGACTATAAATAGGTAGGTTGAATTATGGATGTATTCACGTGGCAGCGGTCTCTAAATGCTTATACAAACGGCTCTTCCGTACTTGTTATGCTAAATAAACAGTATGTAAGAGGGAACAGCGGATCTGGGAACAGCGGATCTGGGGTCAGAGGCCGTATAAAGGAAAATTTTGTTAGTTGAATAGCCTAAAAATCCTTATACAGTAAGCTTTATAAGTTTCTTAACTGGAAATTTAGCATACCAGGTACTGAAGAACCATACAAACAAAAACATGTTGAACAAAGATCAAACTTTGACTGAGGCCGCAGGTTTAGGTATTGCAGGAACTATTGTAATAGGAGATATAATGCAAAATTCTCCAGAATTGAAGAATATAATCAAAAATTTTAATGGTAATCCTAAACTTATTGCAAGAGTTGTCGCTAGACTCCTGGAAGAGCCTGAAATTGCTAATACAGTTGTGGATGTAAGTAATAATGATGAGTTTAAAAAAGGTGTAAGTAATCTTGATAATAAGTTACGCCAAAAATTTCGAAAAATTGGTTTATCTATGGCTAAACGTTATAATCAAATAATGACAAATTCACTAAAAATTGTTTTTGAAAATAATAATGATATGTTTAGTATGGAACACGATAATCTAAAAACTTTAGAGTATTATCTAAGGGATTTATTAGCCAATGCAAATAATTTTATTGAAAATTTTACTAACATAGGATCTGAAGTCCTACATGAGACAGGTGAAGTCACTATTGAAAATTTTTCTGAAATAGGAGAAGTCCGAGATGAGACAATTGAATTACTAGAAGATGCTGGTGAAGTCACTCCTGAAGTTATGGATTCTCTTGTGGGTTTCTTAGAGTGGATAGGAGAAATTATCTGAGGGGGTGACATGAGCCCTGAAAAGCTTACTAGATAAGGCTTTGATGCCAATGATCTTAGGGAAGATAAACTCCCAAATTGACCCTACGAATGATTTTCTGGAAGCTCAAGCCCTTATAACTACGTCTAAGGTCCCGTCCAAAACAGCATGTATCTTTTAGGTGCGACCCGTGGCGACTTTAATAATTAAACTAAATCCGGTTGTCATACCCCCCTCATATCAGCAGTTTTGCGATCGCATAGCGTGGCCGTAGGCCAATCGCATAAATTCGTGCTTCGCAAAATTTGTGCTTTGCTCAAGTCATGATTAGCAATTCGTTCGCGTAGCGTGGCCGTAGGCCAATCGCGTAATTTCCATTAAACCAATCGATAGCACAAAATTCGATAGTGGTAAAACTATCATCAGCAGTTCTGCGATCGCATAATTTTTAGTTAACTATAGCGCTATATTAAATTGTTCTAATTTGCTTTATGATCACAAATATGTAAAAAACACAACTTTTGCTTCCCCTACTCCCTACTCCCTACTCCCTACTCCCTACTCCCTACTCCCTACTCCCTACTCCCTACTCCCTACTCTCGACTCCCGACTCCCTTGACTCTCCATTAACAACTGGTATAATCCTCAATAACCTACCATAATCAAGAAACCAAAACTCTTTTGCCTGGGTCTGCGATAATCAAAGGCACCGGAGTTTTTCCCATTCTTGAAGCAAAACCCGTCACCATCGATGACGAAACTAATTATTCAAATCCCCTGCTACAACGAAGAAAACAGCCTAGGGATTACCCTTTCGGTGCTTCCCCGTCAACTGAGGGGTGTAGATACCGTTGAGTGGCTAATTATCAATGATGGCAGTACAGACCGCACCGTAGACGTAGCCCGCTCCTATGGCGTAGACCACATTGTCAATTTTAAACACAATCAGGGACTAGCCAAAGCTTTCATGGCAGGAATCGAAGCTTGCTTGAAAGCAGATGCGGACATTATTGTCAATACCGATGCGGATAATCAGTACTGCGCTGATGACATTCCCAAACTCATACAACCTATTATATCAGGTCGAGCCGAAATAGTGATCGGGGCGCGACCGATTCAGAAGATTAAGCACTTCTCCCCTATTAAAAAGTGTCTACAAAAATTCGGTAGTTGGGTAGTCCGAATTGCTAGCAATACTAATATCATTGATGCTCCCAGTGGATTCCGAGCCTTTAGCCGAGAAGCCGCCTTAAAGCTAAATGTCTTTAATGAATACACTTACACCCTAGAAACTATTATTCAAGCTGGACAAAAAGGCATCGCTATTACGTCTGTACCAATCCGCACCAATCGCTATTTACGCCCGTCCCGTCTAGTCAAGAGTATCAGTGCCTATGTTAAGCGATCGCTAATCACTATCCTGCGAATCTCCATGACCTACAACCCCCTGAGATTCTTTATCACCTTGGGGACAATTCCATTTACCCTAGGAACCTTACTGGGGATTCGTTGGTTAATCCTATACTTCGCTGGTACTCCCAAAGCTCACGTACCCAGCCTAGTTTTAGCTGCTATTCTGATTCTAATGGGCTTTCAACTGTGGATATTTGGTTTAGTGGCAGACCTAATGGCAGTCAATCGTCAACTTCTAGAAGACATCCAACTACGACTACGTCGATTGGAAGTTGACTCCAATCACACTCCCCATTTGCCATCAACCGGAAATCATCAACAGCGGGAAAACCGTGATGAGGGGGGAGAAGGAGAAGAATTTGTCAATAGTTTCTTGAATCGTTGAGACTCCCATTGTTATAGTTGGAAGCTCTTAAGACTACTTGTTATAGTGGGAAGCTCTTAAGACTACTTTTGGCTGAAAAGAATTAATCACTCTCGGACTCTCGGACTAACGCACTCAGCAGTAAATAATGACCAGAGACCTATTCGCCCGTCAAGCCCTAAACCAAATCCCTAAAATCCTTACCCTCCTAGACCGCAATCCCCACAGTCCCACCTACGGCTGCTTTGACCGTAACTTCTGGCACTATAAAATAATTGATTTTCCTAGTGGGATGGCACAGGAATTTGTCTGGCCCCTAGCACTAGCCTATCATACCCACTTGCCAGATAACCCGTTCTACCAGCAACCAGTAATTCTCGATTGGGTCGAAGCAGGGATACTTTTTGCTGCATCCAGTTCCCATCCCGATGGCTCCTGTGATGATTATTTCCCTTTTGAGCGTGCTGCTGGAGCCGCCGCCTTTTCTTTATTGGCTAGCATCGAAAGTTACAAAGCCATGGGACTCCATAACCCCATTGCCTTACAATTCTTTGAAAAACGAGCAGATTGGCTAGCCCATCACATGGAAAGTGGACAGCTCAGCAACCACCAAGCCTTGATTGTCTTATGTTTAGACCTGCTATCGGAACTGTTGCATACCAATCAATGGGATAGAGCGCGATCGCAAAGACTAGAGCAAGTATTATCCTGGCAAAGTCCCGAAGGTTGGTTTATAGAATACGAAGGCTGCGACCCAGGCTACCACACCTTAACGATTTCCTGTCTAGCCAGGATTTATCTGTTGAGATTAGACCCACGCCTAAAAGAAGCTCTGATCAAAGCTGTCGAATTAGCCGCACAATTCATCCATCCCGATGGTTCCTATGGCGGAGAATACACTAGCCGTAACACTTACAACTTTTTTCCCCATGGCTTTGAATTAGTAGGACGCTGGTTTCCAGAAGCCCTAGAGATTAATGACCGCTTCTTGGTGGGATTAGCTAATGGTCTTGGTCCCTGTTACGCCGATGATCACATTATTGGTCACCATACATGGAATTATCTCCTATCTTGGCGGGATTTTGTCAGCAACCGACCCAAACCAACTCCCCGTCGCAGTGGTCGCGTATGGTTGAAAGACGCCAACATCCTAATTGACCGCCGTCGAGGTACAGAACTTTATTTAGCTTTGAATAAAGGAGGCGTTTTTAAGATATTTCGAGACAATCAATTAATTGCTTCAGATACCCATTTTTCTATATTAGTACAAAACAGAGGTAAATTAAAAAATGCTGTTGGTCATCTGATTGATGACTATCAAGTTAAAGTCAGTGAAGATGAAATTCTGATTGAGGGAAACTTGGGATGGGCGAAACAGAAGCAAATGACTCCAATGAATTTACTAATTCTGCGGGGAGTGATGTTAACGATAGGACGCTTCTTTCCCAATTTAATTCGGAAATTATTGCAGAAATTATTAATTACTGGGAAAAAAGACGCTCCCTTCTGCTTTCGCCGATATTTTTATTGGCAAGGTGAGCGATGGTTAGTAATTGATGAATTACAAGCTAAGTCTTGGAAATCGGTACAAAGTGTCGGCATTGGTGGTGACCAGACATCGATTTATGTGGTCATGAGTCGTACTTTTCAAGCAGGACAATTACAAGCCTGGGTTGACCTAAGTGATGAGGTGCAAACCTTGGATGATTATGAATGGTTGAAGTTCGAGCAGCGTTTTTGAGATCAGATAACTGGGAAAATATTTTTGAGTGCCTCAGTGGTCAAGTGTTGTGTGATCAATGCTTATCCCAACTATAGCGCTATTAAATTTGTGGTGATTAGATCATGTCTTATCAAAAAAATGGCGTTGCTGATTCTGGGTATGGTTTTGCCCCCCTAACCCCCCAATTCTGGGGGGAATAAGACGTTCAAAGTCCCCCGAGCGAGCAATCCCTCGCTCGGGGGATTTAGGGGGCTTTAACAAAACCAGATGATTGCGCATTCATTCCTTAATTCAGCAACGCCAAAAAAATTAGGGCTATATTTAATCCTCCCCAACCAAATTATTATACCGCTATAGTTTTGATAGGCTCCTACTCTTAAGTAAAGATAGCGCTATTTAATTAAGAGTATCCTTTGCCTCCGCCGGTCAAGTAATAGCGCTATAGTAATTGGGTTCAATTCAAGCTACTAAATATAGCGCTAATCTAATCAGCTTACTAACTTCCTAAAACTATAACGATAGCCAAGATATTAAATTATGTAACAATTACCAAAAAATACTAGCACTATTTAAAAATTTGTGTTAACCTCAGATATAAACTATACAAGAGCGCTATAGTAAAGAGGAAAAGGCATGGTAGCAAAAGACATAGTGGAATTTTAGGAAGAATCTGAGGGTAATCTATATAGGCTAAGGTTTTTAGGTTAGTCTCTTTCGCGACTCAATCCGATCACAGAAACAGTTTCGATAGCAATGCCCACCTGCTGAGAGAGATGGTGTCAGCGTTTTGACAATGTCTTCAAATTGGTGCTATTTGGAATTTTATTCACAATTATAATTTAGCGCTGCCTTAGGCACTGCTTAATAGACCGGTTGTAAATCATAACATCACTAATTCTACAGAACTGCCCATAATTTTTATTAGATGATATGAACTATAAAAATTGGATGGAAAAATGGAGAAATCGAAATCTCTACTACTATAAAGACTTAGAAAAGTTTTTCCGCTTTTCAACACGTCCTGGCTATTCTGTCTTAGAGGTTGGTTCACGTTTGGGGTACTTATTAGCGGCTGTTAATCCAAGTTATGGCCTCGGAATTGATAGAAATTCCGAGGCCGTCGAAGATAGTCAGAAAAGTTTTCCAGGACTGGAGTTTCAGGTAGAGAATATAGAATATTTTCAACCCCTAGAGAAATTTGATTATATTTTATTGGCCAATACAATCAGCTACATAGAGGATATACAGAAGGCATTACATTCTATAGAAAAAGCCTGCCATAATAATAGCCGTTTGGTCATGACGTTTCAAAACCCTGTATGGGAACCTATTCTACAATTTGCCACCTTGATCGGGCAACGCATGCCCTTATCAGATCTCAACTGGTTGAGTCTGGAAGATATTCAAAATTTATTACAACTAACTGGTTTTGAAGTCCTTTATCACGGAAAAAGATTACTCTTTCCAAAGCGAGTGCCACTAATAAGCTATTTTATAAATCGGTTCCTAGCACCCTTGCCTTTTATCAACCAACTTTGTTTATGTGAGTATATTATTGCCAGATTACAGCCTAAAGATGCTGATGCTCAAACCCAAATTCAGCAAAGGACTTGTTCAGTGATTATTCCAGCACGAAACGAAGCAGGGAATATCGAAGCTTGCGTCACCCGGATGCCAAAATTGGGCCGACATACTGAAATCATCTTTGTAGAAGGAAACTCTAGAGATGACACCTGGTCAGAAATTCAACGGGTTCAGGAAAAGTACAAAGATCGATGGGATATAAAAGTTGCCCAACAATCAGGGATAGGCAAAGGAGACGCAGTTCGCCAAGGCTTTAACATGGCAACAGGAGACGTTTTTATTATCTTAGATTCCGATTTAACCGTTAAGCCAGAAGATTTAGTTTACTTTTTCGAGGCGATCGCTTCTGGATACTGTGAATTTGCTAACGGTTGCCGCCTCATCTACCCAGTAAATGCTACTACTATGCCCTGGTTGAACCGAATGGCTAACCGTTTCTTCGCCTGGCTACTATCCTATCTTCTTAATACTAAAATCAAAGACTCTCTCTGTGGAACCAAGGCAATTTCAAAAGAGAATTATTGCCGCATTGCGGAAAATCGGAGTTACTTTGGTGATTTTGACCCTTTTGGCGATTTTGATTTGTTATTCGGCGCTGCGAAGTTAGGATTAAAAATAAATGATATTCCCGTCCGTTATATGCCCAGAACCTATGGCGCTTCAAATATTCAGCACTTTAAGGAGGGGTTGGTACTTTTTAAAATGTGTGCTTATGCAGCCAAGAAGATAAAGTTTTCCTAATTATATAGCTGACTTCTGTGATTACTATGCTTAACTTATTAAGACTTCCTGAGTTATCTAAGATGACCAATCTAGATAATCCAAACAACATCCATGTATTAAGGGCAATAATTCAGCGCAAACCCTTTCTTATAAAAACTTATAATAGTTTTTATAATCAGTTATTAGTGAGAATTAAGACAATTCCACCAGATGGTAAAATTGTGGAGCTTGGTAGTGGTGCTAGTTTCTTAAAAGAATACAATTCTCAAATTATCACTTCAGATGTCTTACCCTATGATGGTGTTGATCTAGTTTTTTCTGCTTTAGATATGCCCTTTGAAGACAACGATCTTAGTGCCATCCTGATGATTGATGTATTGCACCATATTAAAGATTCGCGACAATTTTTTCGGGAAGCAGATCGTTGCCTTAAGCCTGGTGGAAAACTTGTCATGATCGAACCAGCAAATACTTGTTGGTCTAACTTTATTTATAAGAATTTTCACCATGAACCATTTAATCCACGGGGGTATTGGGGTTTTGAAGAAGGGGGACCATTGTCAGGAGCAAATATGGCTATTCCTTGGATTATTTTTAACCGAGATAGCGAACTTTTTCGGGAAGAATTTCCTCGTTTAAGAGTACGAAGTATAAAAAATCATACACCCTTAAGATATCTGATTAGTGGAGGATTGTCTATGAGACAACTTCTCCCATCAGCCCTTTTTAGTCTAGTGCAATTTATGGAATGGCTTCTATCACCCCTTAATCCTCACTTGGGAATGTTCATGACGATTGAACTAGAAAAAGTAATTTAAGTGATAGCTAATGCTTAAATTAATAATAAGGATAATTATATTAAAACAACTACGTTAATGCTTCTATGAACATCAGTCATTTCCGGCAGAAAGTATCTAAAAAAAAGCAATTTGTTTATTTATTTATTATCCCGGTTATCTTCGCTGTTATTTCTCTGATTATTAGACAGGAATTCGGTCCATATTGGCTTGGAATAAACTCTGATCCTGAGTATGCTTATCTCCTAAATTTTTTAAATATCATCCAATTCCAAACACCTGGTCATACCGATCATCCGGGCACTACTCTACAAGTTTTTGGTGCTATTGTTATTCAAATCACTTATTTTATTCAGTACCTGACGAATTCTGTTGTTTCTAATATTACAGAATCTGTACTGCAAAATCCTGAGTTTTATTTGATCACTGTCAACACCATCCTGCTTCTTATCATAACATCTTGCTTGTTGCTGGTGGGTTTAGTTGCTTTTGCATTCTCTCAGAATATTGCGTTGAGTTTACTATTACAGTTAGGACCTTTTTTGTGGACTCCCCTACAAGAATCCACCCGTGTGAGACCGGAAACCCTACTACTTTCTTTGACTCAAGTGTTGGTGATTCTGCTGCTATTTTATCTTTACTCAGAGAGAGCCCGATTGCCTAAATTTGCCCTAGCTATCGGTATAGTTTTGGGATTAGGGATATCCACAAAAGTCACATTTATCCCCATGATACTGGTGATTATGCTGCTTCCTGGTTGGTTTCAGAAAGGATTAGCAATTTTTACAACAATAGTCACGTTTTTTATTACAACATCTCCTATTTTTTCCCAATACCCTCGTCTTTTTAATTGGTTGACGTCGATTGCGACCCATACAGGACACTATGGCAGTGGTAATCCAGGTTTAGTTGATATTTCAAATTTACCAAGCACCTTTATTAACTTGATTCCCCAGGATAGATTTTTCTTTTATACTGTTGGCTTATCGGTATTAAATTTCTTCATTGTTACTGTTTGGTTTTGGTTGGCTAGACCGACCTTACAAAATTTCGATTTACAACACAAATACTCTCCTATCGTCCCCGTTCAAAAGCTTTATTTATTGTACTTATGTCTTTTGTTGATTATTGGGTTTCAAATAATGCTTACGTTAAAACACCCTGCTACTCATTATTTAATCCCATCTATGGGGTTATGTAGTCTGCTGATTTGGGTGCAAGTTACTCTATTTGAACAACAACTGACTACTCTTTTACAACCAAGTATTTATGCAAAACTAAGTCTACTTGTGTTAACGGTGTATGTGACAGCAAGTGCCGCAGTTACTTATCAGCTAATGTTACAGGATAAAAATAGTCATCAATCTTATAGGGGTGAAATTAAAACTATTAATCAGTTGATTAAGCAAAATTACAATAATTGTATTCACGTAAGATATTATCGGTCTAGCGATAGACAATATGCACTCAAGTTTGGTAACGATTTTGCTTCAAATCGGTTTTCTAAGGTCTTAGAATATAGTTTTCCTGATGGATTTTTCTACAATATCTGGTCTCGTAAATATGAATCTTTTAATCAAGAATTAGATTTAAGTAATCTTATAGAGAAGAATTGCATTATTTTTCAGGGTAGCCCCTTGAACGAAGCACATTATTCACAATTCATGCCAAGCACAACAATAGAAATAATTTTTGAGGGTCAGAGCGAAAGCCTTTACAAGCTAATACAAAAGCCCAATGACGAAATAAAGTAGGTGGGCAGCTAGGGCAAACCCATCTAATCCTCATAACCCAGCTTAGAAAAGAGTTTGACTAACCCTAATTATTAATTACTGGTAAAAAAGACGCTCCCTTCTGCTTTCGCCGATATTTTTATTGGCAAGGTGAGCGATGGTTAGTAATTGATGAGTTACAAGCTAAGTCTTGGAAATCGGTACAAAGTGTCGGAATTGGTGGAGACCAGACATCGATTTATGTGGTGATGAGTCGTACCTTTCAAGCAGGACAATTACAACCCTGGGTTGACCTAAGTGATGAGGTGCAAACCTTGGATGATTATGAATGGTTGAAGTTCGAGCAGCGTTTTTGAGATCAGGTAACTTGGAAAATAGTTCTGAGTGCCTCAGTGGTCAAGTGTTGTGTGATCAATGCTTATCCCAACTATAGCGCTATAAAATTTGTTGGTAATTAGATCACCTTTGCTGTGAAATTAATAGCGCTATATGAATTGGAACAATAAACATAGCGCTATATAAAACCACTAACAACACTGAATAAAGCTAGCGCGCTTATTAAGCTAACGGCCAAGATACTATAACGCTACATTAATTCATTAGCTAACACTCTGATGATTAAACTATAGCGCTATTTAATTTCTTGCCAATACTGTTTAAATCACCTGTCCCAAAAAGCAATAGCGCTATAGTAATTTGACTAATAAGATTAATCAAACTACATCAACGATCTAGTACTTTACTTCCCACTCTAAACTCAAACCTATAACACTATATAAACAACATAGTATTAAATTATGTAACATTTTTTACCAAAACACTAGCGCTATTTAAAAATCTGTGTTATATTAAAATCATGAACAAACAATAGCGCTAGACTAAAAGGCAAAGACATGGCAGCACAACAGATAACTACAATTGGAACCACTCAAGCAGCTTATCTTTTAGGAATTTGTGTCCAACGAGTTCGCCAACTCCTCAAAAGCGGCAGAATTAAAGGCGCTCAAAAAGTTGGCAGATTTTGGCAAATTCCCCTATTTAACGGCATGCCCAGAGTCATTCCTGGTAAGCGTGGACCAAAAGGAACCTGGAAAAAAGTTGCTCAAAAGGTGGCGACTTACATCCACGTCAACCAGCAAATTATTAAGGAAAATAGAAAATACGATACTTACAAGCCTGTCCTGACCGTCAAACAAGGCAACCGCAACACCTACGGTCATTATGTAGAAATCAAAGGCCCATCTCGCTTAGTTTATCAACCCAATTGTCCTAAGCATTGTGGGGCTACGGTGTGGCTAGAAGTTGACCCAGCTGTTGAAATTCTGACTAAAGTTTTTGGTTAGCATCAGATGTTGAAGGTTGTTCGCCTTTGGCGTTCCCCTAGGGTAGATTGAAGGTTGACCGTTGCCGGTTGCCTTTTGCCTTTTGCCTTTTGCTGCTAATCCATGAAACGACTAATCTCGATTGCCATCAGCCTAATCATCCTAGGGGTAATTTATACCAAAATTGACTTTCCCGAACTGATCGCTGTATTTAAAGAATGCGATCGCATGTGGATGGCGATTAGTCTGGGCATGGTGATTCCGATCACCCTGTTTACGGCTTGGCGACTGCAACAACTAATGCCGACGGGTTCCCAACTCCGATTTTGGGAAGCCAATCGCCTGATTTTAGCTGCCAGTACCCTGAATATGGTCTTGCCCTCCAAAATGGGAGATATTGCTAAAGCCTACTTTATGAAGCAGCGGGGTAATTTAGCTGGGAGCTTGTCGTTAGCCATCGTGATTTTCGAAAAAGCTTGTGACATGCTGTCTCTACTGCTATGGTGTGTCTTTGGTTTATTACTATATCCGGGCAAAAATGACTTCTTTTGGCTGATGACCGCTGGGATAATTTTCGGGTTAATTCTAGGGCTATTCCTGCTAAGCTCCCGCAAATTTGCCCATTTATTTTTCTTGCTGACAAAAAAAATTGCACCCAAAAAATTCCGCTCAAAGCTAGAAAAAATGCAAACTTCTTGGGGGGAAATGCACGGCTACTTCTGGCATGACCCCAAGCAGTTATTCAAAATTACCCTAACTTCAATTTTTATCTGGTTCTTACACTTATTGCAAATTTGGTTATTTATCCTCGCCCTCAACGCCTGGACACCCTTTTTAACCAATCTCGCTCTGTCCCCCCTAGCCATTTTAGCGGGATTGTTACCACTAACCTTTGCGGGGGTTGGCACCCGTGACGCTGCGCTAATTTTCTTCTACCAACCCTATTTTCCGGCTGCTACAGCTGCCGCCTTAGGGTTGCTGTGTACTTCCCGCTACCTACTTCCCGCCATTGGTGGATTACCCTTTCTAGGACAATATTTGACTACAGTGCGTAACTTGGGAAAAAAACCTTCTTAATTTGACTGTTGTCAAGGGGAGATGTATGTTAAATTTATTTAAATTCGGAGCAGTTTAGTTAATATTTTTTTAAACAACCGCTCAGGGATGGCACAATTCCCCAACAGCAAATACTATAGTCTGTAGCGGAAACCCATCCTTCAACAGGCAGCTAAAATGCTCAATAGTAATGGTCGTGAGGGAAAAAGGTGAGGCAACAATCTATGTTAATCAGTCGCAGAACTTTACCCCCTAGCTCTGGCAAGCGGGTCAAACCTAATCCAACGGTTCATAAAAACTTCACCAAGTGGAAAACTAGTTGGCAACCTACCAATCAGACACTAGCTGAGCCAATAATTGACCGTAAAAGAGTGGAAAAATCTCTCTTAGCAGTCCAACAGAGATATCGGTCTCTATTTGAAAACTCCACTGATGGTATCTTTAAAATTACCCCTGATGGTTACTATATAGCCTGCAACCCATCACTAGCTAGACTATATGGCTATGAATCACCTAACCAATTCCTCAGTCATGTAACTGGTGTTGGGGAGTACCTTCACAAAGATCCCCAGCGACGCTATCAATTCCTTGAACTACTGCACTTGAGGGGTTTGGTAGAGGATTTTGAATCCCAGGTCTATCGCCAAGACGGCACCCTAATGTGGATTTGCGAAAGTGCTTGGGCAGTGCGTGATGCTACTGGTTACATTCTATACTACGAAGGTTTTGTAAAAGATATTACTAAACAAAAATTAACTGAAGCAGCTTTACAAGCAGCACAAGCAAAATTAGAAGCCCAAAGCCAGGAACTGGAGAATGTCTTAAAGAAGCTGCAACTGGCTCAAGAGCAGTTAAAGCAAAGTGAAACAATGTCCACCTTAGGACAGTTATGCGCTGGTGTTGTTCACGAAATCAACAATCCACTTAACTTTATCTGTGGAAATGTGACTCCAGCAAGGGACTATAGCGAAGATTTATTAAGACTGTTGGGATTATATGTCAAACACTATCCCCAGCCTGTAGCCGAAATTCAACAGTACGCCGATGCAATTGACCTAGATTTCCTAATCCAAGATTTTCCCAAAGCCCTATCATCCATGGGATTAGGTGCAGAACGCTTGCAACAGATTGTGCAGTCAGTGCGCCACTTTTCCCGACAGCAGACCGATGAAAAGCAGCGCGTGAATATTCATCAAGGGATTGATAGTACTCTGACTATCCTCCATAATCGCTTAAAGCCCAAAGGAAACAATCCCGGGATTACCGTGACCAAGGACTATGGAAAACTCCCTTTAGTGGAGTGCTACTCTGGTCCAATCAACCAAGTGTTGATGAACCTGCTGTGCAATGCCATTGATGCTCTAGAAGAGGCACAGGTTAATAGGTTCTTTGTTAGAGGTTCTTCACCTGTTCAGGTAGACAGGTTTAAGGTTCGAGTTTCCCCTCAGTCTTCTGATTCCCCGCAAGGTGTAAATCAAAAGACACCAGCACTGCCTAATATCACCATTCGGACAGAATTTATAGGCAGCAATGGTGATCTTGGGGACAGTTCTGGTGGACAGGTCGTGATCAGAATCATCGATAATGGTCCGGGAATGACAGAAGAGGTTAAACAGAAGATATTTGAACCATTCTTCACCACCAAATCAATCGACAAGGGAACTGGCTTAGGGCTAGATATCTGCCGGAAAATCGTTGTTGAACAGCATGGCGGTCAAATCCTATGTACCTCTAATCCCGGTAAGGGAACAGAATTTGCGATCGCAATTCCTGTAGGTTCATATCATAAAGGCTTGCAGGCAAAACAGACGAACCAATCACCAATGACTAACGACCAATGACTAATGACTAATGACTAATTAAACTTTTGCCTCCAAAGACTTGAGATATTCAGTATTGACTCCCGATTCTCGGGTTAGGGCGATTTTGCCAGTCCGGGCAATTTCGCGGATACCAAACTTATTCAGCATTTGGGTCAGTGCTACCATTTTACCTGGGTCTCCCACAACTTCTAGAGTTAGTGACTCCTCAGATGTATCTACAACATGGGCACGAAACACGTGGGCTAATTCAATAATCTCGGAGCGGGTGGAACTAGTAGTGTTAACCTTTAGCAGCATCAACTCCCTTTCGACACAGGGAATTGTGGTAATATCCTGTACTTTGAGGACATTAATTAGCTTATAGAGTTGCTTAGTCAGCTGCTCAATGCTGCTGTCATCTCCAGGTACTACCATCGTAATTCGAGATATACCAACCTGCTCAGTTGGTCCAACGGCAAGACTTTCGATATTGAAGCCTCTACGGGCAAATAAACCAGCAATGCGAGTTAGAACACCGGCTTCATCTTCAACTAAAACGGAAAGGGTATGTTTCATAGTGTGACTTGGGAGTGGTGGGGGCGTGTGCTGCCTAAATTGCTATCAACGTGATTTATTGGTGAGACTGTTGAGTGGTTAAGTGTTGACTAGCCCGATACTTTTTAGCTACCAAAGTCTACCAAGATAGACTTTTGCCCGCCAATGCAAGATGCTTTCACATCCAGGGGGTATCTCCGCGCTTCTCTGACGGAATATCCCGCGAGCGCCATAAAAATGTCAAAAAAGCTGGTTCCACCGGGATAGAGAGCGCAACTATTAAACCCTTGGTTTTCGGCTTTAATTTAAGTTACATAATAATCCCTGTCGGTGTTACCATAATTTAATTCTAACAAATAATAAGAGTTTTTGGGAGACTCTGCGACATTTTCTCTAGCTGTTTACTAACCCTTTTTTAAGGGGGGATAAGGGATGAGCAACGGTTAACTGTTAAGTTTTTTGAAGCTAAGCGTCAACGGTCAACGGTAAACCAACTACCATTTTATCCAGGTTTTGAGTAACCAAGAACTCTAGTAACAGTGTGCTGTATCTAAAGATATATTTTTTCTGAAACTAGGCAGCTAATTGCCAAATTCCTCGGTAACATAAAAATCGATAAAAACTGATTGGAGTGAAACACAATATTTATGGGTTGGTTACAACGAATTTTTGGATTTGGAAGCCCAGAGGAAGCTGCCGCAGCTAGTACCCCTTCAGAAGATGCACCAGCAGGAGATGACATTCCCCCAGAACGACTGGGGTTAAATGGAGAATACGACCAAAGCGGCCTTGCCAAGCGAGTTGTTTGGGCTTTTGACCAAGACAACGACCTGGATGACGAGGAGAGGCTCTGGGTTGCTCAAACTGGCGGTAAAGTTGTGCTGAAAGGAGAAGTAGCTAGCCAGGAGGTTCTAGATAAGATGGTTGATGTTGCCTCAGGTGTAGATGGTTGCACGGAGGTTGACACTGATCAAGTGAGCGTCGGCTAATAGGGATTTTGGGTATAATCAAACCTTAGCTCCTAGCCACTCTAACAGGATCAGATTCACCTGTTCCGGACATTCATCGTGGGGACAGTGACCAGCATGATCTAACTCCAATAGCTCTAAATTAGGATTGAGTTTAACAAACTTGCGAGCTAAGATGGGGGGAATCATTCGGTCTTTTAGTCCCCACATCAATAGCATAGGAATATCTAATGTAGGTAATAGGGATTTGACCGGTAGACTAAAGTTAGGAGCACTCATCCCTCTCAAAAGTCTACTAAAGGTTGCCGCAGCTCCGGGATCGGTGGCAGGTACACTCAGAATTTCTACTAAATCATCTGTAACTGCCTCTGGATTAGCATAAGCTAACCCTGCCCACTTACGAACAACCGTTGGACGTCGTACTACGTAAAATAGGGCTTTGAGTAGCACTGGTGATGCCACTAGATTCTCAACTGTTGAGACTATCGGTCCGAGCCAACTAGGAATGGCTTCTTCTCGGGCTTGGAAATCTGGTAAATTAATCATCACCAGACCTTTAACCATCTCTGGATGGGTCGCTGCTGCTCCTAGACCAACTAGGGAACCAATGGAGTTACCTACTAACACTACGGGTTTTTGGATAAATGTTTGCCAAAATTCATAAACCTGAGCTACCCAAAGGTCAATGGTGTAGTCAACCGCAGCTTTCCGGGATGCCCCAAAACCCAGCAGATCTAAAGCATAAACGGTATGATGTTGACCGATTACGTCTAGGTTATTACGCCAATGCCCGACCGAAGCACCAAACCCATGAAGCAGAATAACTGGTGTTGTCGGCTGGACAGTTAGGGGTTGGGGTGGGCGAAAATAGGTATAACGGATCGGCCAACCCCGCCAGACCCAATCCCTTTGACTACCAACTCGTTGCTGCCAATGCAAAGATTTGGTCACAAACTGCCTCAACTTCAAAAATATTTACAAAGCTTCTTGAGTCCATTATGCCTTCCCTATCAGGCAAAGGAGTAAGTTATAACTATTCCATCGGCCTTAGTTTCCTACGTGATGTTAATAATTTGAACAGAAACAAGAAAGGAATTAGTAAAATGGCAAGTGTATGTAGTAAGTCTATTTTTTGATTAATCCACTTAAGAAAATAAACAAACGCCTGTGAGTGATAATAGAAGACGCCAACGCGATCTACCCCAAATTAACGAAAGAATTAGGTTTCCCAAGATTAGAGCCATTGATACCGATGGGGCACAGCTGGGTATAATCACACCTCAAGATGCCCTGCGGATTGCTGAGGAAAAGGAGTTAGATCTTGTCCTGGTTAGTGACAAGGCAGATCCGCCAGTTTGTCGCATCATGGACTATGGCAAGTACAAATTTGAACAAGAGAAGAAAGCCCGTGAAGCCAAGAAGAAGCAGCACACGGCTGATGTCAAAGAAGTGAAGATGCGCTACAAAATAGAAGACCATGACTACAATGTGCGGGTCAATCAAGCGGAGCGCTTCCTGAAATCTGGCGATAAGGTCAAAGCTACCATTACCTTCCGAGGTCGAGAAATCCAACACAGTAATTTAGCTATGGCACTACTCGAGCGCATGGCTAATGATTTACAGGAATTGGCAGAAGTCCAGCAAGCCCCTAAGCGGGAAGGTCGCAACATGATGATGTTGCTCTCCCCCAAAAAATAGTGGTTATAGTGATTGGTCATCAGTGATTGGTCATTAGTGATTGGTCATTAGTGATTGGTCATTAGTCATTGGTCATTAGTCATTGGTAGCCACATGTGCAGGTGCCTGGAATTCATGTCTGAATACGTATGCACGGAGCAAGCAGCTTAAAATACCAAGGACTAGTGACTTAGGACTAGTGACGAAGGACGAAGGACTATATGAAATTGCCATCTCCGACTCGCCTGAAGGGTGACTGGGTTAGAACAATCCTAGAGTGGGTGAATCTTCGCCCAGAAGAAGGCGAGCGGACATTGTTGATGTTCGCCTTCCATACCACCACTTCCATTGGACTGCTTTGGTTAGAGTACAGTGCCATTGCCTTGTTTCTAGAGAAATATGGCGCGAAGTGGTTACCGGTGATTTATATTGCTAGTTCCGTGATCTGCTCTGGGTTGGGAGTATTATACTCCTGGTTGCAGAGCATTTTACCCCTGAGGTCAGTCTTGGTAGCGATCGCAATCCTAGCTGCCTTACCCTTGTTAGTGTTCCGCCTAGGCTTGGAGATTGAGTATGGCTATATTACTGTAGTCACTATCTTTCTATTGCGATTGTGGATGGATGCGGTGTACATCCTCAATGACCTTAATTCCCAGGTAGCGGCTAATCAATTATTCAACATTCGGGAAATTAAGCGTACTTATCCCCTCATCTCCAGTGGACTTTTGGTAGCTGATGTCCTCTCTGGCTTCTCATTACCTCTATTATTGCTGTTAGTGGGACTCAACAATGTGGTGGCTTTTGGGTCTGGCATGATGCTCCTCGGAGCACTGATCTTGGTTTATCTATGTCAGCACTACCAGCAAGCCTTTCCTAACTCCCCAGCACGACAGTGGGAAGAAATGGAGCCAGACTTTGCTGTGCGTCAGCCGAGTCAATCCCTCAGACAGTATGTCATCCCTTTATTTGCCTTTTTTATCTTAGGGGAAGCCCTGTACCTCCTAATTGAATTTCAGTATATGGGTCAATTGGAGGACAAACTGGATAGTTCAGCCATTGCTGGTTTTCTGGGTATATTCAGTGGCACTTTGGGACTTTTTGAACTGGTGACCCAATGGTTTATCTCTAGTCGGGTGATTGATCGCTTTGGTCTGTTCCTAAGCGCTATGGTATTACCTGGTTCTTTATCTGTGATTGGCTTAGTTACCCTAGCTAACATGGCAAGTTGGCTAAATTTTAATATTGGGTTGTTGCCTAGCTGGATAACAGGGCTATTTATTAGTGTAGTCTTACTCCGATTCGTTGATGAACTATTGCGCTTTACTTTAATTGCTAGTGTTCAACCGGTACTCTTCCAAGCCTTACCATCAGGGTTACGCTCTGTGGTGCAGACTACTGTACAAGGGATTGCCAAACCCATGACTACTGGCATTACTGGTCTTGGGATTTTAGCTACCATTGGGCTGCTGGATTGGGCTTTCCCCAATTTTGAGCCATTGCGGCATTGGGTGTTTATTCTAATGGTAGTGATTTTTGCCCTATTATGGCTGCTGAGTACCTGGTTGATGCGGGCTAATTATGGTTCATTGCTGCTGATCAATGCTGAGCAAGGACGTTTGGGTTCTGCCAATACCAATTTGCTGGATACTAAGACCGTCTTTGAGGAAGCGGTAAAGCGACTGAAAACTGAGCCGAAGAACCGCTCTGCTTACATTCAACTGTTGTATCAAATGGCTCCGGAAAAAGCGAGTAAGGTTCTTTCTCCCTTGCTGGGAGAAATGTCTACAGATTTGCAGCGCCAGAGTTTAGAGGTGATGTTGCCCTATCCCAACCCAGATTGTCTAAAAGATGTGTCTGGGTTGATTGATCAAAGACCACCAGTAGAAGTCCTGGCCTTAGCATTGCGCTATCTTTGGCTGGCTCAGGAAGACCTGAATATTCGGACAATTAAGCCTTATCTACAACCGGCTGTTGACCCAACTGTAAGAGCTACAGCAGCTGCATTAATTATGGGTCGGGGTACACCAAAAGAGAAATTTGAAGCCGTCAAAACCCTGCGGCGGATGCTCACCTCAAAAAAAGAGCAAGAACGGTTGATGGGTACCCGAGCGTTGGCAGAGATGGATTACTTGGAATCCTTGGTGGTTTATATTGATGACCTGTTAAGGGATAAGTCATTAAAGGTACGCTGTGCTTGTTTAGAGGTGATTGCTGCTAAAAGATTTGAAAAGTACTATCCGTCTTTAGTCAAGGCACTCTACTACACCTCTACCCGCAATGCTGCTCGTATGGCGTTGGTCAAGCAAGGGGATGAAGCCATTCCTTTATTGAGGGTTTTGTCTGAAGATATTCACAAGCCAGACCCAGTCAGGCGGCAAGCTTGGATGGCTCTCGGTGAGATTGGCAGACTCCAGGCTATAACTCAGAAGGGTACTCCTGAAGCTATGAAGCATTTGGTACAACAGTTGATGAGTAGTTGGGGGACAACCCGTCGTAATATTCTCACGATCCTGCTGAAGATTCCAGGGGAAGTTGGGATTGAAGCGGTGATGAACGAGTTAGGGCGTAGGGTCGTAGAAGCCTTAATTGAGCAAGAATTGATGTTTTTGGGTCAAATTTATGGCGCACTGCTGGATTTGACCTCAAAGAAAATAGCTGGACTGGAGGCAGATTTGCTGCGGCAGGGGCTTAATGATCTTCAACAAGATCTGGTGGATGTGTGTTTCTTACTCATGAAGTTTCTTTATCCATCGAGTGCCATCAAAGCAGCTGAGTTTAATCTAGCATCCCATTCTCGGTCAAACATTGCCCTAGGGTTAGAAATTTTGGATAATACCCTAGATATTCCTAATAAGAAAGCATTTTTGTCAATTTTAGACCGGCGTTCTCTGAAAGAAAAATTAGCTGCCCTAGTGGATTTAGTGCCTTATAAACCCATGACTGTAAGCGATCGCTTACGTCGGTTAATCGAGTTACGACATTTCTTGTCAGATTGGCCCCTAGCCTGTTGTTTTCATGTGGCCAGAGCAGCACACTGTTCCCTAGCACCAGCAGCGGCTATGAGTTGCCTACGTCATCCTACCGGTTTTGTGCGGGAAGCGGTTGTGGCTTATCTCAAAGAGATGTCACCTCGTGCTTGTGCAGAGTTGTTGCCAGTGCTTAGGAATGACCCAGATCCCTTGGTAGCTGCTCAAGCACAAGAGATTATCGGATAGTTTGATCAGTATAGTTGCCTATTGTTTGTACACTTTGCTGGCATCATCTCTAATCTCTCATGACTGTGGACAGTAGACCTAGGGGTGAAATAATGTCTGAAATTACCACAGTACAGTGGTAGAATCTTAATTCCACGTCTAGGTCTAGTTAACCATTAACTATCAACAATTAGCGGTATGGGTTAAACTTGTATTTTACTACAGGACGGCTATTCGCTAGCAGCCAACCGCTAACCCAACCACTAACCAATGTTATCTAGCATTGATCGTTTAATTTTTATCAGGGGTGTCCCTATTTTTCACGAATTGCGGGACGATTTTCTGATGCGACTAGCCTCTGTGATGGACGAGCTAGACTTTCCTTCTAACCATACCATCTTTGCTCAAGGGGAAGAGGGTAGGGAACTTTATATTGTAGTCTCAGGTTTGGTAAGAGTTCACATTGGTGAGCGGAATTTGGCACAGTTCAAGCAAGGAGCCTGCTTTGGGGAGATGTCCTTGTTTGATGCAGAACCTCGTTCCGCTTCTGTGACCACAATCGAACCTTGCCATTGTTTGATGTTGACACAGCTACAACTCTATGATGCCATTGATGAGACACCAGAATTTGCAATTAAGATTATTCGTATGCTGTCCCGCCGTATTCGGGAACTTAACAGCAATTTGAATACTAATCAGGTGAAAAATCCACCATCAGATTTGAGAAGGGTTGGAAGTCGTTTAACTGATTTCCGTGCTTAAGATAAGTCCTAGTTTTTTTGGTACTAGTTTTTTTGGTACTAGACCTGGCTCGTAGGTCGGTTAATCATTAACTTAATCAGCAACATCGGTTTATAATTAACATTAACTATGTCTTTTGTTGGTCTACACATTCACAGTGATTATAGCCTACTGGATGGAGCATCTCAGCTACCAGCACTGGTGGATCGAGCTGTTGAGTTGGGAATGCCTGCGATCGCACTGACAGATCATGGTGTGATGTACGGTGCTATTGAACTGATTAAAGTTTGCCTAAAAAAGGGCATTAAGCCGATAATCGGTAACGAAATGTATGTGATTAATGGGGATATTGAGGTCAAGAAGCGTTACCGAAAATATCATCAAGTCGTCTTAGCAAAAGATACCCAAGGCTACAAAAATTTAGTAAAACTAACAACTATTTCTAACCTGAAAGGGATGCAAGGAAAAGGAATTTTTGCTCGTCCCTGTATTAATAAAGAATTACTGGAGCAATATCACGAAGGGTTAATTGTTACTAGTGCTTGTTTGGGGGGTGAAGTTCCCCAAGCTATCCTAAAAGGTGACTTAGATCAAGCCCGTAAAGTAGCTAAGTGGTACCAAGAGGTTTTTGGGGATGATTACTATTTAGAGATTCAAGACCACGGCTCTGTAGAAGACCGAGTGGTTAATGTTGCTATTGTCAAAATCGCCAGTGAATTAGGAATTAAAATTATTGCGACTAATGACTCCCACTTTATCTCCTGCTATGACGTAGAAGCTCATGATGCTTTGCTGTGTATTCAAACCGCTAAACTGGTGACGGAAGAGAAACGGATGCGCTATAGTGGCACGGAGTATCTCAAGTCAGCAGAGGAAATGAAACGGCTGTTTCGAGATCACTTACCGTCCCAGGTGATAGAGGATGCGATCGCAAATACCTTAGAAGTAGCAGATAAAGTCAAGCACTACAATATTATGGGAGAGCCTCGCATCCCACACTACAAGGTATCCAAGGATTATACCCCTGACACTTATTTAGAAGAAATTACCTGGAATGGACTGATGAAGCGGCTAAAGTGTCGCTCTCGTAGTGAAATTGATCCAGTGTATAAAGCCCGGCTGGAGTATGAGTTAAAAATGCTCCAGCAGATGGGATTCTCTACTTACTTTTTAGTGGTTTGGGACTACATTAAATATGCCAGAGACAATGATATTCCCGTTGGTCCCGGTCGTGGTTCCGCAGCAGGTTCCCTAGTGGCTTATGTCCTAGAAATTACCAACATTGACCCCGTACATCATGGGCTACTGTTCGAGCGGTTTCTCAATCCAGAGCGGAAATCAATGCCAGATATTGACACAGATTTCTGCATTGAAAGACGGGATGAGGTGATTAAATATGTCACCAATCTCTATGGTGAAGACCGAGTAGCCCAGATTATTACATTTAACCGCATGACCTCTAAAGCGGTATTAAAAGATGTAGCGAGAGTGTTAGGAATTTCTTACCAAGACTCTAATCGTATGGCTAAGATGATTCCAGTAGCGCGAGGTAAGCCAGCCAAACTCTCAGTGATGATTTCTGATCAGACACCAACACCAGAGTTTAAAGAGGCTTACGATCAAGATCCGGAAGTTCATCGCTGGGTGGATATGGCGATTCGGATAGAAGGGACAAATAAAACTTTTGGTGTCCATGCTGCTGGTGTGGTTATTTCAGCAGATCCGTTAGATGAAATTGTGCCATTACAACTGAATAATGATGGTGCAGTGATTACCCAGTATTATATGGAAGACCTGGAAGCTCTGGGACTCCTGAAAATGGATTTTTTAGGACTAAAGAACTTAACCACTATTCAGAAAACCAAAGAGTTAGTTGAAAAGACTCAAAATCTTAAACTCGATTTAGATCAGATTCCCCTAGATGAAATTAAAGCTAAGAAAATTTTAGACAAGGGTGAACAGAAGAAAAAACCCCTAGATATTCAAAAAACTTACGAGCTCCTAGAAAAAGGTCAGTTAGAAGGAGTATTCCAATTAGAATCTTCGGGAATGCGTCAGGTAGTGCGAGACCTGAAACCTGACAGTATTGAAGATATTTCTTCAATTTTAGCTCTTTATCGTCCTGGTCCTCTAGATGCTGGTCTGATTCCTCAGTTTATTAATCGTAAACATGGTCGGGAAAAAGTAGAGTATCAACATCCTCTATTAGAGCCTATTTTAAAGGAGACTTATGGAATTCTATGTTTACCGAAAGGTACGTTAATTGATCAGCCCGATGGTTCTTATGTGCCCATTGAGGAAATTAAATCTGGCGACCTAGTATTAACCTCTGATGGTAAACAAGTTTGGCAAGCAAGGGTAGCTAAGCAATGGCGCAGTGGTATCAAAGACATCCTGAAAATTACGTTATCTAGTGGTACAGTTATCTATTCCAGTAAAAACCATCGCTTTTTAACACCAGATGGAGACAAATTTGCCTATGAGCTGAAACCAGTAAACCCGGTCGTCAAGAATGCTAATGGTTTGGCTTCTCAAGTTTATGAAAAATATCCCGAAGCCAGCAACAGTTTAGACCCGGTGGTGCGTTACGGGACGGGCTGTTCCAAAGCTGGCTACGAGGCGGAAAATCAGGGCGACCCCGTCCCTAACGCACCCTACGCCACATTTACTAGACCGAAGTTACAGCTAGACCCGGTGGTGCGTTACGGGACGGGCTGTCACAAAGCTGGCTACGAGGCGGAAAATCAGGGCGAGCCCGTTCCTAACGCACCCTACGGAACTCTACAGGCAACGCTAGCCAGACCGAAAGAGTCACATTACAAGACTTGGGATGTTCGGATAGTTTATGTTACCGCTGTTGAAGAGAGTGGGCAACAGGAGTGTTTTGATCTACAAATGGAGGAACAATCTTCCCCATACTTTCTGGCTCATAGCGTAGTAGTTCATAACTGCTTTCAGGAAAGCATCATGCGGATGGCCCAGGATTTGGCCGGTTATTCTCTAGGTCAAGCGGATTTACTGAGGCGGTGTTTGAGTGGATCAACTGAGATCGTGGATCCAGCAACCGGTCGTTTAGTTTCCCTGAGGGAGATTGCTTCTAAATCTAGTTACTGGTTGGGACGAAAGGTTTTTTCTCTGGATTTAAAGACCCAAAAAATTACCCAACGACCAATTATCGAAATTCATCCTAATGGGATTCGTGATGTTTGGGAGATTACTACCAAAACTAACCGCAACATTCGCGCAACGGATGATCATCTTTTCTACACCACTCTAGGATGGAAGCCTCTGAAAGAGTTTACCATAGGAAGTCCGATCGGTTTAGCTAAAGCATTACCAATTCGCTATACTCGTGAACTATCGAATAGTAAAGGTAAGCTAACTGATAATATCATTAGACTTCTTTCAGAAGTTGGGAACAGGGAACGGGGAACAGGGAACAGTGGACAGGAATTAACGAAAACAGTTGCGACTCCGAGTTTAGCACGTCACCAAGGCATTACTGATTCAGATGTTTTCTGGGATGAGATTGTGGAGCTGAAGTATCTTGGCCAAGAGGAGGTTTTTGATTTAAGTATTGCTGAAACTCATAACTTTATTGCCAATGACTTTATTGCTCACAATTGTATGGGTAAGAAGAAAGTGGCTGAGATGCAGAAGCATCGGGAGATTTTTATCGATGGTTCAACCAAAAATGGCGTGACTCAAGACATAGCTGAAGAGTTATTTGACCAAATGATTAAATTTGCTGAATATTGTCTCAGCTATGATACGGAGATTATCACAGTAGAGTATGGTCCGATGGCCATTGGTGAGATTGTCGAAAAAGGTATCCCATGTACTGTTTATAGCGTTGATAGTAATGGCTATGTTTATACCCAACCTATTGCTCAGTGGCATAACCGGGGAGAGCAAGAGGTGTTTGAATATACTCTAGACGATGGCTCAGTGATTCGAGCCACAAACGATCATAAGTTTATGACGATTGATGGTCAAATGCTGCCGATTGATGAGATATTTGAGGGAGGTTTGGAGTTGAAACAGTTAGAGGAGTTGCCTTTAGGGTTAATTGATCAAGCTAGTTAATTTTTCTGTAGTTTTGTTAAGGGAATAACCGCATAATAACGCTTTCAGATATTAAGAAATAATTCGCCAACAGCATCTTGACCTCGACCCAACCCGGATTGTGTATAATTTATGCAGAAATGTCACAAACTAAACATTAAGAAATCAAAATGCTAACGAAATTAGTTAAGAATGGATGGAATATCAAGTTTTTGTTGATGGCTACATCCTTACTCACACTTTTATCTTCTCAACCTGCCTTTGCTAATCAGGCATGTTCTACTGTTGAGTTTAATGGTTCGGCTGCCAAGCTTCGTTATAGGAATATACAAGGGGATGCAAGTAGCAGGACAATTTCCCAATCTAATTCAGTTAGAGGTTGGAGTTACAAAGGTCGTCTAGCTAGTTACGTTATATTCAATGGTAGTAAATCAGTTGTAATTGTAGAGGAATTTAATCCAAATACAGGACAATTCGGTCGTAAACTGGCGACTATTAATATTTCAAATAGTGATAGCATTCGCGGATGGGATTGGGATGAGGAAAAAGAAATAGCATCATTTTTGTTAGTAAATAGCTCAGGAACTTTCGTAGCTGTAGAAAAGTTTGGTCTATCAGGATTCGGTTCTCGAATAGCAACAGTCAAACTTTCTAATAGCGCTTTAAGTAAATTGGGTTCTTCTTGGACATGGGATGGTAACTTGGCTGAATACACTTTAAATGGTAGAACTAAAGTCGAATATTTTGATGGTGATTCTTGGGGTTCTCAACTTCCTAACAAGAGCTCATTTGTTGGGAACAATATAGTTGGAAGAAGTTGTTACTAAGAATGTAAGCATTCAGCTTATGCGCATTGCGCATTGGCGCACCCTAGGGGAACGGCGCACCCTAGGGGAACGCGAACAGCTTGCATAGGTAAGCATTCGTTTAATCTCTATTACAGAAAGCTGATGGCTGATAGCTGAATGCTTAGATAACTACTAACTATTAATACTGAAAATCACATCGTTACCGCCACCACCAAGAATATCATCACCATCTCCCGCATCTAGGTAATTTTTACCTTCTGTTGTCGAGGAAGACGAAAATGCAATGGCGATAATATCATTTTTAGGGTTGATAGTAATAGCCAATTCTCCGTAAAGGCTATCATCGCCACTACCACCAATTAGTCTATCATCTCCACGCTCACCAGCGATCGCATCATTACCTGCGTTGCCGTTAAGCAAATCATTGCCATTTTTGCCATCAATTAGATCATTACCATCCCCACCGTTAATAGTATCGTTACTATCCCCACCGGTCAGAGTATCAGTAACCGTTGAGGGAATCGTGGAAGCAGAAAAAGACGATTAAAAATCGATAGAAAAATCTCTAGAAAACAAAAAAAAGTATTCTCTGGGGTAGCATACTCCGGTAAAATGAAAAGTATAATACCAAAACTGAAGAATTGTAAACTAATATTAAGTAAAGCCATACATCGATTGAGTGTTTTTTCCTCTATGACCACCCAGTTTTTTGCTTCCCAGTGTGTGGAAATGACTGTGCCACAGGAATCTGTGCCGATTCAGCACTACTTGCGTCAGCCGGAACGGATAGTTTATGCGATCGCAGACCTGAATCGCATCCAACAACTGACTCAGAAGCGTTTTCGCCTGAAAATGAATCCATTACACTTTATGTCCTTGACATTTCAGCCCACGGTAGATCTAGAAGTGTGGGCAGAATCTGACGCTACTGTTCATCTGAGGTCTGTCGGTTGTGAAATTATAGGATTGGACTACATCAATCAACGCTTTGCACTGCAATTAACCGGAAAACTGCATCCTTGGGAAGATCACGGAGTGACTAAGCTCACCGGTAGAGCGGATTTAACTGTCAAGGTTGATGTGCCCTTACCTTTTTCCCTTACTCCCAAGCCAATCTTAGAAACCACTGGCAATGGTTTGCTCAAAAGCGTTTTGGTCAGGATTAAGCAAACATTGATGAACCAGCTGTTATTGGATTATCGTCAATGGGCTCGCAATGGCACCCAAACCAATATTTATACTCAGCACCAACCACCAGGAGCTCCCGCCATCTGATCTAGCAATCGGTGTGGGAGATGGGGAGATGGGGAGATGGGGAGATGGGGAGATGGGGAGATGGGGAGTGTGGGGAGATGGGGAGATGGGGAGATGGGGAGATGGGGAGATGGGGAGTTTTCCGGGAATTTTTCCCTATTGCTAGCATGCCTATTGCCTATTGCCTTTCCTTAAGGGAGTATGTTCAAAATAACCCTTAACCCTTCATCCTTGATAATTCCTTGTGACAAAGAGTATTACTAATCTCCCAATTAAAGCTGGTATAGTTGGTACTGGGTTTGCGGCTAAGCTACGAGCTCAGACATTGCAAACGGATTCGCGATCGCATTTAGTGGCTGTCTGTGGTCATACCCCTGCCAAAACCCAAGAGTTTGCTGAAACCCACGGCACTACAGTGGTGGATTCCTGGCAGCAATTGGTAGAACACCCGGAGCTTGATCTAGTATTTATTAGCACGATTAATCGGGATCATGGCAAAATTGCCCGTGCTGCTCTTAATGCTGGGAAACATGTTGTCACTGAATATCCCCTTTCCCTTGACCCCAAAGATGCCGAATCCCTGATTACCCTTGCCAACGCTAAGGGTAAGCTCCTCCATGTAGAACATATTGAGCTTTTAGGGGGCTTGCATCAAGCCTTGCGCCAATCCTTGCCCAAAATTGGTCAACCGGTTTATGCCCGTTACGTAACTATTTCGCCCAAACACCCTGCACCCCGCAGCTGGACATACAATCTGGAACTATTTGGCTTTCCCTTCATTGGTGCTCTTTCTCGCATTCACCGCTTTACAGACTTGTTTGGTGAAGTCGCTTCTGTGTATTGTCAATCCCAGTTTTGGGATGCTGGTGATCAGTACTTTACGGCCTGTCTATGTAATGCCCAACTGCGCTTTACTAGTGGTCTAATCGCAGATATTACCTATGGTAAAGGGGAAATGTTCTGGCAGAGGTTACGGAATTTTGAAGTCCATGGAGACCAAGGCACACTGCTGTTTGAGGGAGACCAAGGTAATCTGATTAAGGCAGAGGAAAGCAAACCAATTGAAGTAGCAGGGCGACGGGGTTTGTTTCTTAAAGATACCGCTATGGTCATTGACCATCTAGTTAAAGGAACACCCCTGTATGTAACGACCGTAGCTAGTTGCTATACTCTCAAGGTCGCAGATGGATTACGTCAGTCCGCAGCTACAGGTAATGCGATCGCGTAGCGTGGCCTACGGCCAATCGCTTTATTGTAGTGCTAAGTAATCAGCGATCAGCTATGAGCTTATAGATCACAGGCTAGAAGCCTGTGCCGCTAGAAGCCTGTGCCACAGTACTTGAGGTGCTTTTGAATCAAATAAGCTGACGGCTTACACTTATCAATTGAAATAATTTTCACCTAAAGATATATACCATAAAATTTAACTCAATCTTGTATAAATTACCTAAACTATATAAATCGTAACAAATATTTTAAACTTCATTACAAAATCAGATATGCCCTTGGCATACCATGATATGTTCTGTAACATACATCGAGTCAGGGTTCGTATGGGCTGATTGGACACGCAGCTTTCCCGCTCTCGAACTACCTAATGGTTAAGTTAGACAAGGAGGACACTTTGGATTTGCATTCTACTCAACCCCACAATGATCATGCTTGTGAAGGCATTAGCGATTATGTCGCGGAGCTTCAGTTTCACATGGCACTCCACGCCCGCAAATTAGTTCCTAACCTGACTAAAGCAGCAGATAGTAGAGAGCAACTATTGCAGCAAACCCAAGCTAATTTTGAAAAACTAGTTTCCCGACAATCCCGTTCACAGTGATAAAGCCTTAGCTCGATTTGCAGCAATCAACGATTCTGTATACTGTAGCGCCTCTTGCCAAACCTGATAGCCAAGAGGCGTTAAGTGTATGCCATCGGTTGTCAAGTTGTGCTGCATCTGACCTTTACTATCAGTAAACAACTTGTGAAGATTGAGATAGGCTGCTCCTTCTTGTTGAGCAATCTTAGCAATTTGTTGATTAAGATTACGAATGCGCTGATTAGAAATAGCAGTAGCTCGTGTCGGTAAAATCGATTGGATAATCAGTTGAGCTTGTGGGTGATTTTGCCGCAATTGACGAGTAATCTGGCGCAGGTTGTTGAGAATAACTTGATCGGTTTTCCCCTGACGCAAATCATTGATACCTGCCATCACATAAATTGTATCAGGACGAGTCTGGGAAAATGCCGATAATCGACTCAAAATTTGACTGGTATTCTCACCAGAAATACCTTGATTGAGCCAAAGTTGATATTTAGGTAATCCCTGTGCGGGTAACCACAAACTTAGGGAATCTCCCACTACCATAGACAGACGATTGTTACCCTGTCCGTAGGTAACAGCTCTGGCTTCCTGTGCCAAGAGTTGTTTCCATTGCTGATAGGTAGGTTTTGTGAGAGGCACTCCTTTGTGATTTAATCCCTTTGCCCAAAACGATGAGAAACTATGGGCAGGTAAGCGAGTATAAAGTTTGCCAGCTCTGAGGGCAGCTAATCGTTGGTAATATAGTTCCGTTCCCGACTTTGGTGAAGGAGTAGCAGGTCGATAGTTGGGTAAACGTTGCTGATATTTTATTTGCTGATACTTTAATAATTTAGCAGGTCTACGTTTCTGCCATTGACTACTAAATTGAGGAGAGGAGTTTTCTACAGTGGTTTCTACAGTAGGGACAATCTTATGACTAACCCCAGCCTGCAATGCTTTATTAGCTGTTGAAACTAACAGGCTTGAGAGGCTATCTGAGGGATTGGCAGGTAGGGGTGGTGGTGGTGGAGCAGACATTGCTCCTCCAGTGAGTAGAGTTGTTGTTAACAGATATAGATTGGTCATAATGTGCCCACTTTCCTCTCTATACTCTTTTCACATCAAGCAATGGAGGAAATCCGGACAACTTTGAAGCGTTTCTAATATTGTGTCAGGATAATGGCGTTGCTGAATGTTTGAATGAATATGAGTAGAGTGGGCATCCTGCCCGCCCGGAAATATATTGAAACTGGCAAGATGCCAGTTCCACGCAAGATGCCCATTCCACAAAACTCTTAAAATCATTCCATTATTCAGCAACGCCAACATAATTACCCTTAATCAAATCTCCCCATCTCCCCATCTCCCCATCTCCCCATCTCCCCATCTCCCCATCTTCCCATCTCCCCATCTCCCCATCTCCCCATCTCCCCATCTCCCCATCTCCTTAATGATGGGTATTCAAAGAAATCCCCATCATTCATTAAGGAAGGGATAGCTTAACGGGCACCGATCCGAATCACGTCTCCATCGAAGGTTGGCAGAGACAGCACAAAGGGATCAGTGGAATAGGTCAATGCTTGTTCTTCTAACATACCGATGGCAATTTCTTCACCCATGCGCAAACTATCATAGTAGTCAGTAAAGTAGTGAACGCCAGCCATATTGCGACCAATGGAAATATTGGCAGCCAGCTTGTTCAACTCACCCTCCAGAGTCAAAAAATCCCTCGTACGCTCTGAAACAAGTGTCGCCTCACCTTTCGTGTAGCCAGACAGATCAGGGGCACGGAACACAATTCCCTGATCTTTGGGGCTATAGCGTTTAAATCTGATCTGTGTCCTTGGTTGTCCCGGTTTTGAGTTTTTGACTGGTGTTTCTACTAAAACTGCACTGGTATCAAAGAATGCCTTAAGCATGGTCACACATGCTCCAGCAACAGTGGCATGTCCTGCACCATAGGCAGGGTGCATGGGAGACCCTTCAGGAAATGCCATTGGTAGTAGATAATTCGGTGAGCCAGAGCCATTTTGATTGGCTAGTTCCAAAATCGACTTGAGAGTACCGTTGCCTTCTAGTTCACGTTCAAACCTTCTAATGTACTTGATTAATGCTCTGGGTACACTAGCTTTAGCTTCATTAGGTAGCTCTTGAAATCGCCGTAATAGTTCAATCCGGGCTGCCAATGCCTCTGGTCGCAGGCGAATATGGTTATTGAACTTCTGGAAGCGGACAGCTTTGAGTGCTCGTGTGGCTACTTCAGTAACTAACGTTAAGATGTGTGGACCGCCGTAGAGGGCAAAACCAGCGGCATTGCGACGGGTTGCTGGATTACCTGCTGCCACACCACCCCCAGAAAGATGATCAAAACCAGGATCGAAGGGTGTTTGCATCCCCAGGAGAATGATGCAAGCGTTGAGATACGCTTCATAGAGAGCATCGTAATGAACATAAGTAGCTAAATCTCGGGGAGTGGAGATAAACCGACGAGCTGGACGATCTGGTAGCTTAGGGTTTTGATCATTCTCTAAAACATAGCTTTCTCTGTCTTGCTTAATCCCACGCTGAACCAAGACATAGTCTTCCATGTTGGTCATGTAATCTAGGTTAGGTGTTGCAATGGGAACCTTTTGATCAATTTGCAAAGCACCATAGGTAATTTTCCCTTCTGCAACGTTGCCACCACCATTGAGATCAACATTACCTATCAGTAGAAACTGAGAGAGATAGGGACCGACTTCCACTCCTGGAGAAGAGCCTCGGAATACGGTTTGCTCATCAAGCCTGCCTTTGGAATTCACCTTCCGAGGTCGTCCAGTTTGGTTGCGAATATAGTCGAGGGCATTGAGACGATTGATTGAACTCTCGATTTTGCTATTCGCTCCTCTTTTCTCAAAGTCATTGAGGGGCTGATCCCGCAGTATGGCTAATTCGTAGACTTCTGCTATCTCAAAAATTAGCTCTGGGTTAGCCTTACCGTTAGCATCGATTAACGGTGGTGCCGGAGGCATGGTAACTGCTTGTGGATCTGGTCCGTTTAGCTCAAAGACAACCCCTGCAGTTGGTGCTTCCCATTGTCTAAATTGCTCAAGCAGATCAGGGTCAGTCTCAGGCTTAATAGTGTAGTCTTGACCTGTAAATACTACCTCAAATTTGGCACCATGACGTACCCGATCAGAGAAGGGATCAATAAAGCCATCATCCACTGCACGGCGAAACTTGACAAAATCCAGTGGGTCTTGTAGTAGCCCTGTATCAGGGTTGTGAGGTAGCCCTTTGGTAAAGGACATAAAATACTGATCATCAGCATGTCGCTGTTCATCCCCATTGGCTTTATGGGTAGGATAGTCTCGACTTCTGGCTAGTTTTGCAGCGTCAAGGCGAACCTCAAAGGACTTCTCTGAACGATTTGCCATGGGAATCTCCTTAGGAAAAAGAATTTTGATATGTTTTGAAGATGTCTATTCAAATGTACAAAGTAATTTATGACTCTGGCAGTACCCACAAGGGTACTTTTTTCACCAAAAAAAATGGGTTGGTTTGTAAGCATTTAGCCCTTAGCTGACAGCATGATAGCTGACAGCTAAGGGCTGAAAATAAATCTCTTGCGAGAGAATTTTATACTTCGAGATTTTAGAGAATTGAAAGTCTAGAGAAAAGCCCAAGGCCAACGGCTGAGGGGTGACTGCACCTCAAGTAGCGTGCGTGGCACAGGCTTCTAGCCTGTGAAGTAGGGCATATGCTTACGCAGAATCTAGGCAGGAAAAGCCTTTGAAGAGTATGTTGAATGGGTTTTCCCTGACCTTAGGATAAATGTTATAACGGGCTTATTTGACAAAATTTACCATAAACTAACCTGAGCGATCGCAATATTTCCTGACAAACACACATCAACGTCTGTTCCTGAATCAGATTTGCGGTTGATGTCATCTCCCACATAAAGATATCCGTCCTCTTGCTTTACAAATTCTGTCAGTAGAGGACGGGTACAGAGGGAACAAAAGACTATCTCTGGCTCGGGTGCGTCTGGTTCTAGGTGGGGAAAGTTGACGCTCCAGAAGGTGCCAGGGTCAGACGGTTGGTCTAATAACTTGTGCAACACCCGAACCGTCCATTCCGTCGCCAGCTCCCAGTCTATCTCCCAGTCAGTTCTCTTAAAATGAGAAAAAGCGATCGCGTTCAGACGGTGTATTGTGGCCTCTCTAGCCGCCGCTATGGTTCCTGAGGGATAAATGTCCGAGCCCAGATTGCAGCCCCCATTAATCCCAGAGACAACAAACTCGATATCGTCGTAGAGATAGTTGACTCCCAGACGCACACAATCAGCGGGCGTACTGTCTACACTCACCTCAGTCTGCGATCGCCATTCCACTGGAATCACTGTGCGAATATTGACCCGATGGCCACAGCCGGACTGGTGGTATTTAGGAGCAACTACCGCAATGCGATCGCTTGTTACTTGGAATAATGCTTTGTGCAATGCGTGAATGCCGGGAGCATCAATCCCATCATCATTGGTTACTAAAAAAGCCATAATCCCAGCTCCACCGATAAACAAAATGAGGATAGCAGATCAGTGAGAGCAAATACCATCTCTACTGACCTACTAACCACTTAAAGTATCAAGAAGCTACAAAAGCTAGAGTCTGGTTGCGTCTAACCACATCACCCCAAATAGGTCATGACCCACACCATAGCCTGGTTGCTGAGTTGCCTCCAATTTCCGCAACACTTGAGCTAGCATAGACTCGACCTTCTGTCGGTACAGGTGTTTGTCAGAAATCTGTTGTAATTCTTGCTGGGCGGCTGCCTTAAATCCTTGAACTTCAGGGGGCAACTCAACGGTCGCGACCGCCAAAGGCTCACCCAATAGCTCTGTGGCGTCACTCACCAAACGGTTCCACCAACTAGAGAATTTCCTGAAGAAATCTAAGATGTGCTCTGGTGCCGCTCCTAACTCGACTTGGAAGATCAGTTGGCTCAAGTCTGTCTGTTGTGAGGGTGAGAGCAAACTATTGACTAGGTCGCGATAGTTGGGCAACCCTGGGTTAAACTGCCTTGTTGAGGTATGGCGACCAACCATAATCGAGCGATCGAAAAACTGAAACTTCTCAACAGGACAGCCTACGGCATTCGCTGCCTGCTGCATAATTTCTTGCAAGTGTTGATGGGAGTAAAAACTCATCCATGTTGGTTCTGTATCCCCTTCGGTCTGGAAAAAGCTCATCGAGTAATTCCAACGGCTGTTCTGCCATTGGGCTGTCCACTCGATACTGTAGCGCCCCAAAACATCCACAATCACAGCACACCGGGAGCGATTCTCGCAAACATTGGTCACAATCATCTTTAAGGCTTGGTCAAGCTCCTTGTGAGTCAGATGAGAGTAGGGAACGCCGCAAGAAAGATATAAATCGAAGGGTCGAGCCAGCTTGCTAGTCCGAATATCCGCACATTCAAACCCAACGTTACTGTGGTTACCATATAAATTTATGGCAGTTTCCACCATTTGGGTACTAATATCAACTCCCAAGTACTCTAGCTCATAGCTACCACTTAGTTCTGGGTCTTTTAACAATAGCGTTGACAGCAAAACATATCCATCACCTGTGCCTGCACCAATATCAACAACCCGTAGTTTCTCCCCCTTATTTTTGCTCACTGGGGCGATTGCTTGCTTAAACACTGAACGAGAGAACGGCTCCTCCCAATCAACTTTTACACCGTCACGGCGACTTTTAGATAAGTAATGTTGAACAGCATTGCTTTGGTCGTATACAGTCTTAATCTGCTCTGGAGTTACTTTCATAACCAATGTAGGTTTCTACTAGAACTTCAAACGTCTATCGACTCAACTCTGTCACTTCAATCAACTGCTAAGTCTCTCTGGAGCAGGCTTGTAATGAATTTAAAATTCGTTCCTAAAGCATTGTATCATAAAAAATCGTAACAACAAAAAAATGTATCAAAAGAAAGCGCGACAGCTATAGCAATCCTCAATTATTTGTAAAATATTTAAAATCGTAAATCATTGCTGGGCAAGGGTTATAGCGATATATTTCGCCACTATTCGGCTACTAGATTTGACGAATCAGATAGGATTGCTATAATCTTCAACAAAATACCAGTAGCTCAATTCTTCCAAAGAAATATCATTTTCTGGCTGTGGATCATGGAAATAGGAATGGAGCGGAAGTAACTCAGCAGCAGGATTTGCTGATGGTTTAGAAACAATTTGTTTGATTCGGCTCAAGTAGTTTAAAGCGGTGCTATCCCAGGTGTAATATTCCAAAACATACTGCTGACAACGTTTCTGTAACCTTTGCCACAAGTGTTGATCACAAAGTATTTCCCTGATGCCTCTAGCAATATCTGCTGGATCACTGGGATCGACTAACATACCATAGTCTTCATCTCCTACTTTTAGACTTTCACCAACACCACTATTTTTTGTTACCACTATCGGTAATCCAGCTGCTGCTGCTTCTAAAGGAGCAAGACCAAAGGGTTCAAACAAAGAGGTAAGAGTAAACACGGAACCACGCTGAGCAAAATAGCGATAGGAAGCGGCTAGTGCTGGTTGATCGGGTACTGAAAAAGCGCTAATTTTACCCCACAAATTTTTTTCTCGTACTATTTCCCGGATGGGACCGATTACTAGTTTTTCGGTCTGTTGATCGTGGACTTTTTCTTGCAAAGGGTTATCCAAGCCACCAGTAATCAGCACCACATTGGCTTTCTGTTGCACTATCACATCTTCAGCAAAGGCTTGCACCAAACCTAGGAGATTTTTCTTGGGGTCTAAACGGCTGGATGCCAAGATAGCCGGTAGACTCCGCCTTGACTCACTGATGTCCCGGCGCAATCGCTCTTCAATCAGTTGATAAGTCGCTTGTTCATTATGAGCGATCGCATCGGAACCAAACACAGAGGCATTGACTCCCGGTGCAATAACGGCAAATCGATGATCAGCTTCTACATCCACTGCTCCACGATAAGCATGATGACTGTACTGTTGGAACCGCTCTTGTGCCGTATTAGTAATATTGAGGGCTGAGTGATTCATGCTCAACCGTTCCGCTAGGATCCGGTATCGGAAATTGTAATAGTGATCGATTTGAGCCAGATTCTCAGGAGTGACGTGGAGTTTATCCATTTTTTGAGCCCCCAGGGAATGACCTGTGAATGTAAAGGGTATCCCTGTCTGTTGCTCAATCAGCACTCCACACACTCCCCCATCACTGTAGTGGGTAGTCATGATATCAGGGAATTTACCTTCCTCTCGATAAAATTCCAGGATGTTTGGTACCCAGTCTTGGACGAGATAGGGCCACAACAATTCTTTGCGCAGGAACTGTTTTGGTCCGGCTGGCAATCGGATAATCCGGAGGTTGTCTACACTCCCATAGCAATCAAATGTCTCGGCAAATTCTGGCCAATCCGGATCAATGATGTGGCGGGTGAGAATATCTATTTGGTGACCTTGTTTTGCGATCGCATCTGCGACTTGCCTGACATAGACCAACTGACCACCGAAATCGGGATGTTCGCTAATGTAGCTATTTTTATGGTCAAAATTACCGTGAGGGTTGAGAAATCCAATGTGCATCACACTGACTCGAATAACAACCAACTGTTACCAAACCCTTACAATTCCTAGGATTTACAATCCAGGTTTAGCTTGTTTTGGGGATCTTATGTTAGTTAAAAATTAAACTTATCATTATATTATTAAATTGGGTGGTTTTTACGACACAGTTAATAGTTTTTAATGTTAAATTATATTAAGAAGCCTCGGGAAAGACGAGACCTCTTGCGTAAATAGACAACAACAGCGTGATAACTACGATAGTTACCTCCTAATAAATGACTTTTGCAAAAGGTCTACGGTTAAGGCAGGGACGTTATTCGTAATCAATCGTAAATAGGACTTACGCATTTGCCCCCGTGGGTCCCCCAATTCTGGGGGACTTTAACTCAATTTCCCCCCAAAATTGGGGGGCTAGGGGGGCGAAATCAAGTTAACCGCGTAAGTCCTGGTAAACAAATTCAGGAGAGGTAAGACATTCTATGGTTAGTTCTATGGTTAGTTCTATAGTTAGTGAAGCAAAGACCACTACTCCTCACCATGTGGTCATTATTGGTGGCGGATTTGGTGGACTCTATGCTGCTCAGGCTCTGAGAAAGGCACCAGTGAAAGTAACTCTAATCGATAAACGGAACTTTCATTTGTTCCAGCCCCTACTCTACCAAGTTGCTACAGGGGGCTTATCCGCTGGTGATATTTCCTCACCCCTGCGGGCAATCCTGAGTCACCAGAAAAATACTCAAGTGCTGATGGGGAAAGTAATTGGTCTTGACCCGAACCAGAAAACCGTTCAACTAGCAGACAAAGAAATATCTTACGACTCCCTGATCGTGGCGACTGGCGTTAGCCACCACTACTTCGGTAATGATCAATGGGCAAAAGATGCTCCTGGTTTGAAAACCATTGAAGATGCCCTAGACATTAGACGTCGGATTTATTCTGCCTTTGAAGCCGCAGAAAAAGAAACTGACCCCGAGAAACGTCGCGCTTGGTTGACCTTTGTGTTGGTAGGAGGCGGACCAACTGGAGTGGAATTAGCCGGGGCCATGGCAGAATTGGCTTACGACACCTTAAAAGATGACTTCCGCGACATTGATACTTCCGAAGCCAGGATTTTGCTGTTGGAAGGGATGGATCGGATTTTGCCTCCTTACCCACCGGAGTTATCAGTAAAAGCCCAAAATTCTCTGGAACGGTTAGGAGTAACAGTACAGACAAAGACTCTAGTTACTAATATTGATGACGATATAGTTACCATGCGTCGAGGGGAGCAGGTAGAGGAAATTAACGCCAAAACTGTTCTGTGGGCAGCAGGGATGAAAGCGTCTGCTATGGGCAAGGCGCTAGCAAACGCTACTGGTGTGGAGTTAGACCGGGCTGGACGGGTGATAGTACAACCGGATATGAGCTTGGCAGGACATCCCGATATTTTTGTGATTGGTGATTTGGCGAATTTCTCTCATCAAACTGGTAAACCCCTACCAGGAGTTGCGCCAGTGGCGATGCAACAAGGCAAGTATGTCTCTACTCTGATTCAGAAGCGCCTCAAGGAGGAGACAGTAGCGGATTTCCATTATCAGGATTATGGCAATTTAGCGGTGATTGGACGGAATGCCGCAGTAGTGGATTTGGGGTTTGTTAAGTTCTCTGGTTTCCCCGCTTGGCTAGCCTGGATTTTTATCCACATCTTCTTCCTGATTGAGTTTGATAATAAGTTGCTGGTCATGATTCAGTGGGCATGGCATTACCTTACCTTTAAGCGCGGGGTTCGTTTAATTACTAACCTTGAGGAAGAACCAGCAGGCAATTTCGAGGAGAGAAGAGATTATCGGACGCCGGTACAGGTGTAGGGCTTTAGGGATTAGGGATAGGGTGGGGAGGGTGGGAAGTGTGGGGAGGGTGGGGAGATGGGGAGATGGGGAGATTTTTAGTAAGGGTAATTATCCTGAGATGATATAAGTACTGAAACCATTAACCATTACTCTAACCCCTAATCCCTAATACTATTAACCTGATCTATGAGTCAGATTTCCTCTAAAGCATCTACTCCTTCCTCGATTAATCTATTGGAGCAACCAGCCGCTTGGCTGTACAGTTTCTGGAAATTTTCTCGTCCCCATACGATTATTGGGACGAGTTTTAGTGTTTTTGCCCTCTATGTCATTGCCGTGTCCATGACTAACAGTGGTTGGACTTGGCAAGGGTTCGGTCAACTGCTGGGAGCTTGGATTGCTTGTTTGTGCGGTAATGTCTATATCGTAGGACTAAATCAAGTCCACGATGTGGAGATTGACCGGATTAATAAACCCCATCTTCCCATCGCTGCAGGGGAGTTTTCTCTGCAACTAGGTCAGGGGATTGTGGCGGTAACTGGTATCCTAGCGCTACTGTTGGCTTGGTTATTCGGGCCGTGGTTGTTGTTGATGGTCAGTATTAGTTTGGCAATTGGTACATGCTATTCCTTGCCACCGGTCCGGCTGAAGCGGTTTCCCTTTTGGGCAGCACTATGTATTTTTTCAGTACGGGGAGCAATCGTTAATGTAGGTCTGTTTTTACACTTTAGTTGGGCATTGCAACAGGGACAAGTGATGATGCCTACCGCAGCAGTGTGGGCATTGACCTGGTTTATCTTAGTGTTTTCCGTTGCGATCGCAATATTCAAAGATGTCCCAGATATCAATGGGGATAAGCTTTTCAATATCACTACCTTTACCATCCGCCTCGGTAAATTAGCGGTATTTAATATAGCACGGGGAGTGATTACTGCTTGCTATCTCGCCATGGTGCTAGCTAGTGTGCTGCTCCTCGGTTCAGTAAATATCCTCTTCTTGGTAGGAACCCATCTGGTAGCATTGGCAGTAATGTGGTGGCGCTCTTACCAGGTAGACTTGGAGGATAAAAATGCGATCGCTAGTTTTTATCAGTTTATCTGGAAACTGTTTTTCCTGGAATATTTGATTTTCCCAGCAGCTTGTCTTTTTAGACTATAGGGTTTCTCAATTAATCGAATCAACAGCGCGTAAGCATTCAGCCGTCAGCCGTCAGCCGTCAGCTGATAGCTGATAGCTGATAGCTGATAGCTGTTCGCGTAGCGCATAAACTTACAAAAAAATAGCCGTAGAAATACTATCCACGGCTATTTCAACTCCACAATAAGTCCGTTGAAATTGTTGTTAGGTGCGCTGCATCGCTATGTCACTCAGTTACCAAACCTAACCTGATGTGATCCTATGTTAGCAGACCGGAACCTTTGACTGGGGGGAAACCCCCCAGAAATTTAAGGTGTTATGGCAACAGCCAATACTTGTTTAGTGTAGTCATCACTTCGCCTGGAACGTCAGTCGGTTCCAGAGGAGTCCATTCGCAAATCTCGGCATACCCTAGGGCATACATCCTCTGCATACTATAAATTACTGCTTCCCGAGACCCTTTCAGAGTGTGCTGAGCAGGTTGTTTTTTGAAGTTTTGAGTAAATCCTTGTCGCATAATTTAACAATTGAACTCATTGTGGTAACTTAATGATTATTGTAATAATTATTATTATAATTGTCAAGGGTTTTTTAAAAGTTTTTTTGGGGAGTTTTAGGATTAATAAAAAACAGCGATATTCTGAAATAGATGCTATATACACGCTAATTAATTATTAACTAGTATTTATTAAAATAATTCGCTCCTAAAACGTAAGTATTAAACTATCCTATAAATTTAGATTTGCTATAATAACTAATATAGTTACAGCGGTTTGCATAACTATCAGGTACACAAGATTGTCTTCCCTGTTCCCTGTTCCCTGTTCCCTATTCCCTATTCCCTATTCCCTATTCCCTATTCCCTATTCCCTATTCCCTATTCCCTATTCCCTTTGCTCATGACACAATCAATCTTGAGGATGCCAGAAAATTCCAGACTAACATCCCAACAGTTTTACGACCTGTGTTGTGCTAATCCCGACTGGAAAGTAGAGCGAACCGTACAAGGAGATTTGGGAATTATCGCTCCAACCGGTGGAGAAACAGGAGCAAGAAATGCTAATCTCCTGATTCGTTTGGGAATCTGGAATGAACAATCTCAACTGGGAATAGTGTTTGATTCATCCACAGGATTTCATCTACCTAACGGAGCTGATCGTTCACCAGATGTAGCTTGGGTTAAGCGGGAAAGATGGGAGGATCTGACACTGGCACAACGGGAAAAATTTCCACCCCTAGCACCAGATTTTGTGATCGAATTAATGTCTCCCACCGCCTGAAACAAGCCCAACTAAAAATGCAGGAATACTTAGATAATGGGGTAAAATTGGGTTGGTTATTCAACCGATTAGCCAAGCAAGTGGAGATTTATCAGTGTGGGAAAACTAAAGTAGTATTAGAGCAGCCTAATAAATTATTGGGAGAACCAATTTTGCCTAATTTTATTCTAACACTTGATGGTTTTTGGTAATGAATTGGTAAGCTATCAGCTATCAGCTATCAGCTATCAGCTATCAGCTATCAGCTATCAGCTAATGCGCTACCTACCAGCGTCGTTCGCACAGCGTGGCACAGGCTTTGGCCTTGGCCACGCACGAGTTTTGAATAACAAAAGCTGTTCGCGCAGCGTGAGCGAAAAGCTCACGGCTGACCACTGATGGCTGAATACTAACAGAAAAACACCCCGACCAGACCTAAATTACTAGAATCTACCGGGGCTTTGATATTTTAGGTTATTACCTTGTACTCCTTGGCTAACAGATAGCGTGGAGTGGTTAAGCGTTGTAACATATTGAGCGGCGATACCTTAGATAATCAATTTCAAAGTTCGGTTATTTCAGGTAAAAATTAGCTGAAATAATTGATTACCTCGTGTACCGGCTTGCTGCTTTTATCTTTCGCAGTAAAAGTCCACTGGTCCGTCTCCTTCCTTTAGATAGAAGACACCATACTCAGGCAGGGGCAGGACTATATCCTCATTTGGGGATATGAAGGTTGGCTGGCCTGTAGCTGAGTCTACTACTTTTACTCGCTCGGGAGATTCGTTGTGTAGTTTAGCAAACAGATAGTCATAACCAGGAGTAACTTCAACTAAGCAAAAGTGCTCATCGGGATTTTGCAGGTAGGTGACATCTCCTCCACAGCAATACCCGGCAAGTGCTTCCCCGGGATTAAGCGCGAAGGTGACGATTACTGTTAGTGCTACTACGGCTAAAGTTAACACTTTGCTGAGGCTAGTTTTGATTGTATTCATGTTTTTGATTGCTGTTTATTGTTGCTATTTTATGCAAGTTAAAGTTGGTGGTTTTGTCTGGAAATCCTATTATACCATTGGTTTGAGCGATCGCGGTTTTACCCAATCCATCGGGCAAGGATTGCTATCGGTGAGCTTAGTTGATGGGGGATTAGGAGCTTTTTTAATAGAGATTACCTTTGCTGCAACAGATTCTTGCTCTACCAGTGACGTTATTTCCTCTGCCGTTGTCTCTAATTTGATCTCCGAATAATTACCCTCTTTTCTACAAGCTTTTCTGGGGTATCAAATTCAGTAACCAAGCCATTGCCCTCTGCCACTGCGATCGCCTTTGGCGGAAGCTTCGCTTCATCGCTTCGAGGTTTTCTACTCCTATTGTCCCAGAGTTATTTTCTCGATGGCAGTCTATACAGCAGTTATGGGCAAATTTAGTCAGCCATCCCTTGAGATTGGTAATCTTTGCAGCAAATTTGGGCAATTTTTCCCAAGCCTTGAGCATAATCTCAGAAACAGCATCTTGGGCTTGAGACCGATTACCCCCCATCCAGCTGCAGAGCGCGATGGTAAAGATAGTCTTGATACTGTTCCCAGAGGGGCCAAAAGGCCGTACGGTCTCCAGTAGACAGTTTTTCCAGGAGGGGCTCCACCCAAGCAGCGGTAGATTCGTTTTCGGCATTTTCGCGCCATTGGCCATGAAAACCTTGGTTTGTTGCCTGCATAAGTCCTGTTGATCCACCGAAAACCAGTTTGACCTATTCGCCCAAGTTATACAAGTGACGTTCGTTAACTTAAGCCGTCAAGTCCAGTCAGCCCTTGAGTTAGGATTTTTGTAAATTTTATTGAAGCCTTTTCTTTATCTTTTTTTAACTTTATTTAAGGTAATAATTAATTATACCACATCCGCTGGTAATAAGCAAAATGTATTGGATGCAAGGCAAAAGGCAAAAGGCAGAAGGCAGAAGGCAAAAGGCAGAAGTAAAAAGGCAACAGTATAAAATGTAAAATGCAAAAGGTAACAGGATAAAATGTAAAAAATTCAAAAAAACATATCAGATAATGAAATATTATATCTAGAGCATATAAAAGTATTTAAAATCCTCTCACTAAAAATTAAATTGGTATCGAATAAAGCCTGATAAAAACCTCTATTTTAGGCATCAAACTATCTTAGTTTTTTAAAAAATTAGCGCTACTGAAATCTATAATCTAAGCTTTCATAAGCTCTAAAAGTAACAGAATCTTTATTTGTGACGTTTGTCAGCTAAGCACAGTCAACCCTAGAGGTCAACCATAAAACTACCTAAAAACAGCAATACTTTCAGGTCGAGATTATTAGTATTTTTTCCTTACAGTTGGGAACTCTTATAGATAAGCCTTAGGTTTATTTAAATGTTATGACAAATCTCAACAGTGTTCTTCAACGAGACCCATTTGCCGACAGCACATTAGTTGTAAACGATGAAGGGATTACCATTCGCCTGATCGACGGCAGTAGGAATAATTTAGACCAAGTCTCTTTGGGTATCCCTAATACGCCTTTGCTGCGTTTGAGTCCAATTGAGTATGAAGACGGAATCCAGTCACCGGCGGGTATAGCATTTGATGCAGAAGGCAATGCTCTGATCGGTATAGATGGCAATACTGTTACGCGCCAACCCATTCCCATATTTACCCAAGCCGAAGCAGACCGATTAAATGGATTGGGATTGAATGTCATATCCAATACAGAGGGCTTAAGCAATGTATCTGATGCGCCCTTTGTATTGCTTAACCCACCCGATCGCCCTAGTACCCGAGTGATCAGCAATGCTACCTCTAACTTAGAAGAAGGAGAGTCTGATCCCAATGGTAATGGCTTAAGCGCTTTCATTTGGGCTTTTGGTCAGTTCGTCAACCACGACACTGATTTAGCAGCGAATGGGTCAAAAGAACAGAACCAAAACCGGTTAGAATTGCTCAATTTCCCCATTGACATTCCCGCCGATGACCCTAATTTTCCACCAAACACTCCTCCCACTCAAGAAATTTCTACACAGGCAGATGGTGGCTTGGAGTTTGACTTTGAACGGGATGCGTTTTTCAGCGGTACTGGAGTCTCTGGGAGCCCAGGAAAAGCAATTAATATTGTTACCTCTTGGCTTGATCTTTCTGTAGTTTATGGGTCTACTGAAGAAGAATATCAAGCAATTCGTGCTTTTTCAGAAGGTCGCCTCAACGTCTTCTCGGATGAAACAGTTACCACTAATGACGACTTGTTACCCCTTAACATCACAGGTGCTGATGGAGAACTGATCAGTGGTAAAGGCGCTTTTATGGATGTGGGTTTTCTAGCGGGGGATACACGGGTTAACGAGAACGATAGTTTGGCATCCCAGCATACCCTCTGGATGCGTAACCATAACCGCCTTGCCCAAGAACTTTATCGGTTTCATCCTGACTGGACAGATGAGCAGATATTTCAACGCTCTCGCCAGATTAATATTGCCCAATATCAAGCTATTGTTCTCTACGAGTGGCTCCCCCTGATGGTGGGTAATGTGATCACTGACTACAGCAGCTATAACTCTAATCAAACTCCAGAAATCACTAGTGAGTTTGCTGCTGCTGGTCTTCGTGTTGGTCATACCCAAACTAATAACCGTATAGACACTATTGATGCTGATGGTAATCTCACAAGTTTGCAATTATTAAGAACATTTAGTTCACCCAATATTAATGATAGTAGCGATATAGATAATATCTTGCGCGGTGCCAGTCAAACAATTACTGAAGACGTTGATACTAATATAGTTTTTGACCTGCGCAACGCTTTAGTACCAGGAGCGATCGGATTTGACCTTTACTCTGCTAATCAGCAACGGGGAAGGGATCATGGCTTGGCTGACTATAACCAAGTGCGAGCAAGTCTCGGTCTACCACGGGTAACGACTTTTGCGGAAATTACTTCAAATGCAGAGTTGGCAAATACTCTCGACGAGCTCTACCAGACTGTAGAAGATATCGACTTATTGATTGGGCTGTTTGCAGAAGATGCTGTTGCTCCCTCCGGTGCCGGAGAAACTATTCAAGCAATGCTATGGGAGCAATACGAGCGGATACGGGATGCTGACCGCTTTTGGTTCGAGAGACCGATTGAAGATGGCGGTTTCTTTACCCAAGAGGAAATTGCAGCCATTAAGGAAGTGACGTTTGCTGATATTATCAAGCTCAACACCGAAATTACTACAATTGCAGACAATGCCTTTATAATCAGCTCCGACAACAATCCCTCCTCTGATGGACTGCTAGATTTAACCGGCTTTTCGGGACAAGCTACAGCAACTGTGACTAGAGAGGCGGATTATGACAATTTAATTGGCTTTTATCTAATTGCTGATCAACAGGGAACGATAATTGATCCAATCACGGGTCAATCTCTTACTCCTGGCCAAGACGGTTATGCAGAAGCGGCCATTGATGCCAGCGTGGTTGACTTCAAGGTAGACGAAAACTTGACCACGGTAAATTTTGATGTTACTCTTCCAGGAGGCTCTATCCTAGCTCCCTACTTAGTTACAGATGGGGATTTGGATGATTTTGAAAATGGTGATGCTGAGGTATTCTTTGCTTTCACAGCTGCTAACAGTGATGGCATGAGCCATATCCTTGAACTTGGAAATAGCAGTGACAACAAATTCACATTCGCCTTTGAAGATTTAAGTGGTAATGACAGTGAAGAAAGCGATGCTCTAACAGAGCCGCTACGCGATCGCGACTTTAACGATCTAGTGATTGATCTTACTCTTTTATAATAGTTCATCTTCCAGTAGGGTGGGCAAAGTAATCTAATCATGAATACTCATTTAAACCAAACGGTTTTTGCCCACCCTACAAGCTGGCGTGAAAAAAAATCCCAATTAAAGTAGGGTGGGCAAAGTAATCTAATCATGAATACTGATTTGAACCAAACGCTTTTTGCCCACCCTACAAGCTCCCCATCTCCCTATCTCCCCATCTCCCCCTCTCCCCACCCTCCCCACACTTCCTCTAGTTATAGATTTACAACAAAAAGATGCACCACTGATCTACTGAGCAGCTAAGCTAAAACTCCTCTGTACAACAGCACCACGTTCCCCGAGGGATTTTGGTTGCTGTTGATCCACAGTATACAAAACACCTCCCGCATTCCCTGACCTCACAGTCAGTTTTTGTTTAGCAATCCAGGTTTTCTGATATCCCTTGGGTAAGGTTTCTTCCAACTCGATTTTGCCATCAACTACCACTCGTACCCAAGTTTGCTCTGTAATACTCAAGCGTACTTTAATTAATGGATTAGATGGGACAGGTTTGGGTTTGGGGGGTGGTTTAGGTTCGGGCTTAGGGGCTGGTGCTGGTTGTTCTGGTTTATCGGGGATTGTCTGGTCCTGGGCAACTGATGAGTTTTCGATCTGTCGATTAGTGATATAGGTGAACACGGTGTTGAGTAGATAAATTAGTCCACCAGCAACACTGACCAAGCTTACTATTATGATGTAAGGATAATAGGGTTGTATGCTTTTGGCTACAGTTTTAACAGTCTTGCTTTTGGCTACAATCCTAGGAATCTTTTGAGGAGAGGTTGGAGTCTCAGAGTTCTCTTCTGAGGAGATATTGGTATACAAGACTAACCCACCAGACTCGGTGTTCTCGGTGTTCTCGGTTTTCTCAGTTTTCTCGGTGTTCTCGGTTTTCAAGGACAATCCAGAATTAACTGGAAACGTTTTGGCTATTCCTGGACCATCTAGACCGAGAAACTCTGCATAGCGACGAATAAAGCCTTGAATATAAACTGGCTCGGGCAACGGCTCGGATTGCCCTGCTTCAAGGGCTTGCAATATATGCAATCGAATAAAGGTGTTGTTAGCGACTTCCTCAATAGGTATAGATTTCTCCTGCCTGACTTGGCTGAGATAGGTCCCTATTTTCTGGAGTTGCTCCTCTTGCTCTAGACTTAAGTGGCTCACCAAATCTCTCCACCCATTAATCCACGTTAACAATTTTTATACATAAACACCGGATAGTAACATCCCTTGGGCATCTCACCATAGAACTTATCAAAAATTAACAAAGATTAACAATATAGCCAATTTGCTGATCAAATAGGAAAACTCTCTCATTTTAGGGTATGGTTCCGATTGGCATCCTCCCCCGGGCGGAACAACTCATAAGGGTAGGTTTTTTACTTTGACCTCAGGTGTGGGGTGTGGGGTGTGGGGTGTGGGGTGTGGGGTGTGGGGGATAAGAAAGCGATGCAGCGCCTTCATGCGGGGGTTTCCCACGTCACTGTAAGTCTTTCCCCTTTCGTCGAGTGGGCTGATCTAATTGTAAGCATTCAGCCGTTGGCGATTCCCATAGCATGGCCATTCCCGTAGCGTGGCCAAAGCCCAAGGCCAACGGCTGACAGCTGACGACTGAATGCTGTTCGCGTAAGCGTGCGCGTAGCGCATATGCTTACGAATTATCAGCTAATTTTTGGCAATAATTTCAGGCATCATTTCGTTTTTTTTTCTTTACCGTATATCCTTTAATAATTTTTATATAGCAAAGGGAACAGCGGATCTGGGAGTAGGGAGTAGGGAGTAGGGAATATCGCATCAAAATTCTCTCAATTCCTACACGGATTGCTATAGGCCAATATTATTATAGGTAAACTTCATTAAATTTTCTGCAATTATCTTCAGTATCCTGAATTTTGATTTCCTAGAGCAACATCAAACTTTTATCGCTTTACTCTACTGCTCAAAGTGTAGCAAATAAAATACATGTTGGGAACAAAATGTCAAGTTTTGACGGTGGTTTTAACTGCCAAGTCGTTTTTGATTCCCCGACTAAAGTAAGAATTAACATAGTGGGGTATTGACAAAAGCGAGACAACCGTATAGGATTGCGATCGTGACCAAAAACCAGCCGAACGAACTAGAACCAGAACGATTCAACCAGTTGCCGAAGGAGGAAGTGGTAGAAATGCTCATTACTGTAGCGAAGGCTATAGCTCAGCAGCAAGCAACAATAGAAGAACTGAAACAAGAAATAGATAAACTGCCTGTAAGTAGCAGAATTAGAACGCAAAATTTAATCAAAACCGCCATCAACAGACCTACTCAAAAAAACGGAAAATCAGAAATAATAAAAACAAGATACAGTATAAAAACCTAAACGTCAACTAGGCAAACAGCAAAGACATCAAGGAAAAAGCTGGAGTGGCTCTCGGCCTAGGGAATAGTTTCAAGATACTGCTAAGTTAGCGTAATTTATCGGCTAATTTATTAAGTTTAGTAAATATTAAGTTTAGTAAAAAAACTGCTCTCCTTAGGGGTGGTCTGTGATAGATTTTGTTGAGCAAGCTCGACCGGCTCAACTTGATAAAACTGCACTTGCTCCTTCTTTGATTCCATAACCAACGTTGCTGAATCCTTACGTAGAATTCAAGGGAGTTTTTATGCTCGCATACGGATTTATAACATTATTGAGTCTAGGTTCTGAGTACTACTTTAAATACGAGATTGATGCTCAGACTGGTTTCCAGATTTATTGGATTACAATTCCTGAGGGACTCGATAAGGAAC
>NZ_JAAHHX010000389.1:0-2001 GCF_010672065.1 Moorena sp. SIO4A1 | reverse complement strand
GTAAGAAAAAATTCACTTCACTTGAGGAATGGGAATCGGCTGTAGCCAAGATTATCAAACGGTACCGTACCACTGGAATGTTTCAAATCGCTCTTCAAATCAAACGAGTCCAAAAAGTGAAAAGACGTAAGGATTCAGGTCACAGGGATCGCTGCAAGGCCAAAGAAGGGAGCTTCTTTAAAGTCTGCGGGATTGACTTTGAAGCAAACTAGGGTAAAGTAAACACATGAGTCACTCACCAGTTCCGCTAACTCCAGAAAGCCGTGCGCCAGTTGTCAAAAGCGGAACTGGTAAAGATGCTATTGACTCAACAGAAAGTGATTGAGGAACTACAGCTAGAAATTGAGAAATTAAAGCTGAGTCGGGACCCACGATAGTAAGACTTCCTCCAAACCCCCATCAACTGATCTACTGAAAAAATCCGAAAAAGCCCTAAAAAAGGAGGATTGTCCCACCTCTGAGGCCAAAAAGAGAAAACCCGGAGGACAACCAGGTCATCGGGGAAAAACTCGTTTTGGGTTTTCCAGAATAGACCGAACCGAAATCTTGCAACCGTCTGTGTGTAGTCAGTGTGGTCAAAGAGAATTTTTAGATCAACCTGTATTGGTAGACACTCAACAAGTAGCCCAACTGGTGAACAAACCAATCGAGGTAGTTGAGTACCATCGTTACCATTGTCAATGTAGGGGCTGTGGTGCGGTAACATCAGCCTCTTGGTCTGTTGAGATGATACCCGGACAAGATTTAGGGGTCAAGCTACAAGCTTTTCTGGGATGGTTAGGGAATTATGGACATCTCCCCTATAAAAAACAACAAGAGATGTTATGGGAATTGGGCAAGATTGAGATCGGTAATGGGACTTTAGTCAACACCAATCAACGGGTTGAACTGGCGATTAAACCTCATGTTGAGCAATTGTCAGAATGGGTAAAAACAGAACAACCGTCTATTCATGTAGATGAAACTCCTTGGCCTGTAAAAGGCATTAAGGAATGGCTGTGGGTCTTTAGAACCTATCCCACTAATAGAATTTTAGTAATCCACATATGAATAGTGGCGCTTGGCAACAAAAGCATCGAACACAACACATTGCCGTTCCCAACGAACGACCAAACGTCGATATTTTCTTTGATACCAGGCAAAGCAACGTTAAAGTTGAAACCGTGGTGTATCATCTTTGATTGGTCTACCTCGACGTTTCTTAGACTGGTAAACTCTTTTGGGGAATTGAGGTCTGATACCTCGTTTTCTGGTGCAGTGAACTATCTGTTTACAGTCGTAACCCTTATCAGCGGCTATTACTCTGAATCTTTTCTTTGGACGACCCCGTTTGCCCGTAGAAACCCTGATGCTATCGAGTAATGGTAAAACCTGCTCCGGTTCACTGCCATTGGCTGGTGTGGTGCGATTTGCCATGGGCATACCATTACCTTCTGTGATGGTGTGTATCAACACTCCATGCACCTTTGTATCCATAGGCTACTCCTTCACCTCCTCCCTTGCCAGGGGGAAAAAGAGCCGTCTACTGCCCCATAATTCCAGTTAATCAGACCTTGATTTTCTGCGAGGGCCAATACTCCACTTTGTATTTTTTCGCTAAGTTCCATTTTCAAGCCATCGTTTTAACCATCGATGTGCTGAACTTTTTGATGCCCACTGTTCTCCTGTGGGGACATCACACCAACGACATCCTGTGATTAAAATGTACAGCAGTGTGTTTAACACGTAACGGAAAGGTACATGGGGCATACCTCTACCTCGCTTTTGTGGTTCACAGGGCAAGAGATTTTTGAACAGTTCCCATTCTATGTCACTTAATCCTTCAAATCTTCCTGGCATTTACCTGTTCGATTTTTCCTTATTGCTTGATTTTCACTCTATCACGTTTTCCGCAAATAGTGGGATAGGTTCATAGGTGGTAGAAAACGTAATGAACTGGATGTAACCGCGAGTTTTGCACCATTGTTGCAATGGATCTTAAGTTGGTGGCCAACGGATCAC
>NZ_JAAHHX010000388.1:0-2002 GCF_010672065.1 Moorena sp. SIO4A1 | reverse complement strand
TGGTAGAACATTCTAAGCCATTTAAAAATATTCCGTTGGTTTCTGAAACAGCAACTATTAAAGCTTTTGTTTATCGTGTGCTTCGTGACTCTTGAAAACCTCATTCTGCTTTAGGTTTTTAGTGATAGCCTAGCCCCACAGCCAAGCAAGATTTTAACCTTAAGACCATTGAGGGAGAACGTTTTTTGCCAGAGGTATAGCGCTACGCGCCAGGCAGAGGGCAGGAGGCAGAAGTATACTGCCTGTAAGGTTTCAGGACTTGAGCTTGTCCTAACGTTAATACGCAGCGCTATACCTGTAGTTCAACCAAGCTCTTTATTGCAGGAGATGCTCAAACAAGCCAATTTATAGAGAACTCTAGCTCCTACATTGCTATCCCACTCATCTCCACCATCACCTGGAGCAACTTCACACAAATCAAAACCAATAATTGTTTTACCTGTTTTAACTAGTAATCGCAACAAGTAAATTGCTTCATTAAACTCCAAGCCACCTGGTACAGGAGTACCTGTATGGGGACAATAGGAGGGGTTTAAGCCGTCAATATCAAAGCTAATATATACCTTATCAGGTAAGTTAGATATAATTTTATGGCACTGAGCTGCCCAAGTGATACCTTCCTAAGCATTGGCTTTGAGCTGCCAATCATCAAACATGACAACTCGGCTATCACTATTTACCATTGCCATTTCTGCCTCACAAACATCTCGGATGCCAACCTGAACTAAACGACTAATCTGAGGTAGCTTGAGAGCGTTGTACATGATCGAGGCATGGGAATAAGTAAACCCCTCATAAGCTTGCCGCAGATCAGCATGGGCGTCAATTTGTAAAATACCGTATTCCTCGTGTTTTTGTGCCAGGGCTTGCATTAAGCCAAGAGGTACACTGTGATCTCCACCGACGACACCCACTAGTTTGCCTTGCTCGAGCAATTCTAACGCTTGAGTATAAACCCAATGGTTCAGAGTAGCTGAGGCTTGATTAACCGTTACTAACTGTTTGGCGATCGCATCATCATCAACATTACCACCTGTTTCCATATCTCCAATAATCTCCTTAGCAATAGCTCGCATGGCGCGATTTTTATCTTGAATATCTGAGTTAATGGGTATAGTCCCGCACTTAGTTTGCCAAGCTTGGGGTAGATCAAAGTCGTACCAATCTAACTGCAGTGAAGCATCTAAAATTGCTTGGGGACCATTGACTGTAGCTTCTCGATAAGATGTAGTGACATCCCAAGGTACAGGTAAAATAACAATTGCAGCCTCTTCCACCGAATAGGGAAAACCAAAGAAGCAACCATTGGGCACAGTAATCTCATTAGGATTAAAACTGGCTTGATTCATTTGTTTTAGTTACACAAGTTTGCCACAAGTCAAAAAATTGGATAGATAATTTATACCTAGTGATACTTTCAAAAGCGGATTTAGTATAACCCATGATTTGGGTTAGTTCCCATGGCAATTTGCCTAAGATAAGCGATTCTTGTAATCTTCGTAGTCAAACTCTCTAACCAGATTAAAGCTACCATCAGTGCGGACAATGCCAATTGCTGGATGTTTGATGCCATTAAACATAGAAGTCTTCACCATCGTATAGTGAATCATATCTTCAAAAACAATTGTGTCACCAACCTGCAAAGGCGTTTCAAAGTAGTAATCTCCCATGCCCATAAAGTCTCCTGCAAGGCAGGTAAGACCCCCCATCCGGTATCTAGGCTCTTTCTGTTGCGGATCTCTTGCACCTCGAATGCGAGGTTTATAAGGCATTTCCAAACAATCAGGCATATGAGCGGTAAATGAGACGTCAAGCATGGCAATAATCAGGTTTGAAGTTTCAATCAGATCAAGAACTGTTGCTCGGAGTACCCCAGTTTCCCATGCCACTGCCGATCCAGGCTCCAGATAAATATGCAAGTGAGGATAACGGGATTTAAAACGGGTCAAAACTTCGATTAGGTGTCCGATATCATAGCTTTTAGAGGTGATCAGATGTCCGT
>NZ_JAAHHX010000387.1:0-2011 GCF_010672065.1 Moorena sp. SIO4A1 | reverse complement strand
GACCTCTAATAATTCTCCTGTACCTTGATTAAACAGGAAAATCGTCGTATTTACGCCTCCGTCTTCCGGCGTAAAGCCATTGTCGATGTCGAAAATAGCTCGACTGTTACTACTGGTAATGCTGAAGGAGAAGTAATCGAATTGAGTTTCTGCTGCCCCCAATACGGTGGTGCCATTAATAATCTGTTCTGGAGTCCGTTCAATGGAAACATAGGGTATTCCTCCTGGTCCAGATTCAGCTACGTCGGGATTGGGTTCAGTAATAAACTCCAGAGCATTTAAGTCAAAGGTTTCTAAGTCCAGGAAAGGATTATCGACAAAATCCCGACTTTCCCCTGAGATAGTGACGCTTTCGCTAGCGTTAATGGTGATATCCCCAGCATTTCCGCTCGTTGTGGTAGCCGTAACAATCTGTCCGCCACTTTCCAGGACTAAGGTATTGAGATTGAGTGCGATAGGCGTTGCCGCGCCAAAGGCGATCGCACCGCCATTACTAGTACTATCGGTTACTGTACCGATAAATCCCCGATTAGCTAGATTCAGTGACCCTTGGGCATTGTTAATGGTAATGTTGCCACCCGGACCACTAGTGTCACCAGCGGAACGAGTTAGAATCCCGCTAAATAACCCATCCTCAGTAAAACCGGAGATATCAATGGCACCATTAGCATTAATCTCAATATCTCCTGATGCCCCATTGCTATTGGTAATGGTTTGAATTCTTGAGCCACCAGTGATAGTAAGAGCGCTAGTGGTTAGCTGTATGTTTCCGCCATTGCCGATCGCTGAAGTTAGTAAATCATTAGCAATCAAACTCTTGTCACTAAGATTGGTATTACCTTTCGCATTAATAGTTATATTGCCAGCTACTGCATCTGGTATACCTGCTCCATCGGTCAATCCAGCCTGTAACTCACTGGCTGACATGTCGAATTTAGCACCATTGATGGCAATAGTTCCGCCATTAACATTAGTTACATCTACCAAGCTACCGTTAGTCAAGGAAACATCACCTGGTTGGACTCCATCGGGAAAACTAACGGATGTTGCGCCATTGAGCGTAACTGTTCCTGAACTTGATAATCCTCCTAATTCCACTTCCCTGGCACTTCAACGGTGGCACCATTGAGGTTAACTTGACCCCCAAGTAAGGCCATGGTTTGCCCCGTCTCGATCGCAAAGCGTGAGCGAAGCTCGATGCCTAAAGTAGCTCCTATCACGTTGACTGAGCCAGGATTGCTACCATACCATATTGCAAACCCATGGGAATATTAATGGTTAACAATGGTGGAGCATTTGGATTACTAGCGCTAACGTTGAAATCATTGTCAAATATTGCACTATCAGCAGTGCTAGCCACAAAGGAGCCTGCTACATCTAAGCTCGCATTGGCTCCAAAGTTAATACCATTGGGATTAAGCAATAATAAATTAGCGCTACCATTTACTCCCAAAGTCCCCAGAATTTGAGAGAGGTTGCTACCAGTGACACGAGTCAAAATATTGGTAATGCCATCGGGATTACCAAAATACACTCGTTGACCATTACTAACATTAAATTCCAGAAAACTGTGGAATAAGTTACTATCTCGAATCGCTCCCCCTTCAATTAAATCTGCTACTGCACCACGGATAGTCTGATTAGGGGTAACTTGAGAATTTTCATCCCCCAAGGTACTATCTGGGATAATTTGAGCTAGGGTGGGTGAGGCGATTAATAAACATAAACTACTGACTTCGAGTAATCCCACTAAGCCCAATTCCATTAGTGAAATGGTATCTCTGGGTAGGTTTTGTATGAGGGGATTAGTGTTGTCGTCGGAGCTAGATAAGGGATTAGTTTTGTGGGGTTGGGGGATGCGATCGCGTTCCATTGATAGGTCTGGCCGATTAGTCTCACTCCTAGAGTTCCCGGCACTGTTGGTCAGAGTCACACCTGTGATCAACGGGTGCATCTGATTAAAGCTGTTTGAGCCGGTGTGTGGAACAGGCATCTTGCCTGTTACAATTTC
>NZ_JAAHHX010000386.1:0-2012 GCF_010672065.1 Moorena sp. SIO4A1 | reverse complement strand
TTCCCAGAAAATTGCTGGAAGCCTACCGCAAGGGCAGGGTTGTGCCCACCAGTGATGTCCAAGCAGAGAAATATTCCTCGGGCCATATGCAGTTGTTGAACCGACTGCAAGTGAAGGCAAATCTGGTTGTCCCGATTGTGGGGGTCGATAATCTAATTGGCTTATTGGTAGCTCATCAGTGTTCTAGGACTCGGGTATGGCGCACCGATGAGATTGACTTTCTACAGGAATTAGCCACCCACTTAGGACTAGCTTTAAGCGGTGCCACTCTCGCCACAGTGAAAACCGCTGAAGCCGATCGAGCTGGGCAAGTCATTGAGATTACCTCCCGTATCCGGCAATCCTTCACAGTCGAGGAAATCTACCAGTCAGCCACCAGTGGCATCCGAGAAGCTCTGAAAACCGACCGAGTTCTAGTCTATCTGTTTGACGAAATAGCCCAAGGAACCATTGTCGCCGAATCCGTGGGTCATGGCTGGCCGAAATCCCTAGGAGCAGAAATTGCTGACCCCTGCTTTGCCCACCAATATGTGGAAAAGTATCAGCAGGGTAGAGTTAGTGCCTTGGATAACATTTACCAGGCCGGCTTGAGTGATTGTTATTTGGGTCAACTTGAACCGTTTAAAGTCAAAGCTCACCTAGTCGCCCCCATCTTAGCAGAGGACAAATTACTGGGACTGTTGGTCGCCCATCAGTGTTCCGGTACCCGGCATTGGGAAGAATCAGACATCAACTTTTTCAGGCAGATGGCCATTCAATTGGGCTTTGCCCTTGAGCAAGCCAAGCTAGTAGAGCAGCTCAAACAAGCCCGCATTGCTGCGGAAGTAGTTTCCCAGGAGCAACAGCAACAACGGGAAGCCCTACAGTTGCAACTGTTAGAACTGGTCAATAAAGTGGAAGGAGCTGCCCAAGGTGACCTCACGGTAAGGGCTGAGATCCTCAGTGGGGAAATTGGCACTGTGGCTGACTTCTTCAATGCCGTCATCGAAAGTCTACGAAGGATTGTTACCCAAGTCAAAACTGCTGCCACTGAGGTAAACCAGTCCGTTGGGGACAATGCTGGAGCTATTCATCAACTGTCTGAAGCCGCTCTCCAACAAACCCAGGAAATCACCAACACCCTAGATTCTGTGGCTCAAATGAGTCGTTCTATTCAAGAGGTAGCTTCTAACGCCCGCCAAGCCGCTGCCGTGGCTCATACCGCTGCCAACACCGCCCAAAGCGGCACCCACGCTATTGAGCGCTCTGTTGCCAGTATTCTAATTTTGAGAGAAACAATAGCAGAAACTGCCAAAAAAGTCAAGCGCCTTGGGGAATCCTCCCAGCAAATTTCCCAAGTGGTGGCATTTATTAACCAAATTGCCCTGCAAACTAACCTATTATCGATCAACGCTGGCATAGAAGCCGCACGGGCTGGGGAAGAGGGGCAAGGATTTGCAGTGGTTGCCGAAGAAGTTGGGGAACTCGCTGCTCGCGCTGCCACGGCCACTAAAGAAATTGAACAAATTGTAGACAACATCCAACAAGGCACCTCCGAAGTGGTAGAAGCCATGGAACTGGGAACTACCCAAGTGGTCGAAGGCACCTATCTAGTTCAAGAAGCCAAAGACAGTTTTGGTCAAATCCTCAACGTCTCCACCCAAATCGACCAATTCATTCAATCCATATCCCAAGCCACCGTTTCCCAAGCGGAAACCTCAAGCGCTGTGACAAACTTAATGAAAGACATTGCCCAAATCTCAGAACGCACCTACCAGTCAACAGAACATATCTCCCACTCCCTCCAAGACACTGTAAGTATTGCTGAAGAATTACAAACATCGGTTGGCAAGTTTAAAGTTGATCACAATCATGACTAATGACCACTAAGCACTAACTACTAACCCTAACCACTAACCACTACACATGTCACAGGACAAAGAACTGGAAATTCAGCTACAGTTTCTCGAAGAGGCAAAGGAATACTTAGATACCATTGAATCGGTGCTGCTGGGTTTAGCCAGCGCTGCCAT
>NZ_JAAHHX010000385.1:0-2014 GCF_010672065.1 Moorena sp. SIO4A1 | reverse complement strand
CCTAGCGTTGGCTACCGAGTTAAATCATTCCGTACAACGGTCTGCATACACGGCGTGCTGGCGCTTAGCCAGCATGAGCGTTGTATGCTTTGTTACCACCAGTTTTATTTTTCAATTATTTCTTTACCGTTAAGTTCCTGTTGCTTAACTTTGCTAGTCTTATCCAGCTCAAGTTGCAACTGCTGAGCTACAACTAGAACTTGGGGTTCCATCATCATCATGAAATGGTTACCTGGAACAACATGCAATTTAACTGCTTGGGTAGAAAGCTGACTCCAGCCCCAAGTTGGATTTTCTAGAGTCATTGCTTCATTAGGTAAATAATCCCCTAAAGCACCAACCTCACTGGCTCGGAAGAAGTTAATCGGAATTGAATCAATCTTCTGGGGTAGATAGCTTGCACTCGCTTCAGTATTAGCCTTGTAAACTGCCAGAATTCGCTTCAACTCAGTTTGGCTCAACATCTGTCCAGCTTTTTGCAATTGTTCCAGGAGATAGCTCAGTTGTTCATCCGGATCTATAGACTGGAGTATTTTTGGCGAAATATTGAGGTTTTGACCCAAAATGCTTTCATAAATACTGGCTAGGTTGGTTATGCACTTGGTATTATCCCATTGAGCTGCATCTTTTTCTGGAGCCGGAACCTCTACCTGAATATCCATCATGGCCAGCAAAGATACTTCCTGTCCTTGATTCCGTAATTGTTGAGCCATCTCGAAAGCCACTTTGCCTCCAAAAGAATGACCCCCTAATAAATAGGGTCCGTTGGGTTGGAGTGCTTGTAGGGCTTTAATATGGTGGGCAGCAATATCTGCGATGCGAGTATAAGGTTGGAAGTCCTCCTCAAGACCAAGGGTACGCAAACCATATAACGGTTGTTCCGAATCTAGATGACGTGCCAACTGCTGGAAGTCAAAGACATTGCCAAGAATTCCGGAAACCAAGAATAAAGGAGGCTTTGACCCCTCGGGCTGAATGGGCACTAAGGTAGAAAGGAAGGAGTCGTTACCAGTGGAGTTATTTTGGGTTGCTAGGCTTGGCGAATCGAGATCCGCAAGAAGTTCTTGGGATAAATAATCAACCATTGCCTCTATGGTTGGATAGTCAAATAGTAGAGTTGAACGTAGAGAGTAGCCCACGCTGGATTGGAGATGATTCCTCAACTGAACTGCCATTAGAGAATCCAGACCCAAATCAATTAACCTTTGCCCCAGTTCTATTTGATCTGGAGAACTTAATCCTAAGGTTTTAGCCACTTGGGTACGAACACGCTCTACTAACAAATCCCGACGTTGGTTAGCAGGAACTGCCTCTAATTCTGTCTTAAAATCAAGATTTGTTTCCCTGACAGTAGTATTTGACGCAACATCTTCATAGAAAGGTGGCAGACTGTGGAATTGGCGCAGCCACTTGTCCCAATCCACTGACATTACACCTACTTGTGCTAGATCTTGTTGAAGCAGTTGTTCAAGTGCAAACAATCCCTGCTTTGGAGCTACGTTTGCCAGCCCCCAAGCAGCTATTCGCCCCTGATGGTCAGTATTCAGTTTTGCCCCCATTCCTATCTCACCCCAAGGTCCCCAATTAACGGTTAAAGCAGGTAATCCCAAGGCTTGACGATGAGCTGCTATTGAATCGAGAAAGGCATTAGCTGCCCCATAGCTTCCTAGACCGTGAGAACCTAATAAGGAAGAAATGGAGGAAAAACAGACAAAGAAATCCAAAGGCTGGTTTTGGGTAAGAGCATGTAGATTCCACGTTCCCTGCACTTTGGCAACCAGAACTTGGGCAAAGCGCTGCCAATCTTGCTGGGACAGTCCGCTGAACTCAACAACTCCAGCGGCGTGAACTATACCCCCTAGAGGAAGCGAGGATTGCTCTATCTTAGTTAGTAACTCGCTAACTTGCCCTGCATTAGACACATCTGCTTGGGCTACTACCACCCGAGCACCTGAGTTTTCTAGCTTTTTTAACTTATGCTCGATCGCTGGTTTAGGGCTACTTCGTCCTACTA
>NZ_JAAHHX010000384.1:0-2018 GCF_010672065.1 Moorena sp. SIO4A1 | reverse complement strand
CTCACTGGGGAGAATCGCTCGATTGTCAGTCCAATTTCTGGCACCACTCGTGACGCCATTGATATGGTAGTACAACGGTCAGCAGATCCAGAAAAGGGTACTGATGCCCAAACCTATCGCTTGATTTAACAAAGATAGAGAATCGTAATTGACACTCTGCGGTGATTAGACGCGGGGATTGCTTAGAGGACATACTGATGGATAGTATTACTCGTGGGCAACTACCAATTTCTCGGTAGTCCTCAAGGTAGTCATCAAGGCGGTGCTAATTGCCTCTACCATGTCCGGCAAAATGCCATTGAGTAGAATTTTGTGTTTGGTAGCGTCGGCTTCCCCGAAGTTCTTGATTCCCTCACAACAACGGCTTTTGCTTGTAGAGGCACCGATTGGATTGACACTCCCCGTCCTGTTCGCGTAGCCTCTGGCACTGCCAGTAAGGAGCGGGGAGTCTTGGCTCTACGACTCGTCGTGGCTCTTTCAAACCGGAGTCAGAAAAAGTAGAGGACAAATCTCCCCAAGCGTGATTGATCATAGATCTAGGTTTCGGTGTGCCGGAAACGCGCGCCTTATCAGAGCGATGCAGCGCGGTCTTGGGAAGGCAGCGCCGCCAAAGGGGGTTCCCCCCACTCGCGCTTTGCCGTGGTTTCCCCCACTCGCGCTTTGCATGAAGACAGGGTCGCCTTAATCAAAAGCGATGCAGTCGGCCAAAGGGGGTTTCCCCCATGAGCGACTGCATCAAGAAAGGTTAAAACTTTTTACACAAGCGCCGACTAACTATAAAGGCGACCCTCTTGTTACGGTAACTTCTAACCCCACCGTACCTTTTTTATATGAATAGACAGAGGTGCGACCCGTGGCGAATTTAATTCTTAATAGGTCAAGCGCACCTTTATACTTTTTTATCTAAGTTTTTCATAGACGTTGTAGTCGTTAGACCAAATTACGCAATACGTATCTCATACATATTTTTTACGTTGTCTACTTATGATTAGATAGTACCTATCTGACATGCTTGTTTATTGCTTATGCTTTTATTCTATCACATCCGACGGAAAAGCCGTCGTTCGCGTAGCGTGGCCAAAGGCCAACGAAGGATTTAAAGTTACCGTAAGAGAGGGTCGCCTTAATTATCAAGTTTTAACCTTTTTGCGCGAGACCGACCCACCTTAAAGGCTCCACTCTCTAAGGCGCGCGTCTCTAGGGGCGCGATTACCCAAATCTTTTGGTAAGAAATTCTGGTAGCTACCTTTTGACCAAAACTTCCCTCTACTAGGAGTTTCACCTTTCCTTTAATGGTTGTTGCGTCTTCTGTATTTTAACCTAGATTCGCGCCAAAAGCTGGTTATTGCTGCTAGGTCGAAGTCCTCCCTGGTCATTAGATGCGGGGTTTCCTGCTACCCAGTTTTACTATGAAATGTTTGATTTATCGGTTAGTTAGCCACTTCAGTTAGTTAGCCAATGGTATAGTAATCTATTTGATTCTACCGTAATCTGACCGAAATACTACTAGGATGATGATGAAGTGACCTGGGTAGCATCAGAGTCTTTTGAGACTGGGGAAGTTGAGGGCATGACATGGCTACTCGGAGGCGGAATGGGATGCTTAAGTTCCCAAACTTTGAGCAATATCAGATACTCATAAAATGCTTGTAAGGTACACCAGGTAAACCCGGCTTGACCATCCAAGAAGCCTCCGAGTAGGAAGTACATGTATAGAAAACGCAATACAGGTCGCCAGGGCAAGCGTAAGGACAAATTTTTCAGGGCACGGCGTCTTTCTACTTCCGAACGCCCAAAAAATAGGTCTCGCCACTCAACAGTTCCTTGCTCCAACTGGCGCAAAGTTTCGAGGGCTTCGTCGGTAGAGTAGCGATTGTGTTTATCAATCCAGCGGGTAAATCCCTTACTGTTGGTGTAGTGAGGATATGTTTCTTTGATGAAACCAGTCGGTCCATCACATACTTCCCGTTCCGTATGACCATAATCATCAAACCAAACCTTTTCCTTACGAAACAGCC
>NZ_JAAHHX010000383.1:0-2020 GCF_010672065.1 Moorena sp. SIO4A1 | reverse complement strand
GTTCGTCTTATTCCCGGTGCTATACCAGAACTATTTGCTAAAGTTAGCAGCTCTGGAAAAATTACTCTTGCTGATCGATATGGATTGATGGCAGCACTATTGGAGGATTCACTCACCTCCGAAGAGAGAGACTCCATCGACAGGTTGCTCCATGCAGTACATCGGGGCAGGGTGAAACTAGCTACCTAATACTTTGACTATAAGTAGTCGATTAGTCTCCTAGAGAAAACGATATACAAAACGATATACAAAAAGAAATCCCCCATTGATGTGAGGGGCATGGGGGGCTGGAGAAAACATTGAATCTACTCTATTTTATTAAACAAGAATATGAGTCGATTTGATAGCCATAATGGCTGGAGTTTATAATTTCCTGGCTTTGCCCTCGATATGGTGCCATGAGTAGACTGATGGCAGGAGTGGCAGCGGGCTCAAGAACTTGCGATCGCATTATCACTAAATTCTATACTCACGGAAACGCTTCAATAATACATTGGCACCCAAGACTCCCAATAAGGAGAATAGGCCTAGTACTGGCGTAGCTTCAGGAACTTGAGTTTGCTCAGAGTCGAGATTAGCAACCCATCCCTCAAGAGCTCCCTCTGGGTTGTTTCCGACACCAACAATAGTTGATCCGTCTGCTGAAATGTCAGCTACTGTTAAATTTGTCCAGTCGCTTACGTCCAAACTAAAGTCGTTTGCTAGTAGCTGTATTAGAGAACGCATCCCATTCAAGCTGTCCCAAATAAAAGGTTCTTCACCTCTAGAACTTTCACTTTGTCCGACAATAATCGAGCCATCTCCAGACACCGCTAGAGCTACACTGAAAAAATTACCTCCAGCCAAGTCTCCCAATCCAACCATGCCATTTTCCGCAGTCCAGCGAAAAGCTTCTGTTCCACCAGAGTCTACGGAATTATCACTAGAGCTTGCTCCTACAATAACTAAGCCATCATTTGATATTGATGTAGCATTGCTAAGTATCTCTCCTCCAGCAAGGTCTCCTAGTCCAACCAGACCAGTTTCTTCCGTCCATCGAAATCCTTCTGGACCTGTTGAGCTAATACTGTTTCCGACCACAACTGAGCCATCAAATGAAGCATTAGTAGCAGTACTGAAAAAAGCACCTCCAGCAAGGTCCCCGAGTCCAACCATGCCAGTTTCCTCTGTCCAACGAAAAGCTTCTGTTCCTGAGGCACTTTCACCACTCCCAACTACGACTGAGCCATCCCCTGAAATATTGAGGGTGAAACTACTAAATGCACCTCCGGGAAGGTCTCCAAGGGGAACTAGACCAGTTTCTGCTGTCCAACGAAAAGATTGAAGTGGTGGTACAGACAAGGCACTTTCAGGACTAAAACTTGCCCCCGCAGCAACTAATCCATCATCAGATATACCAAAAACTCCGCTTGGACCGTTTTCACCTCCAGCCAGAAATCCCAGTGGCCTTATTCCATTTTCTACGGTCCATAGGAAGGCTTCTCCTTCAGGACCCGCCTCACTGAAACTAATCCCGCCAACAACAGAACCATCTCCAGAGACCCTATTAGCTGCGCTACTTAAACCTCCACCAAGCAGGTCTCCCACTCCTCTAAAGAAAGCAGCAGTTGCTGGAGCTTGACTAGTGAAAATTCCGAAAACGCCCCCAACGGTCAGGATAGTTAACTTTGAGTAGAATCTGTTGAACATTGTTAATTAATTAGCTGTTGAGCAATTTGAGTTATATTGAAAACTACTAAGCACCTACACAGAATTAATTTCCTACTGCCAATCTCTGTAACCTTTACCCTGCAAGGCTTTGAGTTTTGGAAAATGTGTAATTAATTTTGTGTACCTGCTTATACACTTTCACAGACAGAGCAAGCAGCATAAATTACGTGTGCTAGATCCGAAAAATATGCCAAATCAAGTATTAAAAAAAAATCGGTTAATTATCTACCAATAATAAATTTTAATATAGTGCTTTAAAAGAAAAAAAAACTATTTTTGCTAAATTCATGAATCTTGTTAAGTTTAAAAT
>NZ_JAAHHX010000382.1:0-2020 GCF_010672065.1 Moorena sp. SIO4A1 | reverse complement strand
ACTACCCCTCTATTAGAGAAAATAGAGACTCAGCTAGCTGAAAATCCCGCCAACAATCAACTGAAGTGGCTGGCAACTGACAATCTGCCTACGCACCACGAATCAGATTGGCAGCACCCGGACTCTACACAGAATACTTTGGCTTTTCTACAGTACACCTCTGGCTCAACGGGTAAACCCAAAGGAGTAATGGTTAGCCACGGGAATTTGTTATATAACTCAGCTTTGATCAATCAGTGTTTCCAAGATACACCCGAAAGCAGGGGATTGTCTTGGTTACCCGCTTACCATGATATGGGACTGATTGGTGGCATCCTACAACCCCTTTATGTAGGTCTTCCCATCATCCTGATGGCTCCAGTAGATTTCCTCCGCAAGCCTTACCGCTGGCTAAAGGCAATTTCCAAATACCAGGTGACTACCAGTGGTGCTCCGAATTTTGCCTATGAGCTGTGTGTGCAGAAAATTACGGCTAAGCAATTAGAAGCCCTAGACCTGAGCAGCTGGCAAATGGCCTTTACCGGTGCTGAGCCAGTTAGAGCCTCAACATTAGAGCGATTTGCTCAAAAATTTGCCCCTTGTGGTTTCCGTCGGGAAGCATTTTACCCCTGTTATGGCATGGCAGAAACCACATTATTAGTAACTGGAGGCTTGAAAGACCAACCTCCAGTGGTAAGGGAATTTGAAGGGCAAGCTCTTGAACAAAATCGAGTGGTTCCCCTGCCAGAAAATCGTCTCAATCAGTCTAATGGTCAGTCTAATGGTCAGTCTAATGGTAATGTGGCGACTCGAATCCTGGTCGGGTGTGGGCGGACTTGGTTAAATGAAAAAATTGCGATCGCATGCCCCCAATCCCTTACCCAGGTTGAAGCAGGTGCTGTCGGAGAGATTTGGGTAAAAGGTCCAAGTGTTGCTCAAGGCTATTGGAATCAACCAGAGGTGACGGAAAAAACCTTTAATGCTTATCTAGCTGATACTGGTTCAGGGCCATGGCTGCGCACTGGTGATTTAGGATTTATCCAGGATGGTGAGTTGTTTGTCACAGGTCGTCTAAAGGATTTAATTATTATCCGGGGTCGCAACCATTATCCCCAAGATATAGAATTGACGGCGGAAAAGAGTCATCCAGCTCTTCGCCCTGCCTATGGCGCAGCTTTTTCTGTGGAAGTCGAACAGGCTGAGCAATTGGTGATTGTCCAAGAAGTCTCCAGGAATTACCTTCGGAAACTAGATGTAGATGAAGTGGTTGAAGCAATCCGCAGTGCAGTCTCCCAAGAGTACCAGCTTCAAGTTTATGCTGTGTTATTGCTCAAGACCAATAGTATTCCCAAGACATCCAGTGGCAAAGTACAGCGCCATGCTTGTCGAGCTGGATTTCTAAACAATACCTTGACAGTTGTAGGGCAATCGAGGTTGGGGCAACACCCAACCATTGCCCCAACCAAACCAGAAAAAGAACCCACTACTAATACTATCGGCAAAGCGCAAACCCGGCATACACTTCAAAAGTGGATAGTAAATTGGCTAGCGCGAGAAACAAAACTGCCTGCCGGGTCTATTAACATCAGCAAGTCTTTTGCTGATTATGGTCTAGATTCAGTAACAGCAGTCGAATTAGCTGATGATCTCGAAGAATGGTTAGGGGTGCCTCTGTCTCCGACACTGGCGTATGATTATCCCAATATCGAGTCCCTTGCCCAATATCTGGCTCAAGAAAGTCAAAAAAGCAACTCAAACCAGGAGGACAGCCCAAGAAAAATCGAACCGAGAGTTTTGAGTGCAGGTACTGAGATGCAACAATTATGGGAGGCACAGTTCCAGAATCTGGATCGGTTCACCTCGACACCCTTTTATCGTTCACCGGTGACGGTTCAATCGATTTCCTCCAGTGGTGATCAAGAGGTAGACCAACTCTTAGCTGAGTTGGAAATGCTTTCAGAAGCACAAATCCAAGAAATTCTGGGAAAACCCATCAAATAGTTCCTAGATCTATGTTTCGATCTATGTTGCCAGTGGATGA
>NZ_JAAHHX010000381.1:0-2021 GCF_010672065.1 Moorena sp. SIO4A1 | reverse complement strand
CGATCGCATTAATTGTTGCTGTGCCTTTTATAGGTAAGACTCCTGTATTAGCTGGTTTACAGGAAGCTGGGGAAGTGATTGTCCAAAACATCATGCGCCCCAAAGTGCAGTTGAAATTAGTGGCTAAGAAGAAGATAGTAGAAGTTGATACTGAAGGTAAAGAAAATATTACTTGGCAAGCCCTAGAGAGCAAAGCCATTGTCAAACCAGGAGATACCCTTCGTTACACTGTCAAAGGTGAAAATTCTGGGGAAGTGGAAGCTGACAATCTGATGGTTACCCAACCCATTCCCCGGGCTACCATGTATATCCTTGATTCCGCTAGCAACAGCAATGGAGCAACGATAACTTACAGCATTGATAATGGAGAGACTTTTATAGACAAACCTACTATTGAAGTCACCCTTGAAGATGGCACAGTAGAAACTAGACCTGCCCCTGCTGCAGCCTACACTCACGTTCGCTTTGAGTTTCCAGAAGCCCTCGATCCTAAAGCAGTTTTAGAAGCATCTTATGATGTCACTGTTCGCTAGTAATTAACAATTAGCGATTAGTGATTAGTCATTAGCAATTAGTCATTTGTAAATACAAATAAACTATTATTAATTACAAGTGACTTATAAAGTAAGACTCATAAATTATGACTGTAAGCATTCAGCTGTCAGTCGTCAGCCCTCAGCCATTCCCGTAGCGTGACGCATAAGCTGTTCGCGTAGCGTGGCCAAAGGCCTTTAGCACCTCAAGTAGCGTGCGCGTAGCGCTATAGCTGAATCCTTACTTATGACTAATGACTAATCACTTAAGATGATACTTATGTTATTTATTTTTATAACGTAAGTACAGGGACTTAAATAATTTATTGAATAGCCAATATTACTCATTCTGTCCGTTGTAACAGTTTTTATAGGGCTAAATAAAATTCTGTATTAATACTTATATTTTAATGAATAATAAGTATTGATTATTAGAGGAATTAGAGATTTTAGTAAAAAGCGTCTTACAGCATTGTTATTGTAGCTATTTCGATACATAATAGGTCAGAATAATATAGCATAATAAGTATTAAAAATACATAGATATAGATAATGAAATAATCAGCGCAATCTGCGCTATTTTTTGCTTAAATTTGCGTTTTTTATAGAATAAAATAACTCACTAATTATTATTAAACAAACAAAAAAAACGACATTTTAAATTTTATAAAAACACCGAATTTAACTAAACAAAACTATCCAGTGATTTACTATCAAAATGTGCAAATCAACCCCTTACTGGAAGAAGCGTTTCCCAAAGCTGCTAGCAACAGCTTTAATAGCAGGTATCTTACCCACATCTCCACCAGTACTGTCGCAAACTCAGACAGCTGAAATTTCAGCAACAACTGGTCAGACACCGCTACAGTGTACAGCTCCTGAAACAGTAGAAGCAACTGTGATCAATCAAGTCACTTATCGGTACCAAATGCCTCGTGCTCCGAGGGGAAGATCGTCTCCACCTAGTGAGTTCTTCATTACTGGTACTTCTAGGAAAGTGAACACTGAAACCTCTAAACAAGGAACTCTCAATCTGGTATCTCAGGGGATTCAAGATGGGGAAGGCCAGTTGGTGTTTGGCTTAGGTGCTATGACTGATGCCCTGGAGGATGAACTAGTAACCTTGGGCTTTACTTCAGAAGAAGCCAGCAATGCCAGTATCAAAGCGGTAATGAGTTTTGCTAATTCATCCACTGACACTACCGCTGATCAAGTCATCACTGCTGCCAAAACTGCTATTGAAGAAGCGATACCGAATAAAGCTGTACTCTTAAATGGGGAGAATAGTCAGACAGATCAAGTCATCGCTCTAGTCTTTACTGGACTAGCTCAACAGGGCTTAGAATCCATTGGTATTGCTGAAACCGATACCACAACTGCCCAAAATACGGCAGCTGGCTTAATCCCAACTGACTTAAGTACCACTACTTTTACCGAGATTCGCCAGCAAGCATTTGATGAAGCCCTTAATGCTATCCCTGAACAACA
>NZ_JAAHHX010000380.1:0-2022 GCF_010672065.1 Moorena sp. SIO4A1 | reverse complement strand
CAGTCAACCAGGATCCCTACTTTCTGTTTTGGATGTCGATAGCGATGAGGGATTTAGTGATAAATACTGGAAAAGGATTTGTAGATCCAAGCCACGAAGCAAGGATTAATAGTATTATGCTGAAGTTACCCTGTAAAAATGTACTAAAGGCACCCAAAAGTGCTGTCAATTCTAGCTTATAGTGCTGTGGAACAATAGTACTACTGGGGACAGACCAGTTGGAGAAACTTTGTGCCCCCGCACCGCAGATATCCGTACCCATGTCAACCCTTGTTTTTGATCAGGGTACGCTCTAAAATAAAAAAACAAAAAAAACAAATAGATCAGCCCAAATCTGCTCATAAGGCGATCAATGGATTTGTACCTAGTAGTACATTTGCACTGCATGTCAAAATGCAAGCATAGTAAGCTTTGAGGGATTGATAGTACACCTGTATGGGGTTAGTTCAGTTATGAACGGAGGTCACAGCGTCGTCGGAGGTAATTTTGACAATGATATGGATGTAGATATTTACTTAATTCCAGGGGTTTATCACTGCTGATGAAGCAGTTCAATTATCGTCTAAATGATTAAACCAATCACAAAAATAGCTGTTTTTAAAGTACATAAAGCTGCTTCAATGTTCTTGCACAGAATAACTGTAGAAGCCAGTGCTTTGGCTCAAATTAATTAAAGGCTTCGAGCAATCGAAGCGAGACGAGTGGCTTTATTACTAAGGAGATTGTTAATGAATAAAAGCCTTGGAGGAGAACAAATCATCCAAGCCAACAAGAGAAGGAAAATTCGAGTAACTTATGTCATAGCAACAAATTTACGATTTAAACGCTTTGAATGGATCTGTAGTGAATTAAGCAAAGAGAGGTTTGAATTATCATTTATATTACTAAACCAAGGGCAAACAGACCTACCCGAGTATTTGACGGCACAAAAAATTCCATATATTAGTATCAAATACTCGAATAAATATAGCCTTAACCTGTTTTGGGTTATCTGGAAAATCTCCCGTTATTGTCGAAAGAATAAGACTGATATCGTACATACATATGGAGTGGATGGCTCCCTAGTCGGCTTAAGTGGTGCCTGTTTGGCGGGGGTGCAAATACGTATACAAAGTAGAACTCATGCAGGCCCCTTCCCCTGGCCGCAACGTGTTCCTTGGGGTCAAGTTTACGATCATTTTAATAATTTTCTTTCTTCAAAAATCACAATGACTAGCCAGAAGGTCAAAGACATAGTGATTTCCTACGATGGAGTTGCTCCAAGCAAGGTGATCCCCATACATCCTGGTTTTGATTTGGAAGCCTTTGCCAAGGTCTCCGAAGAAAATTTACAAAATATCAAAGAAAAATATAATATCAAAAATGTCGCTCCAGTAGTCGGTGTTGTATCAAGATATGTAGCTTGGAAGGGTGTTCATTATATAGTACCAGCCTTTGGCAAGTTGCTTGAAGATTATCCGTCTGCCTTTCTTGTACTAGCAAATGCTCGCGGAAACTACCGAAAGGAGATCCATAGGCAACTCCAATCAATACCTACTGACAGATATGTGGAGATTCCGTTTGAAAATGATATGTTCGCGTTGTATAAGCTTTTCGATGTATTTGTTCATGTTCCAATGGCTCCAAATATGGAAGCCTTTGGACAAGTATATATAGAAGCCCTAGCAGCAGGAATCCCTTCTGTGTTCACGCGCTCAGGGGTAGTAGATGAATTTATTGTTCATAATAAACATGCTTACTTGGTGGATTATGAAAACAGCGATCAAATCTACGAGGGGATAAAAACTATTCTGGAAAACAATTCCTTAAGAGAATCGCTAATTTACAACGGAGGTCAAAGCGTTCGTGATATGTTCGATTTAAACCAGATGATCGGCTCTCTTGAAAGTCTGTATCTTTCCGAGTTTGAAACAACCCAACAAGATAATCGCGAGGAATATGAAGAAAACTGAAAAATTTCCAGAATCCAAAACCCTTATTGATGGACATAATGAGACAATGGATATTGAGGCTTTAAGCGCA
>NZ_JAAHHX010000038.1:0-61317 GCF_010672065.1 Moorena sp. SIO4A1 | reverse complement strand
GCTCAACTCCAAGAGCGTCAGAATCAGCTAAATCGGCAAATCGAAGACCAAACCCAGCAACTGCAAACCTTAGAACCAGAAATCGCCACCAAGCAAACCCAAGCTGTGGCATTACAGACACAATTAACCACTTATTCCCAACAAGTCCAGTCCCTCGCCCAATCCTTAGGGAATACCGAACAACAACTACAAATCCAACAACAAACCCAAACTCGCCTGCTCGGGGAACAACGGCAAAAACAACGGCAACTCGATAAACTAGAAGCCCAAGCCCAAGCTCAACAAGAAGCCCAAGGGACCTATGCTACTAAAGTTATCCTAGAAAGTAGTATAATAGGAGTTTGTGGATTAGTCGCCCAATTGGGTAGAGTTGAACCCCGCTATCAGCTAGCCTTAGAAATTGCTGCTGGCGCACGCCTTGGTAATTTAGTGGTAGAAGATGATAGTGTAGCAGCGGCTGGGATCGAACTCCTCAAACAAAAACGCGCTGGCAGAGCCACCTTCTTACCTCTGACCAAAATCCAACCTAGGCAATTTAGCGAAACGGTTGTGCTACGGTATGCTAAAGGCTTTGTTGACTACGCCATTAGGCTAATTGATTGCGACCCCCGTTACCAAAAAGTCTTTGCCTATGTGTTTGGGTCTACGGTAGTCTTTGAAACTCTCAATGATGCCCGTACCTACTTGGGTAAACACCGCATCGTTACCCTAGATGGGGAAATCTTGGAAATAAGCGGTGCCATGACTGGTGGTAGCAGCAGTCACCGTTCGGGATTGCACTTTGGTACCAGTGACACCATGGAGTCCTCTGAAATCCGTAGCTTGCGAACCCGGTTAGCGGAAATTGAACAGATTTTAAACCATTGTGAGGGATTGATTACTACCGAATCTGCCTCAGTCAAACAAATTACCCAGGAATTGACAGAAACTAGGGCAAAACACTCGGAAACCAAATTACGTTTGGAACAGTTACAAAGGGAGATTGAGCAATCTCAGACCAATCAAGCCCAAATGCGATCGCTTCTGGCTAAAAACAACCAAGAACTCTCCGCCGCTACTCAACGGCTAGAGACCATAGCGATAGAGTTACCCCAACAAGAATCCCAACTTGCCCACTTACGGCAACAACTCGCTAAACTGGAGGAGTCTCAAACTCATAACGAGTGGCAACAGATTCAGAACACCATTAAAACCCAAGAAACTCAGTTGCGCGAGTGTGAACAAGCCTTGAGAAATACCGAGAAACAGCTACAACAGAAGGAGAATCAGCAGCAGCGCCTCAGGGATAAACTTACCGAAGGCCACCGCCAAATAGCAGACTATCAAACCCAAATCGAATCTTGGCAACAGCAGCAATCAGCAATTAACACTCAGTTAGAGACACTCACCGAGCAAATTACCCAAACTACAGTTGCCTTACGCCAGTTAGAGGAGAAATTGGGGCAAGAAAAACAAAAACGCGATCGCACCGAGCAACACCTACAAAACCTGCGCCAACAACACCAAGAAACCTCTTGGCAACAGCAAAAACTCCAAGAAACCCAGTCTGCTAGAGCAGAAAAACTTGCTAGTCTCCAAACTCAACTCCAAGACCAAGCTGCTGAATTACCAAACCCGTTACCAGAAATACCTCAAATTGTCAAAAAAACTTCCCCCTCTAGTGATAAAAAAAGCTCAGAGGTAATTGCCTTGGACTCCCTAGCTGCTCAACTAGAACAACTACAAAAGGAACTGCGCAACGGACAGAAACGTCTACAGGCTATGGAACCCGTGAATATGCTCGCATTAGAAGAATATGACCGAACTCAAACTCGCCTCCAGGAACTGTCTGAGAAACTGGAAACCATAGCTGGTGAACGGACTGAACTGTTGCTAAGGATAGAAAACTTTACCACCTTGAGGTACCGTGCTTTCAAAGAAGCCTTTGATGCCGTCAATGAAAATTTCCAAGCCATATTTGCTGAACTCTCCGATGGGGACGGTTATTTACAACTCGATGATCCAGAGGACCCCTTTAGCGGTGGACTCAACCTGGTGGCGCACCCCAAAGGTAAACCGGTGCGGCGGCTAGCATCTATGTCAGGAGGAGAAAAATCCCTCACAGCCCTTAGCTTTATCTTTGCCCTACAACGCTACCGTCCCTCGCCATTTTATGCTTTTGATGAAGTCGATATGTTTTTGGACGGGGCAAATGTCCAGCGATTAGCTAAAATGATCAAACAACAGGCTAAACTTGCGCAATTTATTGTAGTAAGCTTACGCCGTCCTATGATTGAGTCTGCTCAACGCACCATTGGTGTTACCCAAGCCAGGGGAGCATACACTCAAGTATTGGGTTTAAAACTATCACCCAAAAGTACGGTTAACTAGATAAAATCCCATTCATCAAATCCATTATTATTGTAAGCATTCAGCCCAAGGCTCATCAGCTATAAGCCGTTCATGATTGATTTTGGAGAGAACCGACCCACGAACCCCTCGTCCGAAGGGCGTCCTGTACGAAAAAAAAACCGATGTTCAGAGGTTGTATATAACCTCTGTAGTCTGTTGATCAACCTAAGGGTTGCATTACCTTAGCTGAAAGCTGAAAGCTGTTCGCGTAGCGTGGCCAAACGCGCCCCGCGTGGCCAACGGCCAAGGCCTTTAGCTGAATGCTCACGTATTAATGCTCACGTATTATTTATTTTTAATCCATCAGGAGTATAGCTCAGGAAAAGCGAGATATAATGACAACGGAACAAATTCGTCCACGCTCCGATATCTTAAATACTCAGGTAATTACCCGTGACAATGGTAAGCGCCTCGGAGTCGTCAAGGAACTCTTGGTAGATATAGACAGACGGCAGGTTGTGGCACTGGGTCTGCGAGATAACCTTCTGGCAGTAGCCGGTATGCCAAAGTACATGCTCCTGAGCAGCATTCGGCAATTTGGTGATGTCATCCTGGTAGATGATCAAGACGTTATCGAAGATATTGATGTCGATGCCTATAGTACCCTGATTAACAGCGAAGTGATCACCGAAACCGGTGAACTCTTAGGTCGGGTTAGAGGCTTCAAGTTCAATGTAGAAGATGGCACCGTTTCCGCCCTAATCATTGCATCAATAGGGTTACCCCAAATACCCGACCAGGTTATTAGTACTTATGAGCTACCCATTGATGAAATTGTCAGCAGTGGTCCAGACCGATTAATTGTATTTGAGGAAGCTCAAGAGCATCTGATCCAGTTAACCGTCGGGGTCTTAGAGCGTATGGGGATTGGCAGACCCCCTTGGGAAAAGGACACAGAAGACCCATACTATACTCCAACGGCTAGACCAGAAAATCAACTGGGAACGGGGATTCCAATACGTACTCCTATCTCTCAGACAGTAGAGAATGCCAACCGAGCCCAAGATGCCTGGGATGACGATTGGCAAGAGCCAGAACTAGAGCCGATCAGACGAGAAGCACCAGTCCCGAAGAAGTATGTCGAAGCCAGATTAGAAGAAGATAACTGGAGCGATGAACGGAAAGAGTCCCCTCAGCCAGTGCGCTACGAGCAGCCAGTCTATAGCTCACCCGAGCCTTCCTATGGTAAAACCAACACCCAGGACTATGACAAGTACGAAGTCGAGGGTGATGCCTGGGATGATGACCGCTCCCCAGAGCCTTACAAAGCACCGCGAGTCAACATTCCTGAGAAAAAGAAAGCTCCAGAATACGAAGAAGAGGCTGGTTACTAATTCATGATCACTGTTGAGGGTTGTTTGTTGAGGGTTGTTTGTTGAGGGTTGTTTGTTGAGGGTTAGGGAACAGATATAGCCTTGATCATAGTTATGAGGTACAGTCAATTTTCCCAACCCCTACTCCCTACTCCCTACTCCCTACTCCCTACTCCCTACTCCCTACTCCCTACTCCCTACTCCCTACTCCCTACTCCCTACTCCCTACTCCCTACTCCCTACTCCCTACTCCCTACTCATTTCTTGGTTAACACAAACACACTCCCCTGATTCCCCCGTCCAATGCGCAGGTCATCGTCAAGATAGGTGATCTCTAACCAACCCTGTTGGTTGTCCCTATTGATGGGAAAGTCAATAGCTGGGAACTTTTTGCCAGCTTCGATTTGCTCAATGAAATCATTGGCAGAGCTATAGCTCAGGAAGCTTTGTAGGCCAATGATAGACCTCTCGAACCTAACATTAACCCGGCATTGAGATACTGGCTCGAAACTAGCACAAACACTGACAACACCTTCGAGATAGGGAATACCAGATAATTCAGCTATGTTGTAAATTTTAGTATCTGAGGTACGAACACATTGGTAGATTTGACCCAGTTGTACCAAGGGAAATCCGTCAAGATTCAAAAGTTCTTGACTCGTAGTATATAGCAGACGCCAGTTACCATCTAGCAAGTCTTGCGCCTCAAGGGGTCGAGGGGTGGGGTTTCTCCCTTCCAGTTGGGTAACTGCTGCGAGTATTGCTGTTTTATCGGTTTTGCTTGCTAAGAGACCACGATTCTTTCCTGCGATCGCTTCTAAGAGTTCCGCCTTGCCAATCATAAAATTTCCTCTAGCTGACTGCTAGACTCAAAGTTAAAGGTTTTCACCTCGTCCATATTAGCTGAAGAAGCCTATGTACAATCCTGCTCTACGTGAACTACATCGTGATCAACTCGCTGAGGTCATTCCCCTTAAGCAAGAAACTTCCCTTTTAGATTGGTTAGAGTCTAATAATCGCCTGATCCCACGGGAGATTTTAGAGGAAGAAAATCCCCTAGGTGATGACGTAGAAATCTCTGAACTGATGGGGGTAGAGGACAATAACTACGAGGAGGAGGAAGAAAGTTTGAATTAACACTAACTAGTTTGACCAAATAGTCTAGTTTTACCAAATAGTTTTAGCCGAATTGGAACCGAATGGCAATCAGAAATGATTCACAATGTAACCGTTGCTGAATCATTTCTGAAATTATTTTTCATAAACTAAATTATAGCAAAAAACAACAAGGTTTTGAGCAACTAATTAATTCATTAGCCATGAATTTACTGAGCCGATGTTCACTATTCTTGGTCACTCTACCAAAACTTCCCGAAATGTGAGAGCCCTGTGTCTTTAGACCGGGTCAGAAGTTACCGCAAGAATAAGGCAGCCTTTATGGTTGGTCGGTTATGGGTAAAAGGTTAAAACTTTATGATTAAGGCTGCCTTATTCTAAGGTTTCGTCTCCGGGGTGAAACAGAGCGACTGGATTTATCCAGTCGTATCCCGAAAACGTGGAACTTTTATGATCTAAATAGGTCATAATATATATAAGGAGGTGATAGCTTGCGATGTACAAAACGATTCCTGTAAAAGCAACATTTACTGACGAAGAAAAAGCTTTCTGGCTGTTTCAGTGTGAAAACGCTAACAGTCTGTGGAATTGTGCGATCTATTACTCCAAACAAAAACATTATAGTTGGCTAGAACAACAACCAGAAGCTTTTACTACTTACTGGAAAGAAGACGTACTTCGCTACGGATGGAAAACCTATAAGTGTAGTGTAAAGTATGCCGAACTATGCAAAGAGCTGAAGAACAATCCCCATTACAAGGCGATGGCCGCCCAATCAGCACAGCAGACCCTTAAATCTGTGGCTGAATCAATCACAAGTTACAATCAGCTAGTTCCACTTTATTACAAGGGACAAGTAGACAGGCCAAAGCTTCTTAGGTATAGAAATAAAGGAGGACTGGCTGCTGTTACTTTTCCGCGACAAGCCCTCACCTATAGAAAAGGATTATTTTATCCGTCTATAAGCAAGGAAAGTAAGCCAGAATTATTAGGTGAAATTGTACTAGAAGCCCCAGAATTCATAGACCCAGACTGGGTTAAAGAGGTAACAATTCGCCCTTACTATGGGCAACTATGGATTGATTGGGTAATAGATGATGGGAAACAACCAGTAGAACAAGATCCGAACCTAGACTATTCCCAGGCATGGAGTTTCGATCACGGTGGCGATAACTGGTTGACTGGAGTTTCGACCCAAGGAAAGAGTCTGATAATTGATGGTCGTAAGCTCAAGTCAATGAACCAAGGATATGCCCGTCTTGTTGCGAAGTACAAAGCTGGAAAACCTGAGTTTTACTGGGATGCCAACCTTGATAGAGTTCAGAGGAAGCGTAATAATCAGATGCGCGATGCTGTCAATAAAGCGGCCAGATTTATCATCAACCGTTGTCTTAGCGATCGTATCGGAAATCTTATTATTGGTTGGAATGAGGGGCAGAAAAATCGAACAAACATGGGGCGACGAGGAAATCAAAAGTTTGTGGTCATCCCCACCAAGAGATTAATAGAAAGACTAAAACAACTCTGTCGAGAATATGGAATAAAACTAACAATTACTGAGGAAGCGTACACCAGTAAAGCGTCTTACCTTGACGACGACAGCCTCCCAAAACATGGTGAAAAACCCACAGGATGGACACCGTCGGGCAAAAGGATGAAACGTGGATTGTATAAGTCTTCCAACGGTCACCTGGTTAACGCAGACTGCAACGGTGCAGCCAATATTGCCAGGAAAGTAACTGTACAGTTAGGACTCGACCTAACCAAGGCAGGTAGGGGAGCATTGACACTCCCGCACCGGTATGATCTGTTCACATCTCTGTCTAGATCGTACAGGAAAAGGAGTGAAGTCGCACGGTTTCAACCTGCGACGTAACATCCTTTGAGAATCCCCCGTGCTTTAGCTGGGGGAGATGTCAATTCAATGGCATCTATCCTTTCATTGATGTCTCTAGTGGTCCAAGCCTACTGCTGAGTTCGATTCCACCTGGGGAAAAGGGTTTCTCAGTCCCGAACAATTTCTCAAAATTGTCTACACTGACCTGAATTCCAAAAGTAATAAGTTTTGAGTCATGCTGTATGAGTAATTCACCCTTAGATCGCTATCATGAGTCGGGGAGACTACTGGTTAGAACGTAATGAGAACTACTTAGCCAAGGCACTGGATTGGCTGCGTCTGCGTTTACAACAGCTGGCTGGAAAAGAAGTCATAGATACAGACATAGAGCAGGCTTATGGTGCAATGGAAACCGTTGCAGCCATAGAGCCATACCCGGCCTTGGTGTATTTAAGTCAGCGGTTTGGACTATCCCCTTTTGAACAAGGGGTGTTGCTGTTGTGTGCGGGGATGGAACTGGATACCCGCATTGCTGGTTTATGTGCTTTGGCTCAAAACGATGGACAACGTCCCTATCCCACCTTTGCTTTAGCGCTTTCCCTGTTTGACCAACCCGCTTGGCATGTAGTTTCACCGGAACGTCCCCTGCGTTATTGGCGATTGATTGAAATTAACCAGGTAGGATATCAACCTTTAATTACTAGTGCTATACGAGCTGATGAGCGAATTGTCAATTACCTCAAAGGCTTAAATTACTTAGATGACCGACTGGGAACCTTAGTAATGAGGGTGGAACCCCCCACAGGTAACCTACCTCCTTCTCAGGAAACTATTGTTAAAAAAATTATCAACAACCTCAAACAAGCAAGCTCTGCACCCCATTTACCCATCATTCAGTTGTTGGGTACAGATAGTCCTAGTAAGGAGCTAATTGCTGGTCATACTGCTGCCGCTCTTGGTTTGCAACTGTATCGCTTACCATCGGGGTTACTACCGACCCCAGCCGCAGAATTGGAAACTTTCTTGCGATTGTGGGAGAGGGAAAGTATTTTGATGCCAGTGGTGCTTTACCTCGATGCCCAGGAACAAGAAAAATCCGCAACTACTGGTTCCGCTTCACCACTCCACCGATTTTTATCACGGTACCACAGTTTGTTGTTCCTCGATACCCACGAAGCGCGATCGCATTTAAGTAGAGCCAGTGTTACCCTTGATATTACCAAACCCACCGCCCCAGAACAACAAGCAGCTTGGAGCAACTGTCTTGGTGATGCTGGCTTAACAGAAAGTCCCTCCCTTTTAGCCAGTCAGTTTAATCTTAACCTATCAACTATTGAGCAGAATGCCCGGTTAGCACTGGATGAAAAGGTAACAGATAGGGTCGAATTCCATACTCGTCTTTGGCATGCTTGTTTACTTAGCACTCGTCCGCAATTGGATAACTTGGCGACTCGCATCGATGCCAAAGCCACTTGGGATGATCTAGTTTTACCAAAAGAAGAAATGGGCTTGCTCCATCAAATTGCTGACCAAGTTAACCAACGTCGTAAAGTCTATGAAAATTGGGGATTTCAACGACGGATGAATCGGGGAATGGGTATCAGTGCCTTGTTTGCTGGGGAAAGTGGGACCGGAAAGACGATGGCAGCGGAAGTGATTGCTAATAATTTACAACTAAATCTTTACCGCATTGACCTGTCAGCAGTGGTAAGTAAATATATCGGCGAAACAGAGAAAAATCTGCGACGTTTATTTGATGCTGCAGAAGATGGTGGGGCAATTTTATTTTTCGATGAAGCAGATGCTCTATTTGGTAAACGTAGTGAAGTAAAAGACAGTCATGACCGCTATGCTAATATAGAGATTAATTATCTATTACAGCGGATAGAATCTTATCGGGGATTGGCAATTTTGGCAACCAATATGAAGAGTGCTCTAGATCAAGCATTTCTACGGCGACTGCGGTTTATCATTGAGTTTCCCTTCCCTGGTAGGTTGCAACGTAAGCTGATGTGGCAGAAAGTTTTTCCAGAGGAAACACCTTTAGAAGAATTAGATTATAACCGTTTGGGGCGATTTAATCTTACCGGTGGTAGTATAAATAATATTGCTCTCAATGCAGCTTTTTTAGCAGCCCAGGCAGGTACCCCCGTAACCATGGAATTGGTATTGGCAGCCACACGGACGGAGTTTCGCAAGTTAAACATACCAATTTATCCAGAGGATTTTAGGTTATAGGCCGCAAGTGTGGAATCGGGAATCGGGAATCGGGAATCGGGAATCGGGAATCGGGAATCGGAACCCACCCCTAACCCCTCCCAGGAGGGGAAAGGGAATCGGGAATCGGGAATCGGGAATCGGGAATCGTTCCTGTAGGGTTGGCAGTTTCTGTAGGGTGGGCAGTGCATGAGTGCGATCGCTCCCACTCCGCCGCCTTTCGGTTGAAGCAGGGTCAAGCAGTTATCTCAGATACTGCTCAAGTGCCTCTGTCACTAGGTGGTTCAAGTTTATCCCTCGTTCAATAGCTGCGTATGCAGCACGTCGATGAAGGTCGGTTCCAGGTCTGATGTTAAAGCTTCCCTTGAAAGGCTTTTCCGGTTCTATCCCTTTGAGTTTACAAAGCTCTAGGTAGTCATCCACTGCTTCGTAAAAACTGGCCCGAAGAGATTTAACATCCTGACCTTCATAACTGATCAGGCTACGAATATACTCTACTTTCCCGTAGAAAATCTCATCCTCATCATTATAATTGACCGAGCCAAGGTATTCCTTGTATTTCATAAAGTTATTCATAACAATCCTTCGTGCCTAAGAATATCGATCGTTTGCTCAATCTGATACATCTTGAGTGTGTTGTGAGGATGAGGCTTGTGCAGAGCGATCGCCACGCCATCAGAGTTAATGAATCGTCGCCTTGAACCGCCTGTTTTTCCAGCTTTGACCTCCTCAAAGCCGAGTCCGGACAAAAGCTTGGTCAATTCATCCCAAGTAAAACCCTTCGGCTTACTTAGAAAACGTTTTATCAGCTTTTCTTGTCGAGTCATCTTGACACCCCATCTAGTGATTAATTATAAAAGGCATTACCCGAAGATGCAACTAAATTTAGTTACAGTTAACCGCCGCACTAGATTGGGAACATAATTGAACGTGAGATCAATCAGTCGGGCAAAGTCTTCAGGAATAGCAAATCGTTCCTGTAGGGTGGGCAGTGCTTGAAACAGATACATTTGCTGGCAAAGGGCGAAGGTAAGCACTGCCCACCGGAAGATTAATCACTAGAGTCAAATCTAATCCCAAAACCCAAAATCCCTTCCCCTTGACCGAGACAACTAGTCCGAAGTTTAATGTAACAAAGACTATCAAACCGGAAAACATGGGTATAAAAAATGCCCAATCTATGGACGGAGGACTGGTAAATGAAGCGTCAGGGATTAACTAAACATCAGCAACAGTCCCAGAGTGCATCCCATCCCAGTAGTGGTTGGTTACAGCGAGCGGCAGTGCGTTCGGTGCCAGAAAAACAGGTAAACTCCGACCTTGATAGGGCTTCTGGTTTGAATCGTAGCTTTGTAAATGTGCCTGTGGGTGGGAATGGATTACCGGTAGTGCAGCCGAAGTTAACCATTGGTGCAGTTGGGGATAAGTATGAGCAGCAAGCGGACAGGGTAGCCCGTCAGGTGGTGAGTCAGATTAATGCCCCTGGTGCTGGGGTTAGCAGTCAAGGAGAGACTGTTCAGTCGGGGGAAGGGAAAGAAATCCAGACAAAGCAAGAGAATCAGAGGCTACAGAGAGACGAAGAGACGGTAGTTGACTTGCAGTTGAAGCCTTTGGTGCTCCGTCGGAAAGCCATTGGAGGTGGCGCAGCATCACCTGAGTTGGAATCAGCCCTATCCCGTGCCCGGGGTGGTGGCCAAGCTTTGGATGCGGGTCTACAACGGTCGATGGGGCAAGCGATGGGGGCGGATTTTAGCCGAGTGAAAATCCACACAGACCGTCAGTCGGACACACTGAATCGCTCCCTCCAAGCCAGAGCATTTACGACCGGAAATCACATCTTTTTCAAGAGAGGCGAGTATAATCCATCAAATAAAGGTGGACAGGAATTGATTGCCCATGAATTAACTCATGTAGTCCAACAAGGAGGCTCGACGGCGAGTATTAGCGAAGGGCAAACAATCCAGCGGACGGTGGTCACCCTACCGGTGCATGACGACGAAGTGAACGCAGGCCGACGTATCTATGGTCCAAATGACAACTATCATCAAGATGTGAATCTAGACTGGTGGGTGGATATAGAGACAGCGGACTATCCCCACATGTTAGGAACGGGCATAACGACGTACACACAGGACATAACAGCAAACAGAGGAAGAGACCTAGGAGCGGGGTATGCCGCCCACCAAGGCGATGGTAGTGCTCGTGTCTTTGGACCAGACCCGGATTTCGGTGCGAGTATCGGGTGGCACTATGGCAATAAAATGTTTACGTTCAGTGCGATCAGAGGCGGGATATTAGCGTTGAACAGAGCGCAGTTCCTGGGGAATCGAATGAGAGAGACATCTCCGCAGCATATATCATCCCATGATCCAAACCAGCAATTACAGGGGGCGCACGCTCATGTCTACAATGCTAATCAGGCTCAATTGGAACGGTACTTAAGGCAAGTAATCAACCGTTGCGCGCAAGACCGCGCATGTATTCCACCACATATGGCGGCAAATAAAGCCCAGGAGATAAGAAATTATTTCGGAGTATAGCAAGTCAACAACAGGGCGTACGCTGATCTTGTTGGGTGCGTTAAGTGCGATCGCTCTTGGAACTACTGTCAGTGCGATCGCCTGATCTGGTAGGGTGGGCAAATGGGCATCATACCTAACGAAATTATCAAATTCTAAAAATTTGCCCACCCTACCCCTACTGGCACTCGGTACATTCATCCCAAAAATTTACCCAATTATGAGCGTACAAACCAATGTAAAAACTGGACGGTGCGCGCACCGCTATGTCTTCGCTCTTTTCCCTTGGCTTATTTCACAGGACCGATGTACTTTTGTATTCCTTAATCTAGATTAACTTTTTTTGTTGCTAATATCTGCTGCTTCATTAAACGTATAATTATCCCAAACATTTTTGCTATCAGCTCCAGGTTTTTGAAAGACATAGGGGCGGTTAGGCATCGATTTAAAATAGTCTTTATCAAACCAAAGACCTGTGATTGTAGACTGATAAGGTTCACCAACTTGTTGAATTTGGATAGCACCACTACTTTCATCAATGGTAATTAAGTGTCCAGTGAGTCCATAAATTACTTTTCCAGGAAAAATATTGCGACGAGAAGCTGTTTCTGATGGCGGTTTCATAATCCCACGATAAAATTGATCTCGTTGTTGAGGAGGAATACCAGCTCTTGCGTCTTTAATCGCTCTTTCTGTGGAATCAGTTCGATATAACTCAGCTAATTTCATCGGATCAGTTTCAGCTTCATGATGATTCCTTTTTTGATTTTCTAAGACAATCTCCCAAGGCACAAATATGGTTTCTATTTCACAAATAGGGTTTTGTAATTGTTTGATAATTTCTGCTCCATTATTGACAGGGGTATCATTGAGCAGCTTTAACATTATCAAAAAAATTCGCTCTCCTTTATTAAGGTTTTCACTGTTGTTAATTTTATCAAAAATTTTCTGTATTCTTTCTTTGCTAGCCGAAGGAATATTTTTTGGTAACCCATCCCAATCAACATTACTATCCAAGGAAAGATAACGTTCTTCCAGCATAGTTGCTGTTTTCATCCAAATATCATATCGGGGATCGACAAACTTATTTAAATTCATTAGCTTAAGAAAACTCTAGTAAATGTAACAGGGAGTAGGGATTAGGGAGTAGGGAGTAGGGAACAAAAATTATCACAATTCATTTAGTATCCCTATTTTATTTTGGTTTTCGTCAAAAATATCAAGTATGATCCCTAAATGATGCCAAATCCAAATCATTAGGGATAGTGCTCTATAGTTTAAAGGTGCAATAGTTCGAGCGTCAAGCCAGAAAAGGCTCCATAATTATCATAGTTAACGCTAAGTTGTTGCAGTTGGGAATCTGTCACTAGCCAATTTGCCGCAATGGTAAAGGAAGTGCCAATACTGACTTGAGTAGGACAACTCAGAGAAATACCATCAGGGAAAAAGAACATTTTGTTTCCTGCCAAGGGCCAGTTTAGTTGAGTTGCTATTGGGTCAGAAACCTTTAAATCTGGGGTCATGGTAACAGAAGTTCCTTGCCAGTTACCACTCAGATTTCTCTCAGGTAAGAGATTGATTTCCTTTGACCAATAGTTACTGGGGAAGTCTGCTGCATCTTCACGGATACTCACTATCCGCATCAAACTGCCATTAGTATCATAAAGAATTGGCACACTATGTCTTATATCTTCATGTTTGAAGAACAATTCAGCCGGTTGAAAGATCGAACCAGGTTCTAACTGTTTAGCTGACCATGTAGCTGCACCTTGTTCAAAGAAAAATGATCTCATTGACGGAAATGCTGGGTGAACCATTCCATCAGGTAACACCTTATCCTGTTTCTTAGACTGCCATTTTTTTTCTTCTATCCTACCGTCAGCGTATATATAACGATTAGTGTGATAAAGTTCTGTTTGTTCTGGATTGCTGCGGAAGCTTCTTAGACTTTGAAATGATTCTATTATCTCTCCTTCAGGAGAATACCTTGTCCAAATACCATGCCAATCCCGCAAATGGTTTTCCGTGAAGTTTTTCCAGTTTTGCTCTTTTAATTCCATATAATTAGTCACCGGATCATGATTTTTTTTGTATTGTGTGTTTTTGTGTTACAATTTTGTTATTCCTAATCCCGAAGTTTGCTATCTATCAGTAATCAAGCGATCGCTTTTTTTGATCCTGATCCTGATTGTGCCCATTGTTGTTATTAAATCTAATTATAATCCAGTTTATGCGATCGCAAAAAAAATTGCAATAAATATTTGAAGATGTTATCTCATGAAATTCATTAGGGAAAAGTGAGAGAATTTCCTGGTTATAGTGACGGATTCCCCTTTTTAAAAGACCGGGATTCACTAACCAATCCGTGATTATAAGAGATTCTCTATCATAGGCATACCTTTCTGGGAGACTAACAGTCACTCCATGGGAGAAGCTGACTATAATATTTTCCTGGGCTAATTCATCTATAGGCTTCCACTGACAATCACTGGTAGTTGCGATAATTAAGTCTGGGGTTATAGTGGAAATCATACTCCCCTTCCAATTGTCAGAAGAAGTATAGTCTATCTCTTTAGGCTCTCCTCGAAAGAAGTCTAGTGTCTCCCAGATAGAGGTAACATGATGTAATGAGCCATCTTCGAGATACTTACAGCCGCCACTCACTCCTAACCTTTCGTGCTTGAGGCATGTCTCAAAATAATATAACTGGCCCCGCTCAATCTTAGGTGTGTATCCCCAAGTCCAGCTATAGTCTAAGAAGGGAGTTGTTAGCTTCCCTTTTTTGTAAGGACCAAATGTTCTAGACTCACTCCTACCATCTTCATATCGATAGCGATGCAGCGCCGCCAAAGGGGGTTTCCACGGGGCAAACAGCGGTGCGGACGCAGGTTCCGCACACAGACCCATGCGCCATGAGCGACTGCATCAAGACAACGTTCTACTAACTCCCCATTCCCTGCCAGCCGAGTCCATATGCCATTCCAATCACCAATAGCCTGAATTTCTAAGAATTTTTCCCAGTTCTGAGTTAAGAAATCACTCATCTAGAACCTCCTGTGTTCCATTGCCAAAAACCTGAGGATTGCATCCACAAGCATAAGCAAGAGTTCCACCCAGCGCAAATCCGTTGCGCACTCCACTCTGTTTCACCAAAATGCTCCAAGACCGATTCCGGTAATAATCCTCGTGCCCCTTGGGCGATAAACTGCTTTGCGGTTTCAAATTTAGGCAGGGAGCACGGAGCAGGGAGTCGGAAAGCGCACGCCCTGGGAGTCGGGAATCGGGCAGAAGTAGTTTTCGATTCTTGTTTATGCAAGCCTTTTGCCTGACAAGTGCCCAGAAGTATATGTTTATCGTAATTCCTGCTCTGTGTCTTGATGAAGTTGTTTAACAAAAATGGTATAGAGATATCAGTTATTTTGGGTAACGTTTATTACTCAATTCAACACTTGTGGTCTAAGCTCTTTGGAATGCTAAATAATGCTAAATATTTAAACAATCTTCAGAGGCTAGCATTCCCAAAGGGGGGATAAAGAGATCAGAATGGAGTTGAACGTCATAAGGGAGGCCATGGTCTTCATTATCTGGCAAGATTGCAGTACGATTTACCAGACTTAAACGGGTATTAACAGTATGGTAATCTTCTGGGGTGAATTTATATAGCGGTTTGCCATATTTAATCAGAAACCAAGCCATCAGACTCAATTGACGGTACATCGTCGCATCATAGCAACGCCCACTTTGCCCCAGACTCCCCCCGTCTCTTTTTGTTTGTGGGTTAACTACTTGGGCAACTTTATAGTTACCTTGCTGGGAAAGGGCAACCCAATCTGCCGCAAAAAGCTGCCACACCGTTTCCATCCCATAAGCGATCGCAAAAGGAATATGCTCGACTAGCATATCCCATCTCAACATTGTTTCACCAGTTAGAGACCAGACGAGCCGATCAAAATGTTTAGCATAGTGGCAACCAAGTTCGTTTTCATGTCGCCAGGGATCGCGCATCACAAAAAGATAGTGATTATCCCTGAGTGTATTGTTTTGTGCCGTGAGCAGAAATAGACGCTCTTGATCTGGAAAAATAGCTTGGGCATATCCCAAATAGTGAAGTGGTCGATATTGGGTAGCGTTGATATCAACATCAAGCACAAATAGATCTTTGAGTTTCTGCCATTGCTTAACATATTTCAAGTAAGCAAAAGCCATCGAAAAGGCTCTTCCTTTGCCTTTATGTTTGGCAAGATCGACTGCAAAAAGTGAGTGAATGCGCTCTAGGTTAAATAAATCAAGCATAGCTGCTTCGTTGAGAATCACGCAGCCTTTTTCCTTCAGCCCCAAGTGATCCACGACAGCTTGCGCTCGCGGTGAATGTATCACGACAATTCTCTCTAATGCAATCCCCCAGTTTAGGCAATAGTTCAAAGTTTCGGGAAAAGTATCCTGTTCCCGCTTAGAGCCAAGAGGTAAGAGCAAACCTACGGTTGGCGAACGAAAATAGTCCTCTAGCATTTTATGCTTAACCGTAATATCCGCAAGAGTGGGTGTGAAAAAACCACCTAGACAGTCCTGTCGTTTGACAGCAATCACGTTGGGAAAATCATGAACTGTTCTCCTTTGATTAATGTTTTGTGACATACTTGCTTTTTTTGACATAATTTTCATACTTCGAATGGTATTATACAGTGTTAAAGCCCGAAAAAAAAATTTTTTGACATAATTTGACATCAACCCTTTACTAGTCTTTTATCACCTAGTTTTACAAACTGTAACTCAATCCCTTAAGCTACAAATAATTTAACCACCAATACTTATGCTGAATTTTAAAATTAGCAAACCAATGACATATACAATCAAAAATTATAATTAGCCAGATCAGAATCAATGGCTTAAGAAATGGATACCAAATCCTTAGTTATGGGTTGGGCTTTTGTGTTAGGATTAGAATCATATAAAGTCATGGTTTTCCAGTTTTTCAGGTGTGCCATAGCATCTTAATAAGCTCAACTATAGCATTTCCAAATAAATCATAAAACCCAATGCTGATTTATAAGAACAGGAAAAAATTATCGGTTCTCTTTCCTAGTTTTATCTATTGTCTATTCCCTATTGCCTATTCCCTATTGCCTAAAATCCACAACTTATCTACCTCACATGACTGGGAAATAAGCAGAATTGTTACCCTTACTGGGGGTGAAGTCTGGAGTGTACAGTAATTGGGAAAATTGAAGAATCATACCACCTTAGTAGGGATACTTGATCAGCTTGGGGACAGTTGGTTCAGCTGGCGACGGTTGTTGATGAGCTGACGGCTGATCACTGATAGCTGAATGCTTACCTAACTCCTGCCCCTCCACCTATTTGACTTACTCGATAAATGCTATTGTATGCAGCTCCAAAAACTGTCATTGCTCTCAACTTACTAGACAATAAGCTTTGTATGATCAAAATTAAATTCATTAATATTATCGCACTTAAAGGTTGAGTAACATGCAAGAACGATTTAGTAACCAAAGCCATAGTACAGGTTGGGTAATTCAGTCTTGGGCGTCTTTTGTTATTTCGGTTTTTGCTATGGCTATTGGCATTGCCAATTTGCCAGCAGATAACTGGATCAAAGGCTACTTAGGTATCGGTTTACTTTTCTCTATTGGCTCTAGCATCAACATCGCTAAAACTACACGAGATATCCATGAATCGAAAAAACTAACCTCGAAAGTTGAAGAAGCTAGAGTTGAAAAACTACTGACTGACCACAACTCTCTGGGCTAATATCAAGTTTATCAGCTATCAGCCATCAGCCATCAGCTATCAGCTATCAGCTATCAGTTATCAGCAAGAGGTCTATTAATCGTAGGGTGGGCAGTGCAACGTGGTTTGCAAGCTTAATTATCTGTCTTCTGCTGCACTGCCCACCCTACATGAACTATCTATCAGCTATCAGCTATCAGTTATCAGCAAGAGGTCTATTAATCGTAGGGTGGGCAGTGCAACGTGGTTTGCAAGCTTAATTATCTGTCTTCTGCTGCACTGCCCACCCTACATGAACCTGACCACTGACGGCTGACGGCTGACCGCTGACCGCTTAGGCGATGACCTTAAAATCAGAAATCGTCTCAATCCATACCCGTGCTCCACAATGTAGGGGATCATCTGGGCGATACATCACCCGACAAGGGCCATTGACTTCGACAGTATGACCGTAAGTATTTTTAGAGCCTCGTTTGACCGTAATCACCGGATTGCGTTCGCCGGTGTTGTGATTTTGGCGAATCACTTTCTGATTAACGTGGATGACCGCCTTCGTGTAATTTGTAAGCTTTGACCAATTCCGCTTCGGTCCGCGAGTGCCAGGCGTGACCACTGGCATGCCATCAAATAAAGGAATCACCCAAGTTCTACCGACCTTATAAGCTCCTTTGACTCTGCCCTTGCTCAAAAGGAAACGGACGCGAGTGGCAGAGATACCTAGTAATTTAGCGGCTTGTGCGGTAGAAATCATCATGGCTGCAAAACCATTGCTTTAACGATATTGTTATATTAACACGATTTTTTAGAAAATGCAAGGGGTGGGTGAGAAGTATCGAAAGCATCATGAGTGTTATAAGGGTTATGAGGGTGGTCAGCCAGAAAAACTATTGCATTAACGTCAGGGGTTGTAAGGGCAATGAGGGTTATGAGGGTGGTCGGATAGAAAAACTATTGCATTAACACCAGGGGTGATATGAGTGGTTAGCGTGGGAAGTTAGAAAAACTATTGCATTATCACTATGGGTGCTGTGGGTGATGTGAGTGCATGTCATTAAAGCTGCTTGACCCAGTGGTGCGTTACTGCCCGATTCCCGATTCCCTACTCCCTACTCCCTACTCCCTGTTCCCGATTCCCTGTTCCCTCAACAAAAAAAATTCGGTCAAGTTCTGGTTAATTCCAATGCTTGACCGAATTATTTTTTGTAATAGTCAAGAGCCCTAGGATTCTTGACTATGTGTTCACCAAATCAACAACATACTAACTTAGGTCTTAGACTTAAGACGTCGTACTTTCTCCTGAGTTTTGACCTGTCGCCAGCGATGCAGCGCGGTCTTGGGGGTTTCCCCCATGAGCGACTGCATCAAGACAGGGATTGGCATCCCTGGCAACTTGCTATCTTAATCTACCAACAGATGTCGAATCAATATACTGATCACCTCACTAGGATTTCCGGTAGGTTGAGGAGTGCTCCACTCATGAACTTGGGCGTAGCCACGGCCATAAAGATTATAGATTGTGACCCGCACAGTTTTGGGAGAACCGATCAATATATGTTTGATTTGCTCCCGTCCTGGCTGGGGTTGGCTAAATAATTCAGGGAGATTAGGATTGTTGGGATTATACTCAAAATTTGGGAGAAAGTTTTCGATGTCCATAATGTTTTTTGCTGTTGTTTTTGGGACATTTTTATGTTAATAAATAATCATTTATTTTGTCAAGTAAATTTTATTTATTTTTTTATATTTTTTTCGTAAGGGGGTATATTAAAAAAAAGATTAGTATTTTTTTACTGATGTTTTTAATTAGCGATCGCTCTTAGCGGAAGCTTCGCTGCTCCCTGCTCCCCGCTCCCTGCTCCCTGCTCCCTGCTCCCTGCTTTATAAATTGCTATAATTAAACCAATCCAACATAACTACCTATAAATTATGGAAGCCGTGTCCCTTTTGGCTGGTTTGGAACTATCGCAAATAGCGCCACCATTGTTAAGTATTGTTGCTAAAGAAGCAGGTAAGCGCTTAACTCAATCCCTGACTAAAAGCGATATCGAAAAAGCCATCAAAGCCGGAGCAGAAGCGGTTGATCAATGGGACAAACAACTGGATAGTCAACAGCGCTTATTTTTTCACGCTCCCCCGGATGGCTGGAATGGAGTTAATCGGTTTTTGAACCACTATTTTACTCATTCTGCTGTTGTCGCAGAATTACAGAAACCGTTATTTAATCAAGGGAAGCCAGACCGGGATATTTTAAGCACGGTATTTCAACAAGAAGCTGAATCCAAGACTATTGAACTAAATCAAGACAGTCTCAAGCCTTGGATAGAGACATTTATTAATGCGTATTTTCAGCACACGGATACTTATATAAAATTTCAGGTAGCTAAACAGGATTATAATCAACAGTTAGCTAACTGGTATAATCATGTCAAATTTGCTGGCATTGCTGTGCCTGGGCAAGATGTAGAAAAATCCGAGAAGTTAGCCCAGATTTTCGTAATGCCAGATGTAGTGGAAGACGTATCAACTGCTGGCGCTTGGGAGCGGGAGTTGTTAGCAGCTGGTAGTGGGGAAAAGCCAGAAAAGCTGCTATTGGAAAAGACAACTGGCTGCAAATTTTTGGCTCAGCAGTTATTGAGCCAAAGTCAGTGGAGACGAGTGGTAATCTTGGGTGCCCCAGGCTCTGGTAAAACCACCTTGATGAGCTATTTTGCAGTAATGTTAGCTCAGCAAAATCCTGACATTTTAGGATTAGATGGTGATACCGATTGGCTACCGATTTTAATCAGGATGCGAGACTTTGCGAGACATCTCGATAAAAGCTTGATCGACTATGCTCGGATATTTGCGGAAAACACGATGGCAGTGAAACCGTTACCAGTGGGATTTTTTGAGCATTGGTTGTCTGATGGTAGAGCCTTGATATTGCTCGATGGTTTGGATGAAGTAGCAGAAGAGGCTAAACGCCATGATGTAGTTAGGCGCATCGAGAATTTTTTAGGACAGTTTGACAGAAATCGCGCTATTATTACATCTAGACCCGCTGGTTATCGACGGGATTTTTTCCGCACTGAGGAATTTCCCCACTATCAAATCCAACCCTTTGATGACCAGAAGATTTCCGCATTTATTGATAACTGGTATAACAGTCGGTTTCAAGACCAAGCAGAAGCGGAAAGGCGCAAGCAAAGTTTACGAAAGGCGCTGGATGATAATGACCGGATTACCTTGTTGGCACGGAATCCGTTATTGTTGACAATTATTGCATTAATTCATCGGTATCAAGCGGTATTGCCCAAAGAACGGTTTGAGCTTTACAATTGCGCAGTCAAAACCTTGTTAACCTCTTGGGATGCTAACAAAGAAATCAGCAATCAGGGACTATTTAAGTATCTAGATTTCTATGATTTGCGCCGATTGATGGAATTGTTAGCTTATTGGATTCATAGCCAAGGAAATAGTGACGATAACGAAGGGAGCACCATTATTAATCAAGATGATTTAATTGCTCAGTTGAGTAAAGAGATTAAAACATTGAAGCAGGTGCAGTTATATCAAGCTAAAGAAGAAGCAGAAGCATTTGTAACCTTAATTCGCGATCGCACCGGTTTATTGAATCAGCAGGGGCAAGATTGTTATGGGTTTGTCCATAAGACATTTCAAGAATATTTGTGTGCTCAGGAGATTAACTATCAAGCGGAGAATGAGTATGATTTTGGAATAGTTTTGAATCATATTCGGGAGCATTTACATGACTCCCACTGGCGCGAAGTGTTATTATTGCTGATAGCACAACAAAAACCAAAAAATGCGGCAAAGGCAATTCGAGCAGTATTGAATAATACTAGTGACTATGAGGATTGGTTACACCGGGATTTGCTCTTTGCTGGTAATTGTTTGGCAGAAGACCCGAAAAATTTGCGTGGTGCTGATCGTGATTTGGTTCAAGAGATTTTAGAGCGGTTGGTTGAGTTGGAGGTGAGTAGTGAGGAGCGAGTTGGCGAGAGGGTTTACGAGCAGATTGATAAAATAATTTGTAGTTTGTATGAAACGGATTTTGAGGGGCAAGCTCTGGAGATGTTGAAGGAGCAATTGGCCGTAGGCCACGCTACGCGAACGGATTTAATTGATGAGTGGCGATTGCTCAACTATCGAGCCGAGTTAGGGGAAAAGGATCAGGTAATTACAATATTGCTAGCACGCCTAAAGGATGATAATTCTTATGTGCGTTGGAAGGCAGCCGAAGCCTTGGGTAAATTGGGCAACAGCTCAGACACCGTAGTCAACCGCCTCCTAGCACTGCTTGAGGATAATCACTATTATGTGCGTAGTAGTGCAGCCGAAGCCTTGGGTAAATTGGGCAACAGCTCAGACACCGTAGTCAACCGCCTCCTAGCACTGCTTGAGGATAATCACTATTATGTGCGTAGTAGTGCAGCCGAAGCCTTGGGTAAATTGGGCAACAGCTCAGACACCGTAGTCAATCGCCTCCTAGCACTGCTTCAGAATAATAACTCTGATGTGCGTTGGGAGGCAACCTATGCCTTGGGGGCATTGGGCAACAGCTCAGAAACCGTAGTCAACGCCCTCCTAGCACAGCTAAAGGATGATAATTCTGGTGTGCGTGGGTGGACAGCCTATGCCTTGGGACAATTGGGCAACAGCTCAGAAACCGTAGTCAACGCCCTCCTAGCACAGCTAAAGGATGATAATTTTAGTGTGCGTTGGAAGGCAGCCGAATCCTTGGGCAATTTGGGCAATAGCTCAGAAACTTTAGTCAGCACGCTTTTAGCAGGGCTTCAGGATCAGAATTCTGATGTGCGTAGGGACGCAGCCAGAACCTTGGGCAATTTGGGCAACAGTTCAGAAAGCGTAGTTAATGCCCTCCTAGTACGGCTTCAGAATGATGATTATTATGTGATTAGTGACGCAGCTATAGCCTTGGGCAGATTGAACAACAGCTCAGAAACAGTAGTCAGCGTTCTACTAGCACTACTAATGGATGATAATTATTATCTGCGTAGGGACGCAACCGAAGCCTTTGGCAAATTGGGCAAAACATCCAATCATATTCTGCCTACTGTGATTGAATGGATTGAACAACACCAGGATTCCGACTATGTTGGCAGTGGTATTGATGCCCTGTGGGATTTGGTCGTAGGAAGGGAATAGGGAGTAGGGAGTAGGGAGTAGGGAGTAGTAAGAAAGAGAGCCAAAGAGTTTTTGATATTATTAGAAATAAAGATATGTTTGTGCTATACTAAAGTAATTTGCAGTTTTACGGTATCTTTGTTGAAAGAGCCGCTACGCGATTGACCTTTGGTCGCCCTACGCGATCGCATTTTCCGTTTCCCTGCTCCCGATTCCCGATTCCCGATTCCCGATTCCCGATTCCCGATTCCCTAAAATCCAACCATTGCGATAACACAACACAAAACCCCCAACGGCTCTAAGCCATCGAGGATTAATTACTATTAAACGCGATCGCATTCAGCCTAGGTACGTTTTTTCCTAAGCTTCCTTGCCAGCTTCCTCTCCTTAATTTTGGCAGCCACAACACTTGGTTCAATAGGCAATCCTGCTCTAGGAATTACCTGATATTGTCGCTCGTCTTCTAGATTTTTAAGCTTAGTGTAATCAACCCAGTGGATACAATCTACTGGACAAGTGTCTATCGCTTCTTGTATCACCTCTTCTGGGTCGCCATCTTGCCGAAAAACCCGGGATCTACCGTGGTCGGCTTCCATGTAAAACGTATTGCGAGCGACGTGGGCGCAGTGTTTACAGCCAATGCAGGTAATTTCATCAACGTAAACACCTTTTTGTCGCAGAATACCCCCTAGCTCTGGCTCAAAACCAGACCGCTCTGGAGCATCTCGAAAGACACCCCCTAACTCTGGTTCTAAACCCGAACGCTCTGGCGTCGGTGAGAACTCAGACATTACGCGCTCCAGCGTTGTACCACTAAACGAATTGAACCATCTTTATTATCTTGTTGCTCAGCAACCTCAAAGCCTTGCTTAGCAGTTTCCTTAATTACTGTGTTGTAAGCGTAACGCTGGGTTACCCGTTGTAGGAAACCATCTACAGACCAAGGCTGTTGCCAATACTGAAAATCAGCAACTAGTTCGTAAGCGTTACCATTCCAACTAAAACCGATGTCGTAGTCATTCTCTTGCTCAATCACTACTTCAGCAGTGCGAGTTTGGCCTTGATAACCGCGCACAGGGCTAGGACCAGATTCCCAATCAATCCCTAAGTCAGTTAAAGCAGTTTCTAAGGATGAACGGTTACGGATTTGGGTTTTGATAGTGCTGAAATGAGACATGTTTGGTAATTAAACGAATTTACTAACTGGAACACAAATTTACCAATGGCTAACCGTAGCTTGAGTTGTCGCTGTTGCCGACAGTTCAAGCTTTTGGTCGAAGTAATCTGATGTTTTCTCAACAGATACGACTCGTCCTAGCTGAGCTTCAATAGCAGCTGTTACCTCTGCGCAAGATGCTCCGATGATCCCAGTGACTTTTTCCTGGACTCGACCATCTGGATAAATTACAAACTCTAATGTTTCCATAGTCGCCTTAGTGCTCCGTTTATGCCTATTTAGAGGTTGTGGCACCGGTTGTTGCACCAGTCCAGGAGTATCTAATCCCGGATTGATATCACTGATCACTGACCAGTGCTATAGCTGGTCATTAATCAAATGATAATAATTCAGATCATGGCGCAAACAACATTAACATAAGTTTATAGTAAATCGAGTGTATACTTTAATATTTTGTAAGTTTCTCGTAACTTTAGGGAATAGTCAAGGGGTGGTATAACCCAAAAATGGTTTATTAACAAGTAAGCTATCAGCTATCAGCTATCAGCTATCAGCTCTCAGCTCTCAGCTATCAGCTATCAGCTAATGCGCACGCTACGCGAACAGCCAAAAGCCTTGGCCTATATGTGACATCTGACGGCTGACGGCTGACGGCTGACGGCTGACGGCTGACGGCTGAATGCTGACATTAACAAAATATAGAGAATTGAGGGGACTGGGCAAAGTATGAAGTATGAAGTATGAATTATTAAAGTTCGGCGAAACAGTCTATAAGTTATGAGTGAAACGCAAGTCAGAGGTGTAAATAACCCCAAAACCGCCAATCCCAATGGATTAGAGCGAATACGAGTAGGGGTTTTAGGCTTTGGGGGATTAGGTCAAGCCGCTACCAGAGTCTTAGCTCCTAAGGGAGAAATGCTTTGGGTAGCAGCAGCTGACCGGAAAGGTTATGTTTATGACCCAGCTGGCTTAAATCCTGACCGTTGTATCCAGACCTACCAATCCCAAGGTTCATTGGGTTATGTAGAACCAGGTGGCACTTTAAGTAGCAACAGTATCGAAGACTTAATCCAAAACGCGACAGTAGATGGATATTTCTTAGCACTGCCAAATTTACCGAATACCTTTATGGCATCGGTAGTTAAGCAATTTATTCAATCGGGTTGGCAGGGAGTGTTAGTAGATGCTCTCAAGCGCACTAGTGCTGTAGAACAACTGTTGCAACTGCAAGATGAATTGCAAGCCGCTGGAATTACCTATATGACTGGCTGCGGTGCTACACCAGGACTATTGACCGCTGCTGCTGCGATCGCATCTCAAAGCTATGCCGAGATTCACAGTGTCAACATTACCTTTGGGGTAGGGATTGCTAACTGGGAAGCCTATCGAGCCACCATTCGAGAAGATATTGCTCACCTTCCCGGTTATGATGTAGAACGAGCCAAAGCCATGAGTGATGCTGAAGTCGAAGCGTTATTAGATCAAACCCAAGGCATCATCAGCCTAGAGAATATGGAACATGCTGATGATGTGATGCTGGAACTAGCAGGGATTTGCTCACGCGATCGCGTTTCTGTTGGTGGTGTCGTGGATACCCGCAATCCTAAAAAACCCCTCAGTACCAATGTCCAAATCACAGGTCGCACCTTTGAGGGTAAGATTTCCACTCACACCTTTACCCTTGGTGATGAAACCAGCATGGCGGCTAATGTCTGTGGTCCCGCCTTTGGCTATCTAAAAGCTGGAGTTTCCCTACATCACAAAGGGATTTATGGTCTATTGACTGCTGCTGAAGTCATGCCCCAGTTTGTGAAATAGTCGGGAGTAGGGAGTAGGGAGTAGGGAGTAGGGAGTAGGGAATCGGGAATCGGGAATCGGGAATCGGGAATCGTGCGTAGGGTGCGTTAGGGGCGGACTTCCTATGATTTTCCGCCTCAACGCCCGGGTTGGGATAGTCCGCCCCGTAACGCACCACCTTTGGGCGACCCCTCTTCTGTTTATAGTGCGTAGGGTGCGTTAGGGGCGGAAAGCCCTTGATTTTCCGCCTCAACGCCCGGGTTGGGATAGTCCGCCCCGTAACGCACCACCTTTGGGCGAGCCCTCTTCTGTTTATAGCTGAGAAAAACGCTATACTAAAATAATTTCCTGATAATTACCCTTAATCAAAATCTCCCCACACTCCCTATCTCCCACACTCCCTATCTCCCCATCTCCCTATCTCCCCATCTCCCTATCTCCCCATTTCCCCATTTCCCCATCTCCCCATCTCCCCATCTCCTCACCCTTTTCAACTAAGCTGGATTTTTCATCCTGTTCCAGACTAATGGTATCGGTCGTTTGTACCACAAATGGTAAACTAGCCCCTAGTAAGCCTCGCTGAATCCGTTGGGGTGTCTCTGGGAAAACCACAAAGAGGGGATAGATACGGTTTACGCCATCACTGAGAATGTGTTGATAGCCAGGAGGCATTAGCCATTCATAGTCTTTGTCCAGTAAAACTTGGGTCTGACGCCAGCGACTGAGCAAGTCAGAAAAGTCTTCATGGGGACGATGGATGAATAGGAGAATCTCTATCTCCATCTTGACTTTCCATTCCGGATCACACATTACCATAGCTAGATCACAGGGCAAACCTACCGCTTCGGTAACAGTGCCATGGCTAACACTTTTATGCCCTAAGGAGGATGGCGAGTGACGAATTCTCACTACTGGCAAGGGAATGGTGATCACACTCTCGTAAGGTCGGCGCATACTAGGAATCATTTCCAGGTAAGGTCGATAGGATTTCAGGAGTGCGATCGCACCATCATGGTTACTATACTCTGCTAGCCAAGCTTCGTAATCAGATTTCTGAACAGGCATCGAATTAGCCCATAGTGTCAAACACTTTAAACATTGGTAAATACATAGATACCAATATCACACCAACCATGCCTCCCAAAACTACAATCATAATTGGTTCCAAGATACTAGTTAGTGCTTTAACCGCTTGCTCGACTTCATCTTCATAGAAGTCAGCAACTTTCATCACCATAGAATCCAACTCCCCCGTCTCTTCCCCAATACTAATCATTTGAATTGCTAAAGGAGGAAAAACGTTTTCTCGTTGTAAGGCCAGGCTAATCATCCCACCCTGTTGAATCTCATACTTAGCTGAGTCAATAGCATTAGCAATTACCTGGTTACCCGCTGTATCTCTTACAATATCTAAAGAATTCAGGATCGGTACTCCCGAACGAGTTAAGGAGCCAAACACTCGGCAAAAGCGAGCTACAGAGCCTTTTTCATTCAACTCACCAAACAGGGGAATTTTCAACTGCAAAGCATCAATTTGCAACTTCCCCATTGGGGTTTTATAGTAATACTTAAAAGCTGTAACTAATACAATTACAACAGCAATGGGAATCAATACTTTCCAACTTCTAAGGATGCCGCTCAACCATAGCATAAACTTAGTTAAAGCTGGCAATTCCGTTCCTAAATCTTGAAATATCCCAGCAAAGATTGGGATCAGAAACATCGTCATTGCCAGAAAAACCAGTAGGGCTAAGAAACCTACCACACTAGGGTAAGCCATAGCTGATTTGATTTGGTTTTGCAGCCGATTCATATCTTCCAGCAGCTTAGCTAATCGGTTGAGCACTTCATCAAGCACACCCCCAACCTCCCCAGCCTGAACCATACTCACGTAAAGAGTATCAAAACAATCTGGATGCTTACGCATAGCATCCGATAGATTAGTTCCTTGTTGGACCTCGCCACTGATGTTCATCAAAGCCTTTTTCAGCTTAGGATTAGAACACTGTTCCCCTAATACCCCAAGACAGCGGACGATAGCCACACCAGCATTAACCATAGCGGCAAACTGACGAGAAAAGACCGCTTTGTCTTTGATCGTGACATTGGTAAATTTTTCGGAAAGGTCAGACAGGCTAAAGCTAACATCTAAGCTTTTCTTGACGCTGCCAACAGCAGAATACCGATTTTCTAGGATGCTGCGGGCTTGTTCAGGAGTAGCAGCTTCAATTTTTTGTTTTTTGGCTTTGCCTGATTTGTCCCGAACTTGAGCAATAAAAGTAGGCATGGCTTTTTTCTAGATTAAGTCTAATCGCAAGTTTTATGGTAAGAGTCCGTGCTTTCTCTAGACTAGCGAGTCGCCTTCGCTCTAACGCCCTTAGCATTCATCCCTCCAGAACCAGCAAGGATACGTTGCAATTCATCGGGTTTAGAACTTTTACTAAGTGCTACTTCCAAAGAGATCAAGCCAGATTTAACCTGATTCGCTAAAGCTTGTTCCAGGGTCTGCATTCCCAATTTCATACCGGTTTGGATAGCAGAATAAACTTGAGAAGTTTTTCCTTCCCGGATCAGGTTAGAAATAGCTGGTGTCACTACCATGATTTCCTGAGCCATAGTCCTACCAAACTCACCAGGTTTAGGATTTTTCTTCGGTACTAGACATTGACTAAATACTGCAATCAAAGAGTTAGACAGCTGAGCTCGGATTTGAGCTTGCTGTCCAGATGGGAACACATCAATGATCCTGTCTACAGTTTGAGCAGCTGAGTTAGTGTGTAGCGTTGCAAATACCAAGTGACCGGTTTCAGCTGCGGAAATAGCAAGAGCAATTGTTTCCATATCCCGCATTTCACCCACCAAAATCACATCCGGGTCTTCCCGCAGTGCCCCCTTCAAGGCATTGGCAAAGCTCTTGGTATCTTCACCTTTTTGACGTTGGTGAATCAAGCTCTTGATGTTAGGAAACACATATTCTATCGGGTCTTCCACTGTCAGAATATGTTCTGCCCGAGTGCGGTTAATTAAGTCAATCATGGCTGCTAGGGTAGTGGTTTTCCCAGAACCCGTGGGTCCGGTGACCAATACCATTCCCCTTGGTCGTTCACTCATCGACCGCACCACATCCGGTAAACCCAATTTTTCAAAGTTAGGAATCTTGGAAGACAAAGCCCTCAAGCAAGCCGCATAGCAACCCCGTTCTTTGTAAACATTGACACGGAAACGAGCCAACCCCTTGACACCATAGGAACAATCAAGTTCCCAGTTTTGCTCCAATTCCTTACGCTGTGAATTGTTAAGCATACTGAAAATCAATCGCTGACAGGCTTGAGGGTTCAGGGCTTGGTCATCAATGGGTTGGAGTTTACCACTGACGCGGAAGTAGACTGGCGCACCCGCTTGGATGTGCATATCTGACCCCCCCATCTCAATCATCTGCTCCATCAAGTCTTCAATCATCAGTTCCATAATGTTGTCTCCCTTAAAAACCTCAGTAGTCGTTAGTGATTAGTCATTAGTCAAAATAAAATAGCCAATTGTTCAAACAATATACTAATAACTAAATTAATTTTGAAAACGCGGTGTCATACAGTAAGGACAGTCTAGCCACTCCGGCTGTAATTGAGCTGAGCAAGTGACACAGGTTAGAGAACTCTTGCGCTTAGCTTTGAGTTCTGCCTCTAAGCCGGAATCAGTAAAGGTTACTCGTTCCACTTCTTCAAAGGTGGTGTAACCTTCCTTTACCAAATTCAAGCTATAGGCTAATATGGTGATCATCCCTTCCTCTACAGCAGCTTCCTTAATCTCCTCCGTGGGGGCACCTTCGTTGATTAAGGCTTGCAGGTTTTCAGAGATGCGCATAACTTCATAAACACCAACCCGTCCTTTGTAACCAATACCATTACAGGTTTTACAGAGTGTACCTTGTGCCCTAGCTTCAGCAATTTGCTCCGGTGTCAGGGTATTGGCGCGATAGATGGTAATCCCCCCTTCTCTAGAGGATGATAAACCATAGCGCGCTAGTTCCGCAGAACTTGGTTGGTAAGAAATGCGGCAATTGGAACAAACACGCCGCATCAATCGTTGAGCTAACACTCCCAGCAAGGCACCAGAAACCATGAAGGGTTCAACACCCATTTCATCTAAACGAGCGATCGCACCAGCCGCATCATTAGTGTGTAGAGTAGTCAATACTAAGTGACCAGTCAAAGCTGCTTCAATGGCGGTTTTAGCTGTTTCTTTGTCTCGGGTCTCACCCACCAGAATCACGTCCGGGTCTTGGCGCAGAAAAGCTCGTAGAATTGAGGCAAAATCCATGCCTTTTTCCCGGATAACTTGCACTTGGGTAATCCCAGGTAAGGAATACTCAATCGGGTCTTCTGCAGTACTGATATTCACGCCAGGGTCATTACGTTCTGCCAGAATTGAATACAAGGTTGTTGATTTCCCCGATCCCGTTGGACCCGTCACCAAGATTAATCCAAAGGGACGCTTAGCCATTTCCCTGACCAATTCTAAGGTGTCTGGGTCTGTGATCAACTTATCCAACCCCAACTGGGTGGATTCGTTATCTAGGATCCGCAGAACCACCTTTTCCCCATAACGACTGGGCAAGGTATTGACCCGAAAGTCAACTTTCCGCCCCTGGAACATACGCCGAATTTTACCGTCTTGGGGTAAGCGTCTTTCCGCAATGTCGAGATCTGCCATGATTTTGAAACGAGCCGCCACCGCTGTATGTATTCGCTGTGGTAAGGCATCAAAGGCTTGACGCAGTACACCATCTTTGCGATAGCGCACCCGCAACTGATCCTCTTGGGGTTCAATGTGAATGTCAGAAACCCCTTCTTGTAAAGCCTTAGCCAGGATTTTGTTAACCAGGTTGATGATTGGAGCTCCCCCGGCCTCATTCAAAGAAGAATCTAGGTCTGCTTCCGCTTCCTCTGGGGCATCCTGTAAACTCTCAAATGAGCCTAAATTCTCTAAATCCTCCTTTACATCTACGGATTTTTGTTGATCTAATTGCTTTTGCCGTGCCAACTGATCGTCAAGATACTGACTAATGATTTGCTGATAGTCTTCTTTAGTGATTACCATCCGTTGCCACTTGATTCCCTGAGGTCGTAGAATCCGATTCAAATCATCCTGGGCTTCTAGATCATCAGGAGAAACCATTGCCACCAAAACCGATGGCGGCTCAGTTTCATGCTTAGATATCGGGAGCAGGTGATAGCGACGGCAAATATCAATAGGAATCAGGGTTTCGATCAAGCCACCGACTTGCTGAGTAGAAATATCACTAATTTCGGGATCTAGAGACTCAACACCAAAAAGAACTTTCAGTTCAAACAACTGCTGTTTCTTGTATTGGCGGATCAAGTCCGGTGGTAACTGACGTCCGGTCATTGCTTCGATGACTTCCGTCAGGGGTCTTCCGGACTTGCGAGTTTCCAGCCAAGCTTCCTGCATCTGGTCAGCATTAACGTAACCAGCCTGAATCAGTTTATTGCCAAAGGGAGAAAAATCGTTACGGACTACTAGGGCGCGTCGTTGAGATGAGGAGTAAGTCATGACGGAATAGGAAGTCTCCTTACTTTACACAGTATTCCCAAAAGCCTTATGTTAAATAACATAGGAGTGGCAGCCACTCCCTTATTTTTACGTTTTAGTTAGATTGACGGACTCGGATAATTTGTCGTAGCTAAATATCACATTATACATCATAAAAACTCAGCAAACTCATTCGCTGTATAATTATTATCAACCCCTAATCCATCAAGGTGGTTCACAATCTCAGATGCTAGATTTTGATTAATGACTGATTTAGCCACAACATTCAACTATGCAACAAGACCAGCAAAAGTATGCAACAAGACCAGGCAACGGAAGTAGCGCCATCAAGGACAGTCCGTGGAAAAACCACAGTCGGTGGGCAAGTAAGGGTACAGGCCATAAGGATCTGATCGGCGACCCTGTCCTTGACCAGCATTTTTGCTGACGGAGGGCTTGGAAGACCAGACAGTTGAGGTAAGTAGTCTGAGGTCGCAACAACTCTCAATGAGCTTATAAACCCATGGTATAGTCGTTAGACTTAACTAGGTTAGTTTACAAAATTTGCTGGAAAATTGGTTGGCTAGTAAGAAATTATAGATAAACTAGCAGTCTATTGAATTGGGATGAGTGGAGCATGATTGACGAAGCAAAACAGTCAGATAACACTTCGCAGCAGACAAATGAAGAGTCCACCACGGTACTCGAAGATAATCTTCAGGCGGAAGCGGTAGCCGTAGCCTCTGACTCAGAGGTCAACCCAACAGCCGCACAACCAACTGAATCCCCTGCTGCTGAAGCATCTGAGTCAGGGCCCAACGACCAAGAAGCCCAGACCGAGGTAGCTCAAGCAGCAACAACCGATGAATCCCCTACCGAGGACGATTCCAAAATTATAGAAACCATCAAGCAGGAAAATGAGGCTCTGAAAGCTCAACTAGAAGAGCGAACTCAGCAATGTGACTCCTTTAAATCTCAATACATCCGGATTGCGGCAGATTTTGAGAACTTCCGCAAACGGTCAGCTAAAGAAAAAGAAGACTTGGAACATCAAGTTAAAGGAAACACCATCACGGAGTTATTGTCAGTAGTAGATAATTTTGAACGGGCGCGTACCCAAATTAAGCCTCAAAATGATGGGGAAATGTCGATTCACAAAAGCTATCAAGGTGTTTATAAACAGCTGGTAGACAGTCTCAAGCGCCTTGGGGTTGCTGCGATGCGACCAGAAGGGAAAGAGTTTGACCCCAATCTCCACGAAGCGGTTATGCGAGAACCAACGGATGAATATCCAGAAGGAGTGGTGATAGAACAGCTAATGCGGGGTTATTTCCTTGGGGAGCGGGTGCTACGTCACGCTATGGTGAAAGTAGCTGCTGCGGTAGAACCACAGGAAACCTCGGAAGCTCAGAAGTCTGCTGAGCCAGAAAATTAGCTGCCATTGATTGGTTAAGCTTCCTTTGGTGTCAGTCTGAGATCATCCTACCAAAAGGGACTTAGCACCAAGGGAAGTTCTATTATTTTGACCAACTCAACAAAAAATCAAAGTAAAATAACTTAACATAACCTTTAACCCGCAACCCTATGGGAAAAGTTATTGGCATCGACCTAGGCACAACCAATAGTTGTGTTGCTGTCTTAGAAGGAGGTAAACCCATAGTCATTTCGAGCTCGGAAGGTGGGCGAACCACACCGAGTATTGTCGGATTTGGCAAATCAGGGGAGCACCTAGTGGGTCAACTGGCCAAGCGTCAAGCAGTGACCAATGCGGAAAACAGTGTCTACAGTATCAAGCGCTTTATCGGACGTCGTTGGGATGAAACCGCTACAGAGCGTTCCCGTGTCCCCTATACCTGTGTTAAGGGTCGTGATGAGACCGTAGATGTCAAGATTCGGCGTCGAGATTACACCCCTCAGGAAATCTCGGCCATGATCTTACAAAAGCTCAAGGCTGATGCTGAAACCTTTCTTGGGGAACCAGTAACTCAAGCCGTGATCACAGTTCCTGCCTACTTTACCGATGCTCAACGACAAGCCACCAAGGATGGGGGTACCATTGCTGGCTTGGAAGTGTTGCGCATTATAAACGAACCGACTGCTGCTGCTCTTGCCTATGGCTTAGATAAGCTGGATCAAGACCAGCTGATCTTGGTGTTTGACTTGGGGGGTGGTACCTTTGATGTCTCAGTTCTGCAACTGGGGAATGGGGTCTTTGAAGTAAAGGCAACCTCTGGTAACAATCATTTGGGGGGAGATGACTTCGATAATGTGATTGTCCGCTGGATGGTGGAAAACTTTAAAGCCAAAGAGGGCATCAATCTCACCCAAGACAAAATGGCTCTTCAGCGTTTGCGAGAGGCAGCGGAAAAGGCAAAAATTGAACTGTCTAGCATGGTAGCCACCCCCATCAACTTGCCGTTCATTACTGCTGATGAAACAGGACCAAAACACTTAGAGATGGAGTTGTCCCGGGCTAAGTTTGAAGAACTATCCAGGGACATGATTAACGCAACTATAGAACCGGTAAAGCAGGCGCTCAAAGATAGTGACCTCAAGCCAGAGGAGATTGACCGGATTTTGCTGGTAGGGGGTTCGACCCGTATCCCGGCGGTGCAGGATGCTATTAAAAGGTTTTTTAATGGTAAGGCTACCGATCGTTCGGTTAACCCCGATGAAGCTGTGGCATTGGGAGCAGCAATTCAGGCTGGTGTTTTGGGCGGGGAAGTCGAAGATGTCCTGCTACTGGATGTTACTCCCCTGTCCCTGGGTATAGAAACCTTAGGGGAAGTGTTCACCAAAATTATCGAGCGCAATACTACTATCCCTACCAGTAAGTCCCAGGTATTTTCCACCGCTACCGATGGACAAACCTCCGTAGAAATCCATGTATTGCAGGGGGAGCGGGCAATGGCTAGAGATAACAAAAGCCTGGGAAAATTCCTGCTGACTGGTATTCCCCCAGCTCCCCGTGGTGTACCTCAAATTGAAGTCACCTTTGAAATCGATGTCAACGGCATTCTTAAAGTCGCTGCCACTGATCGAGGAACTGGGAAAGAGCAAAGTATTGTGATTACCAATACGGGGGGATTAAGTCCAGCGGAGGTGGAACGGATGCGCCGTGAGGCAGAAGACTATGCTGACCAAGACCGCCGTCGCATGGAATTGATCCAACTCAAAAACCAAGCCGATGGCTTACTATATAACTATGAATCTACCATCAAAGACCATGGGGAATTGATTAGCACTAACCTTCAGGCTCAAGGACTCAAGGAGCAAGCAGATCAACAAAAGCAGCACCTAGATACCATAATGACAAACCCCTCAATTGAGGTCGAGGAGGTGAAAGAAGCTATTGAAACTTTGCAGAAAACTGTCTTGGAAATTGGGGGTATCATTTACGCCAGTGCTAGCCTTGGGTCAGACCCGGAATTTATCACCTCTGACGAAACAGCTCAAGAGTCAAATTCCAACGACTCCACCCAAATAGCACCGGATGCTCTAGGAGAATTTGTGGTTGATTTTGAGGATGAGACCTTAGAGGTGGATGTTGACTACGAAGCAGTTGATTACGGCAACAGCTCCCTAAAAGATAGATAATTTCACTCGCTGCTTTGACTAGCTCAAGCCGACCTTGACATTATGGTCATATAAGCAGGTGGCAATCAGCTGATTTTTTTGATAGACAATGATATAGGATGCAGGTAATGCTGAAATGCGCTCATGGTGCTTTTGTCGCAATAACCTGAGGAATAACAATAGCCCCTACTATGTAAATGGAATACCGATCAGCGCTCTATGGCTGACTATTATGATCTGCTTGGTGTCTCTCGTGATGCCGACAAAGATGAAATTAAACGTGCTTACCGTCGCTTGGCACGGAAGTACCACCCAGATGTTAACAAAGAACCAGGAGCTGAAGAGCGCTTTAAGGAAATTAACCGGGCTTACGAAGTCCTATCAGAACCAGAAACACGAGCAAGATATGACCGTTTTGGGGAAGCTGGTGTTTCCTCAGCTGCGGGAGCAGGCTACTCAGATTTTGGGGATATGGGCTTTGCTGATATTTTTGAAAGCTTCTTCAGCGGCTTTGCTGGTGGTATGGGTCAGCAAACTGGTCGTCGGCGTAGTGGTCCGGTGCGTGGTGACGACCTCCGACTAGACTTGAAGCTGGCTTTCAAGGAAGCTATATTCGGTGGTGAAAAGGAAATCCGAATTCCTCACCTAGAAACCTGTAAAGTCTGTAACGGCACAGGGGCAAAGCCAGGAACTCGACCCCGCACTTGCCCAACCTGTAACGGTACAGGTCAAGTACGGCGTGCTACTCGTACCCCCTTTGGTAGTTTCACCCAAGTCTCAGTCTGTCCTACGTGTAACGGTGAAGGGCAAATCATTGAGGATAAGTGTGAAGCCTGTGGTGGTGCTGGTCGTAAACAAGAAACCAAAAAGCTGAAAATCACCATTCCAGCAGGAGTGGATAATGGTACCAGGCTACGGGTTTCTAAAGAAGGAGATGCTGGATTACGTGCTGGTCCACCAGGAGACCTATACGTTTATCTATTTGTAAACGAAGACAGCAAGTTTCAGCGGGATGGTATTAACATTCTGTCTGAAATGAAAATTAGCTATTTACAAGCCATATTAGGCTGTCTTATCGAAGCAGAGACAGTGGACGGTCCACAGGAATTAACTATTCCACCCGGTACCCAGCCCCATACGGTATTAACTTTAGACAATCACGGTGTCCCCAAATTGGGCAACCCAGTCAGTCGGGGCGATCACCTAATCACCATTTTGGTAGATATCCCCACTCGAATTACCGCTGACGAAAGGGAATTGCTAGAGAAGCTAGCGAATATTAAGGGAGAGCGCACTGGCAAAGGTGGTATAGAAGGATTCTTGGGAGGGTTGTTTGGCTCATGAGTAAACTAGCCTCCTCGCAGATGAGTTCATTACCTGATGATCAGCTGGATCTGCGCGGCACCCCTTGCCCGATTAACTTTGTTCGCACTAAACTCTATCTGGAGAAAATGGCTCCAGGTGCCCTATTAGAAGTGTGGCTCGACCCGGGAGAACCAATAGAACAGGTTCCTGATAGTCTGACTATGGAGGGTTACCCCATAGAGGGCGTTGAAGAACGCGATCGCTATTTTGCTCTGAAGGTGCGTCGTCCACACCAGCATCTTCATGATTGAATTAGAATACACTAATTCATCCAACTTGTCAACCCCTTGGCTGGGTACCGTGCTGGCGGTTCAGGCAAATTTCTATCAGGTGCGTTTAGATCAGTTGAAGGTTGACAAGTTGGAGGTTGTAGGTTGTGAAGATAACCTTCAAGCAAATAACCTACAACCTTCAAACCTCTTATGTACCCGTAGAGCCCGGTTAAAAAAAATTGGCCAGCAGGTGATGGTGGGAGACAGGGTTGTAGTAGATGAACCTGACTGGGCTGGTGGACGAGGGGTGATTGCCGAAGTGCTACCCCGCACAACCCAGCTCGACCGCCCACCAATCGCCAATGCTCAGCAAATTCTGGTGGTTTTTGCTCTGGAAGAACCGACCCTGGATGCTTATCAGCTGAGTCGGTTTTTGGTGAAGGCAGAATCTACTGGTTTCAAGGTATGTTTGTGTCTGAATAAACGTGATTTAGTAACACAACAGCAACAGCAGCATTGGCAACAGCGTCTGGAAGCATGGGGTTATCAGCCAGTCTTGATCAGCGTTCATAATGGTACTTGTTTAGCACAACTGACTGACCTGTTGAGTCAGACAATTAGCGTTATGGCTGGTCTTTCCGGTGTCGGTAAATCCAGTCTAATTAATTATCTGATTCCAGCAACAAGGGTGCGGGTGGCAGAAGTGACTGGTAAACTGGGTCGAGGACGCCACACCACTAGGCACGTGGAATTATTTGAGTTGCCTAGAGGTGGTTTTTTGGCAGATACCCCCGGATTCAATCAGCCTGACTTGACTTGTACTCCGGAGGATTTAATCCATTACTTTCCAGAAGCAAGAGAGCGTTTAGCCCAACACCGCTGTCAATTCAGTAATTGCCTACATCGGAATGAGCCAAACTGTGCTGTGCGAGGAGACTGGGAACGGTACCAGCATTATCTGGATTTTTTAGCAGAAGTGATTGCACGACAAGAGGCTTTGAACCAAAAAGCTGATATAGAATCCACTATGAAGTTAAAAATTAAAGCTTCTGGTCGGCGTCAATACGAACCCAAGCTAGAAACAAAAAAATACCGCCGTCGCTCCCGCCGTACTCAGCACCAGACCCTAGATGAACTGTTAGACGATATTAATGAAGGATGAAGTATGAATACTTCATCCTTCAACCGTTTAACTTCTCCGTTTAACTTCTAAGGCTAACCCCAAATTTTTCCTCTAGGGCTTCTCGCACTTTCTGATGCACTGGCTCGACTTCTGCATCAGTAAGAGTGCGATCGCTAGCACGGTAGATTAGCCGAAATGCCAAACTTCTCTGTGCCTCAGGAACAGACTCTCCTTTATATTCATCAAACAATTGCACTGACTCCAACAAATTCCCCGCAGCTTTCCGGGTTGAACGTTCGATTTCTGCCACAGAGACTTGTAGTGGGGCAAAGAACGCAATATCCCGGTCAATGGCTGGGTAGGTGGAATAGACTTGGAACCGGGGAGTAAGAATTTCATCGCGATCAAGAGCTTCTAGAATTAGATCCAAGTCCAAATCAAATACATAAACCTGATCGGGAAAACCTCTTTCTGAGCGTAGCTGGGGGTGCAACTGCCCAAATTTTCCTAATTTCTCACCTTGCAACCACAAGGATGCAGTGCGTCCTGGGTGAAGACGGGGATCGCTGTGGTCTGGTTGGTATTCTACTGTCAGACCGCAACGGGAAAACACTCTCTCTAGTACTCCCTTAGCCTCATACCAGGTCATGGGTTCGGAACGCCCTCCCGTGACCCAGTTACCTTGGGTGATATTTCCCCCTAAAATCCCGGCAATAGCATCAGCTTCTGCGAAACCCTCTTCTGCTCGCCAGAAGATCCGACCAATTTCAAAACCGTTGAGTACACCATTGCCTTGCTCGATATTGTACTGACAGGCATCAATAAGCCCTGATAGTAAATCCGTGCGTAGGGATGAGTATTCTGTAAACAGGGGATTATCGAGACGAATTTGGGTCTGTTCCTCTGGCTTTACCAAGGAATACTGGACTAATTCAGTCAACCCAACTGCACGGAATTGCGATCGCAGTTTTCGCTTTAAAAATTCCTCAGCAGAGAGATAACCTGGTTCAGTTTTGTCTGGTAAGCTATCACAGAAGTTGTCATAGCCGTAGAGACGGGCAATTTCCTCAATTAAATCAATTTCCCGCTCTAAATCCCGGTAGCGGTAGGGGGGTACAGTCACTTTCCATTGGGCAGAATCCTGGGATGCTATCGGTTGTAGTTGACATCCGAGGGCAGTCAGGATTCTTTCCACATCTTCTGGCAGGATTTCCCCAAGCTCCTCTCCCTGATGAACTGGTCCTAAAATCTGATTGACACGGTCAAGACGTAACTCAATGGAACGTGCCCAAGTAGAGGGGTCAGGGCGCTGGTCAGCAATACTCTGGGTTGTGGGGGTACCACCAGCTAACTCAGTAATTAATGCGATCGCTCTTTTACAAGCAATATCCAATTCTGCTTTATTGACACCACGCTCATAACGGGTAGATGATTCTGTCCGTATGCTTTGACTACGGGAAGAACGACGAACAGTCACTGGATCAAACAGTGCTGCTTCCAAAACAATACTTTGGGTGTTGTCGTTGACTTCTGTGGCTTCCCCACCCATAACCCCAGCCATCGCAACGGGTTGGTCGTTAGCTGTGATCAGTAACGCTTGTGGTTCCAGGGAACGGGTTTGACCATCAAGAGTAGTCAGGGATTCCCCACTCTTAGCAAAGCGGACACCAATGGTCAGGTTTTCGACCCCAGCAACAGCTTGCAAGCGTTCCCGGTCAAAGGCATGGAGAGGCTGACCCCATTCCAAGAGAATGTAATTAGTGACATCCACTACATTATTAATCGGTCGTACTCCAGCGGCTTCCAAGCGCTGTTGTAACCAATCCGGAGAAGGAGCAATCTTAACCCCTTCAATCACAGTGCCAATATAGGCGGGACAAGCTTTGGGTTCAGATACTTTCAAGGTCAAGGCATCGGATTTTTTTGGAATAGACACCTCAACAGTTTCTGGCAAGGTTAATGATGCCCCAGTTAAGGCCACTACTTCTCTGGCCACGCCCACCATACTTAGAGCATCCGCCCGATTAGCTGTAGAGGTAACATCAAGAATGGTATCGGTTAACCCCAGTAAAGGACGAGCATCACTGCCTAGGGGTATAGTTTCTCCCTCGAAAATATGAATGCCAGCGGATTCCTTGGCCAAGCCCACTTCTGCTAGGGAACAAATCATCCCTTCTGAGCGAACACCGCGCAGTTTTGAGGCGCGAATTTTCAAATCAATAGTTGGTAGGTAGGTTCCGATGGTGGCGACCGGCACGTAAATGTCTGGTCGGACATTGGACGCACCACAAACAATATTCAATGGGTCACTGCCACCAATATCCACTTGACAGACCCGAAGCTTATTTGCATTAGGGTGAGGCTCTACCTCCAGAACCTTGCCAATCACCACGCCATCGGCCAGGTTTCCCTGGTCTTCAATATCTTCTACCTCAAACCCAGCCATAGTTAGGGTTTGAGCTAGCTCTTCTGGTTTCAGAGTTACTTCTACTAGTTCTCGCAGCCAGTTTAACGATATACGCATGGACTCCTAAATTTTTTTGCTGAACTCTAATATAAGGTAATAAATAAGGTGCAAGTTGCCCGTTACTTCCACCGTAAGCATATGCGCTACGCGCACGCGTGCGCGTTCAGCAGTCAGCGGTCAGCCGTGAGCTTTAGGCTCACGCTGCTTGAGGTGCTTATTTTATTCAAAAGCTGTTCGCTTAGCGTGGCCAAAGACCAATGGCACCTCAAGTAGCGTGCGCATAAGCTGATAGCTGATAGCTGATAGCTGATAGCTGATAGCTGATAGCTGATAGCTGATAGCTGATAGCTTACCTTCCACGAAAACATTTTTCTATTGTGATGGGTCTAACCCCTTAACGCTTGACAAAAGTACACTATCTATGGTCAATGCTAAATAAACGCTCTAAAATATAGGTAGCTTCATATACGTTTTACTTTAATCACCCTTTACTTAACTCAAAATTGTCCTTTGTACCCTTAGGTGGATACAAAAAATAAGGTATCCTGGTTGAGGATCAGGTTTCACCGGAATAGTTGTCTAACTAAGGGGGTAGTAAGAGGCATTTTGCATAAAATAAAGAAAAGTAAAAGACTATAAATCATCTTTCCTGCTCAGGTGCTCCGAGCAAAAGTTTTAGTTCCAGTATGGGCAAAGGAACATCAGTAAGGCTGAATGAGCTACTGTCTAAATCCTACCTGCACTCAGGCAAAAAACCCAGAACACGCCGACTTTTGTCAGGCGTGCAGTTCTAAATTATTATTAGTTGACCGCTATCGTGTGATAAAACCACTCGGTCAAGGCGGATTTGGAGCAACTTTCTTAGCAACAGATCAATCCTTGCCCGGTAAGCCGACCCGTGTAATCAAACAACTCCGCCCAAGCGCCAAAGGCTCAGAGATTTCACCGATGGCAAGGGATCTGTTTGAGCGAGAAGCCCGAACCTTGGGAGAAATAGGGAATCATCCCCAATTCCCACAGTTATTCGATTACTTTCAAGACAATGAGCATTTTTATCTGGTTCAGGAATACATTAGCGGTTTGACACTGCAACAGCAAGTCAGACGGTCTGGTTCATTCTCGGAAGAGGGAGTTAAACAATTTTTAAGTGAAATTCTACCACTCCTGCAATATATTCATCAGAAAAACGTAATTCACCGGGACATTAAACCAGCGAATATAATTCGTCGTGACCAAGACCGCAAACTGGTACTGATTGATTTTGGGGCTGTGAAAAACAGCCAAACCAATCCCTCCAATTCCTCAGACACAGTATTGACCAACTATGCCATAGGAACTCCAGGCTTTGCCCCTCCTGAACAAATGGCATTGCGACCTGTAATTGCTAGCGATATCTATGCAGTGGGGGTTACTTGCCTTTATCTGTTGACGGGTAAATCTCCCAAAGACCTCGATTATAATCCTTCAACCGGAGAAATAGTCTGGCAGACTAATGTCAACGTTAGTGACCACTTTGCTAAGGTTTTAAGAAAAATGCTGGAGTCTTCTGTCCGTTATCGCTATCAGTGCTCAGAAGACATCCTGAGAGCTCTTGACCTAGAGCCATATCTGGAGAGTTTAAACAAAAGCTTAGTGTCGCAACGGATGGATGACGCTAATTCTCACTTCAACTCAGAGAATTTGGGTCCTGTGAATGGTTATTCATCCCCGTCGTCAGTTCAATCCCGAAGAATGGCAGAGCAAATTAGAGAATGGCGGGAGCGTCGGGGATTGAGCAATGGTCGAAGATCAGAACCTAAAAACGGTGGAGGTTTTACCAACAGGGATTCTACAGCTGTGAGCGGTAGTAGGAATAGCATTACAGGCAAGTCGAAGGGTAATGGCAAGTTGGAGGCGGAAACGTTATTAAAAGCTTACGGCTCTGGCAGAAGAGACTTTGCGGCTAAAGATTTGAGGGGACTTAACCTTAATAATGCCCAGTTATCTGGGATAATTTTCCGCCAGGGCAAACTGTTAAATATTAGTTTGAAGGGAGCGGATTTATCTAGTGCTAATTTTGGTGAAGCGAATCTCCATCAAGCCGACTTACGCAATGCCAATTTGGGTCGAGCTTACCTGAAAAAAGCTATTTTGGCAGGAGCAGACTTGCGTGGGGCAAATCTTAGTTATGCTCATCTCGAAAATGCTAATCTACGGGGAGCAAATTTGTGTGGAGCCAATCTTGCTAATGCTAAAATTACTAAGGAACAGTTGGCTCAAGCTAAGACTAATTGGACAACAGTACTTCCTACTGGGAAGCGGGGGTTTTGGTAATATAGCGAAGGGAGTAGGGAGTCGGAACCCACCCCTAACCCCTCCCAGGAGGGGAACGGGAATCGGGAGTCGGAACCCACCCCTAACCCCTCCCAGGAGGGGAACGGGAATCGGGAGTCGGAACCCACCCCTAACCCCTCCCAGGAGGGGAACGGGAATCGGGAGTCGGAACCCACCCCTAACCCCTCCCAGGAGGGGAACGGGAGTCGGGAGTCGGGAGTCGGGAGAAAGAGATGGGATTATTTTTTGGTGTTATGAGAAATCAGCAATTTTAATAATAAATTGTCTAGCTTACGGTCGGGTGCAGTGATTGGTTAAACTTTTTTGGTGGTTCAGTAGCGGTCATGAGTTATTTGAGTACATTTGTCATGGAAATTTGACATGCTCCCAACACACCCTACAAAATTAGCGATTGGCCGTAGGCCACGCTACGCGATGAAGCGTTCGCAAAGCGTGGCCAACGGCCTCAGCTTCCGCTAAAAGCGATTAGCCCGAAGGGCGTTGGCTAGCGATCGCACTAATCTTAGATTGCATCAGTACTTGTGTTTGATTGCTCAACTTGCTGCTGATGTATCAAGATAGGCAAGCAACAAAGCCTCAATGTAAGCCACCAGATATATGACATCAATGGACTCATAAACTCACCATCCCGAATCAAACCATGAGCCATACGATTTCTTAAGTTACTACCAGCATGTTCAACCAGTAAACATTTCAAGTCAAATAGCGTATTTTCATCAAAAATAGAGGTTATCTCTGGACGATAAAGAGTAGAGTTTAAATTATGTTCCTTCTGAATACCGTTGTCGTCCAACCCAGAAGTAATGATGCCTCTTTGCCACATGATATAACGGATAGAGTTTTCAATTTGGGGAATTAGGATGTGGGTAGATGTGAAAAAGTCTCCAGTAAGTCCAGCATACAGCCCCTTTGCAAACAGGTACTCACGCTCAGGGGGAATAAATGGACTATTGGAAACGATGAAGAGAATATCGTTAAGTCGCACACAATGCTCTAAATTAATCTGATATCTGGCAGGTTCAATATATGCTTGAGCTTGTAGCTTATAATAGTCAATGGCTTTCCGACACATATAAAAATTGGTTGCAGCCTCCGCTTTTTTAGGATTACTGGAGAAAACAGAATCTGGTTGATTAGCAACAGTTTTGCCCATTTCATTTATGATGACATTAGGGACAAGATGAGATCCTAAAGACTTATGAGCGTCCTGCTGTACTTCTTGTTTCAATTTAGAGACATTAGTTGGAACAGCTAAAACAGACAAAGCTAATAGTGCCTCTTTAAAGTCTTTGTCCCTAACCCAATTTCTGGCTTCCTCTACGACCTTGCTAATATCCATTTTATGAGAAATGGTCATCATCTCGTTGCGACTTTTTTCTTGGTACTGAAGAAGCAGCCTGTGAAGTTCCTCGGCTCTTGCTTTGGCATCCACAGTTTCTTCCTTTGTGCCTCGAATGCTTCTAAAGGCTTTAACAGCTTGTTCTAAAAAGTGTGAGGCGACCATGTAGCTTGGTGGAGTTCTTTTGGGAGCAGACTCGGCTTTCTTGACATAAGTCTCAGCGGCTGACATTGAAGCAGCACGCTCTTTGCTGTAGTCTTTATCCATACGATGCCATACTGCTTTAATACTCCAGAATCTTCTTGCTATTTCCCAATTAGAGCTTGATTCTGCTAAAGTTGCTGCTTTTTCAGCAAGGGCTGCATATTTGGCTGGTTCTCCACATTTATGTTCCTGCAATAGCTCCATTAATTGTATAGATGGCCACAAATAGTCTTCCCCTTCATAGCATTCAAGAACTGCTTCTATATGTTGAAAAACAACTTTTTTATTATTTTTAAATTGGCGTTCGAGCCGAAATGCTCGTTCTATTCTCTCCAAATAATGATGCCAATTCTTAGAGCTTTATAACGTAGTTGCTGATTCTAAGTAAGCGGTAATTGACAACTGAGCCATTGGATGGTCACGTCGTCTGACCCAAAGAATATCTGCTACTCGCGCTTTAAGTTCATGATCTGATATTTCAGGTGCGATTTCAGCAAGAAAATTTAGCTGCTCTTCTGTAAGATTTTTAAACCTATCAGCAAACAACTTTTCGTTGCATTCTGGATTAATTGGAGCGTTAGTCACGACTGCCAGAATTTCAAAAACAGCTTGTTCTCTAAAATTTCCTGATTCTTGCGCCTCTTGGACTTTTTTCCAAAAAGCACGCCCATAGGTGCGACAATCCTTCCGTTCGCTGCTGTTCACTATATCTTGCCAGCAAGTGTTAGTGAAATCATTTTTTGTAAGAGGTTGGTTCAATTCTGACATAGTGCTAATTCATTCTTTTTTTTATAATTTGCCAAATTTTTCTTAAATTAGCTTAAGCATAAATACTTAAAAATAAAGTTTAAAGGACGATCCCACAAGTCACTTAAGCCATCGAATTAGTAATTATTATACTAAAAATATTTGATAATACTATATCAGTATGATAAGGTTTACCTTATAGAGCTATTGATTAAGTTTAAACTAAAAATCATAATTTATTTGCTATTTACCATAACTTCAGTTTTCGATAACATCTCTACAAAAATCTTGAATATTCTCTCTATCATGCTGCTCTTTATAGTTGACTAATATTTCATAGATTATTTGCTCAGTAGTTTTCCTACCCTGAGGAGGTATCAAGTCGCTCATTGTTGTTATGATTTGCTGACTAGATTACCGAGAACACAAGGATTAGGGCTGGTGTGAAATTTTTTGCGATTAGCCCGAAGGGCTACGCTACGCGAACGCATATAGCCTAATCCAGGATATATTCTTTTTTTGAAAGTTATGTTACTATTCTAGTAGGTTAGGTGTTAAGCCCTAATCAGTGATTCTGCGGGAAGTTTACTGAAAGTGGTTGGTTTATCTGGTTTAATTGCCTTAACAGCCACAAAAGCTTCAGATTTTTCAGTCTGTTGATAAAGACTCCAGAAGCAATAATCGAGCTAAGAGTCATTGAAGTATCAAACAACAGTATCGAGTCATAGATATTGACGTAGAGTCTAAAGGTGGTGCGTTACGGGGCGGGCTCTCCAAACACTGGTGACTGTGAAAATGAGGGCAAGCCCGCCCCTAATGCACCCTACATGCGGGTGCATGTCAGTTTTGTTAAGCCCTGATTCAGATCCCCCTAAATCCCCCTTAATAAGGGGGACTTTTGAATCTAATTCCCCCCTTTTTTAAGGGGGGTTAGGGGGGATCTATGTACCTAATTTCAAAAGTGACATGCTCCCCTACATGCTTACCCAAACTGTTCAATCAGATGATCGCCCACCCTTAGAGCATTAGCAATAATGGTTAAAGCTGGGCTAACACTGGCATTGGATGGAAAGAAACTGCCATCGACTACGTAAAGATTTTCCACATCATGAGTGCGGCAGTTGCGATCGAGCACAGTAGTAGCAGGATCGTCCCCAAAACGGCAGGTGCCACACTGATTTGCCATTACTTGAATCGGCACTTCCCCACGAGGATATATTTTACCGCTCTGAAAACTATCCAGACGTTTTTCAATAACTTTTAGTACCTCAGTCAAGCGATAAATCAGGCGATCGTGCGCTTCGATATTATTGGGAGTGTAGTCAATATACAACTTGTTTCCATCAATTCGTACTCGATTATTGGGATCGGGCAAATCCTCCGTCTGCACCCACCAGCCAATGGAACGAGTAGCTAACTGCTTCAGTCCAAATCCTGGCATAAATTTTGCCAGAACCGATAACAGTGGTGGTGCTTCAGCAAAAATAATATCTGTCAGCAATCCACCGGAATTTTGAATGTGACCCATTGGGTAAGGAAAATCGGGATCACCCCAATAAAAATCATTGAGATAAATACTTCTTTGAAAAGCACCTGAATTGGGCTTAGTGCTCAGTTGCACTACAGCAGTCATTAGGCTTTTCATCAAATTCCGTCCCACTTGCCCCGAACTGTTAGCAAGTCCTTGGGGGTGTCGATCATTAGCAGAGTGTAATAGCAATGCTGCTGAATTCACGGCACCACAAGCAACCACGACAATCTCCCCCATAAACAAGTAGGATTGTCCGGCAATTTCGGCTTCGACTGCTTTAACTACTAAACCTGAGGGGTTAGTGTGCAAACAGACCACTTTCGCATTGGTTTTTAAGGTCACGTTCGGATGTGTCAAAGCTGGCACAATTCCGCTGACCTCGGAATCATTGGTTGGGTCGTCGTCTTGGCGCGTCAGTCCTAACGGTAGGTAAGATGGATGCAGACCTTGTTGAGCGATCGCATTGTAAATTTCCGCAATTTGAGGCTCTTGGGGGATTGCTTCAAAGGGATAGTCTTGACTATGAAATGGCTCGGTGGGATCGCTGGTTGCCTGACCGTGAACTTTATAAAGCTGTTCCGCTTGAGTGTAGTAGGGTTCAAAGTCGGAATATTTCAAACACCACTCCGGCGATACTCCCTCTTGATGTTGCACTTTCTCAAAATCCCGCTCCCGCAGTCGTAGCAATGCTGCACCATAGATTTTAGTATTGCCACCGATAGCGTAATTCATTTGGGGGAAAAAGGGTTCTCCAGCAGTGTCATACCAAATTTCAGGAGCGTGATAGCGTTCTCGCTTAAAAATATCGACATTACTGCGATTTTGCTCTTCTAGAGGCATAAAATCGCCTCGTTCTAGGATCAGAATTTTCTTTCCTGTTGGCGCAAGTTTATAGGCTAAGGTTCCGCCGCCAGCCCCTGTGCCGATAATAATAAAGTCGTAATATTGGTCGTCGATAATCATAGTAAAAGTCCGAAGTTTGAAGTGGGAAGTCGGAAGTCAGAAGTCAGAAGTCAGAAGTCAGAAGTCAGAAGTCAGCTATGACTAAGTTTCGGAGTTTAGGAGCGATGCAGAGGTGCGACCCGTGGCGAATTAAATTCGCCAACGGAAAACGCACCATTACGGTCTTGGGGGTTTCCCCCACTCGCTATTGCATCAAGACAATGTCAAACCTCTGAATGTGTAGTGCGCTTGCAGGAGTTCAGGAGTTACAGATGATCACTGACTTGTGATATTTTTGAGGATAGGTGCGTTACTTAATTAACATACCCTAGAAAATTAGTGATTGGCCGTAGGCCACGCTACGCGAACGCACTTTTGTATAGGTGGATTATCTTATGGAAAGCAGGATTTATAGCTCATATCCAAGTGTTAGCAAAACCACTTCTTCCAATTGAGCAACTGTTTTAGGACTAAGGTGCCCCAGTTTTTGAATTAAACGACTTTTGTCAAGCACTCGCATTTGGAAACACAGTGCAACAGAATCTTGAGCTAATCCACCCTCTCCTTGTGCAATCTGAACACAAATTGGTAACGAAGCGCGGCGTTGATTTGTCGTTAAAGGAATTGCAATAATTGTTGTAGAGAACTGGGAAACAATGTCATTTTGAAAAATAATGACAGGACGAATACCTGCTTGCTCAGAACCTTGACTTGGATTGAGATTAGCTACCCAGATATCGCCACGCTGATATTTATTGGTCATAGCTTATCTTCTTGATCAAGACTTGCCGCATAATCGCTCATTCCCACTTCAGCAAGAGCGCGGTCTTCCTCAGCAAACTCATGAGCAAGGGCTTTTAACTGAGCAGGATCTAGGACAATCCGACGACGTTTATCTTGAAACTTAAGAAATGCAATAAAATCAGCGACTTGCTGAAGTTGTTCAGCAGTAAGTATATCCAGGTCTTGCTTGATAGCTTCGGTGCTGATTGACATAGCAGTAACTTAGTACAATTATAGGTTAGTGATAGGTTATTCCCCAGAAATGTTGAATCTAGTAGGGCTGATGGCTGATGGCTGATAGCTGATAGCTGATAGCTGATAGCTGATAGCTGATAGCTGATAGCTGATAGCTGATAGCTGATAGCTGATAGCTGATAGCTTACCTCATAAATACGATAAACGCTATCGACAAGTTTAGCTAGGGACAAGGCTCAATTGTCCAATCTTTAGGTTTCTCACTTTTATAACAGGACTGTTGACGACCTGCTTCTTTTAAATTCCATTTACCGGTAGATTGATCGAATTGAAACTCAAGTCGATAACGCTTGCCCCTAATTTTGTCATCAGGTAGATTCATCTGGGTTAGAATCACGATTTTCTCAAAAGCTTGCTGCTCAATCACCTTTATTTCTTCAGTAAACTCACTCTCGACCGTTTCTTTGTTACCAAATAAGTCTAATGCGATCGCTTTCGGATCATCTCCTATTCTCTTACCTTTGATTTCAGCTATATTCAAGGGTTGATAACGAGATTTTTCTAACGCATCATCAGAGGGATTACAACCCATTATGATTAAGCTAATAGTAAACCCTACTCCTAGAAGCGGTAACCTGTCTTTTCTATCCATGGTCATTTAAAATTAAATTGGTTATAGCCTTTATTTTATCAAACACGAATAAATTTTAATTGACGGCAAATTCAGTTTGCTGACGCATTTCGGGAGGATAGAAAGCTAAAACAATATTTTCTTTCTTGATGCCAGCATTAACTAAATCAGTAGTGATACCCGTTTCTATTCCATCATATTCAATATAAATTTTAGTATTTTTTAGAGTAATATATATTAGGTTCCCTCTGATTCTTTTTCCCTGTGACCATCCTACCTGCATTAATCCATAGTGCTCTCGTGTTTCGTCAAAAATAGGATCAAGTCGGATGTCTCCATGAGAGGGACGAAATTGAGCGTATTTTAAAATAACTTGTTTGATTATTTCTCGATAGGTCGTTTGGGTATCCATTGTTTTACCTCCAATTGGAGGAAACCAATCCGATTGGATTTGCTCAGGGGAATAGGGACAGTTGTCAGGAAAGTCCCAATCGGAAATTCCGGTTTCATTAGCAGCGTCGGCTCTCGCATCACCATAAACTTTTGATAAATCTGCCCAGTATCGCTTTAAACTAGGAGTATCTCTGAGATAGCGTTTAAGGTTATTGCGCTCTCGTTTGATGGTGATTTCCCAATACCTAGACCGTTTTTCAGGTTGATATTCCCATTTCAACAGATGTTGAATCGTTAAACGAATCGAGGATAAAAAGCGGTCTCGCTCTCGTTTACTCAAGTCTTCAATCTCTTCTAGGAGATTAACCCAGTCTACTTCACTATACCGTTGTTCTTTGATCAGGGAAACTTGTTGTTCAACCCATTGGATGATGTCAGTTTCATAGAGCATTTTTTTATTGGAAATATCACTAAACGTGACGAAAGCCTTACCTGGTTGGGTTACGCTCCTGCTCACCCAACCTAAGAATAACGCTACTGCCAGATGTAAATCAGCACAAACAAAATAATCCAGATCACATCGACAAAATGCCAGAACAGGGAGGTGGCAGCAACCCCAAACTCACCGTTGTTGTAGTTACCGGGAATGAAGGAGCGTCCCAGCATAATCAATTGCAGCAAGACTCCTGTGAGCACGTGCAAACCATGAAACCCGGTGAGCAAATAAAAGGTGCCGCCAAATACCCCATCGGTAAATCCAAAGGGGAGACTGCCCCATTCCACTGCCTGACCATATAAAAAGTAGCTCCCCATTGCCATGGTCAGGAGCCAGAATGCCCGAAAGCCCCACAGATTTTTGACATGAAGATATCGTTCGGCAATGTAAATTACGAAACTACTAGACACCAGCACTACAGTATTAATAGCTGGCTCTTTGATCTCTAGCCCTGTGACACCGGTAGGGAGCCAGTCGGCTGTGGTAGTCTTGTAAACAATGTATCCAGCAAAGAAGCTCAGGAAGATAACACTTTCCGAGAGCAAGAAAATGATGAAGCCAAACATGCTGTTGCCTGCTTCATCATGGCTATGTTCTGCCGTCCCATCAGAGGTATGGGTCTGACTCGGTATTACACCAGAGGTGAGTGATGGATCGATTTCAGTTGGGTTCATGGGTAACTTCTAGGGCATCAGGGTTAGAAATCAAAGCTTCAGATTTGCCATAGCCATAGGGTTCGGCAATCACCACAGGCAACTGTTCAAAGTTCTCGTGACTGGGCGGGGAGGAGACAAGCCATTCTATCCCGATCGCCCGCCAGGGATTGGCTGGTGCTTTTTCTCCTTGTACCCAGGAACCGACCATATTGAGGATAAAGGGCAACGTAGACATGCCCAATAGGAAGGCTCCAATGCTAGCAACCACATTCCAAAAGGCAAATTCGGGATCGTAGGACGCAACTCGGCGGGGCATTCCTTGCAGTCCTAATGGGTGCATGGGGAAAAAATTGAGATTGGCTCCAATAAAGGTTAGGGCAAAGTGCAGTTTACCCAACCCTTCATTATACATCCGCCCTGTCATTTTGGGGAACCAATGGTAGAAGGCGGCATAAATTCCCATAACTGTTGCGCCATAGATAACGTAGTGAAAGTGACCAACAACGAAATAGGTGTTGTTGACGTGAATATCTACTGGAACGGCTGCTAACATAATGCCAGTAATGCCCGCAAATACGAACATCACCAAGCCACCTAGTCCGAAAAGCATGGCGCTGGTTAGTCTGAGTTTGCCTCCCCAAATGGTGGCTACCCAAGCAAAGACTTTGATGCCAGTTGGCACGGAAATCAACATTGTGGAGAACATAAACAGCATCCGCATCCATCCGGGGGTGCCACTAGCAAACATGTGATGCACCCAGACTATAGCGCTCAACCCGACAATAATTAGGGATGAAATAGCAACTACTTTGTAACCAAAAAGGGGCTTGCGGGCGTAAACTGGGAATATTTCTGAAAAAATGCCAAAAATCGGCAGGATAATTACGTAAACGGCTGGGTGAGAGTAGAACCAGAAAAAGTGCTGGAACAGAATGGGATCGCCCCCTTTGGCAGGGTCAAAAAAGCTGGTGCCTAGGGTTAAATCAAACAACAGCATGATGGCTCCAGCAGTCAGGGCAGGTAAGCCAAATAATTGAATAATCTGGGCACTGAGTACAGCCCAGACAAAGACAGGCATTCGGAAAAAGGTCATTCCGGGCGATCGCATCCGAATAATCGTGGTTACGATATTGACAGCTCCTAGAATAGAGGATACTCCCGAAAGCGCCACGGCTAGTAGCCAGAGAAATTGACCGTTAATCAAAGCACCAGTAGGGTTTTGCAGGCTCACGGGTGGATAAGACCACCAACCTGCCTGGGCTGGGCCTCCTGGAGCTAAAAAGCTTCCCATCAGGACAACCCCAAAGACGGGCACCATCCAGAAGGCGAGGGCATTTAGCCTGGGAAATGCCATATCCCGTGCCCCAATCATCAGCGGTACTAGGTAATTGGCCAGCCCGGCTAACACTGGAAAGGTCCACAAGAACAGCATTACTGTTCCGTGGAGGGTAAACATAGCATTGTAGACGGTGCGATCAACCAGATCGGCCTCTGGGGTAATCAGTTCACCCCGGACGATCATGGCAAAGATTCCACCAATGAGAAAAAAGAAAAAAGAGGTGACAATATACTGAATCCCAATCACTTTGTGATCGGTGCTGAAGCTGAAAAACCGTTTCCAGTCTTCAGGGGTACCTGGCGAGGGCTGTTTGCCCAAGGATGCGATCGCGTCAACCGAAGAAAGATTGGTCATAATCCTTTATTTGGCAGATTGGAACCGGAGTAATTAACCATAGGAGGCGCAGCTGGAACCACCGTTTTCCAGCCTGCATTAATTGCTGTTTCAGAGGCTCGACGATATTCCTCGAAGGCTTGATTGTAGGCTGCTTTGGGGGGTTGAACCGCTGCTTGAGCAAGCCACTGCTGATAGGATTCCGGGGATTGTACCACCACATCCGCCTGCATTGCTGCAAAGTAAGTCCCACTGTATTGAGAATCCCGCAACCGATAGTTGCCTTCGCGAATGGGAGTAAATTCAAACTCGATCGCCTGATTTGGGATAATATCCTGCTTGACTCGAAAGGCGGGTATATAAAACCCATGTATCACATCCTCTGATTTGAGGGTAAGCTTGATGCGATGGTTGTTGGGTAAATGCAGTTCTGTGCTGCTGATACTTTGCTCGGGATAGCGAAATTCCCACGCCCACTGGCGAGACAAGACTTCAATACGCTCTATTGGTTCGTTGGAGTCAGGCATTTGTGAGTCAGTACTTGGTTCAATTGGTGCAGCCTCAGCGGTTGCCATTTCTAGATGAACATGCTCCATCGGACCGAGAATCGACATCTGGTCGTAGACCTGGTAACTGTAGGCTGCAATCCAAATTACTAGGACCAAGGGAATTGCTGTCCAGACGATTTCCAGGGTGATGTTTCCTTCAATTGGTGGACCATCGCTTAAGTCATACTTGCCTGCTTGCTGAAACAAGACTGAATAGGTTAGGGTTCCTACTACTCCTAAGAAAATAAAGGTTCCCAGTGTCACTAGGAAACTGAATAAATCGTCAACTAGCAGGGATTCAGCTGAAGCTTGGGGAGGAAACCAATAGTAAGCCTGTTGACCCATCCACAGACTAATCCCGGCTAATGCGATCGCAACGACAACCAAAGTCAAAATCCTGCGAATATTCATGAGCTTATTTATTTCAAGAGTAAGTTTGGATCTTCTCCCAGTCTCAACAGGCGATCGGCGCTAATATGTAGGCCAAAATCTGCCGCCAGTTGCGCTCCCAGGGTACCGTGAACAAACATCAGTGCAAAAATCCCTAGTCCCGCTAACAAATAGGTCCATTGTACTTGTCTGGCCCTATCTTTATTCCAAACAAATCGCTGAAATCCGCGCCATACTGTCATTGCTACAATCAGCAGCAGCAGCAAGACTCCGCCAACTCCATGCCAAAGCATGGTTTCCATGGCTTGTAATCCCCAGGCACTTCTAACCTCTGTGGGTGGGTCTGCCAGCATGATTTCATAGAAACCGGCTGCAACGGTGAAGAAAGTAACCACTGCTGCTGCCAGCATGTTGTACCAGCCGACATCAAAAAAATTGGATCTTGTGGCAGGAATTGCCAGTATCTTAAAGACTGGCTTTTCCAGGGGAAACAAGACCCCAACGATATCAAAGCCGATGGCCACGATAAATAAACCAAGGGTTAGATGTACCAGATTGGGATGAATCGGAATCGGGTAAGGCAAGCCATTGGCTCCCAATTGGCTCCCTAGTTGGTCAATTAGGTTTGAACTCATTGCAACAAGCCCTCCCTAGTCCCTTCTACTACCGGAACAGTATGTAATCCATAGACCCAAACGAGTAAGTCACCCAGGTAGACCTGGACAAACACTAACCCTACTAACAACACCCCCACCCCCAAAAAAGGTATGGGTAACTCTTTGGGATTGCGAGAACGAATAATGTAGCGCCATGCTGTCACCGCTGCAATGATGCCAGATAGAGACCAACCAATCAGCGTATGCAGGTTCAATGTTGCCTCTGCTGCTGTGTAAGGCTCTGCTAATCCAGCTTCAATTTGCCCAAAAATAACAGCAATAAAGATAGAAATAGTCGCAAAAAATAAATTCCACCAACTTACCTCATACAGACGATAATTACGGCTAAAGTAGCCGACAGCGTCACACAAGACGGCAAACAATACCATGGCAATCACAAAATGAACCACGATCGGATGAATTGTATCGGGATACGGCAAGTTGTGATCGTTGAGTGGGGGGAGATACTCTAGCATATTGTTCTCAATGAGGTTTCAATGAGGAATTGTTGGTAGTGGTAAACAAGTAGTGATTTTCACACCCGAAACCTTCACGCTTACCGTAGCAAAATCACTACATATTTACCACTAACTTACTAAGTTTGAATTATACTACTCAAATAATAGTAAAATAATAGACTAACTAAAACGCTAGTATCAAATTATTAGGCATCTTTGACATTAGAGCCATAAAAACAATTATATTCAGGCTGAGCAGCAATAAAATAACATAAAATTGTTGGGGCTTTATTCCTTTCAAAAAAAACACTGCGATTCTCCTATTTTTTAGTTTTTACCTAGATATAAATCCTCATTAACTGAGGATTTACTTAGACTTGATCAGATATCTAGTTAGTGACTGCTAATTTTTAAGCAAACAACTAACTTTGTCAAATTGATTGACTCAAATGACATGGTTTACAAAGCAAGCAGCTAGCTCCAGTTAGTAGATATAGCTACTAACTGGAGCAAGGATAGCGATACCTTACTTTAGATATATCACCTGGTTTTAGTATAGCCAGCTAACCCTTAGTATTAGTATATTTTCAGGAAGTTTTAAGATTTATTACAAAGCCAAAAAGGTTGACAATTTGTCTTATCTGACTTTGACGATTTGTATTGTTATAGCAAAGGTAAATTTGGCTCAGGTAAAAGGGAACAGGGAGTAGGGAGTAGGAAACTTTGGAATAGGGAATAGGTAAAAAAATGTATCCATAATTACTATTATAACCGCTAGATCAAGTATTAACTGTATAAATTGAAGGGGATTGGCTTTGGAAACTATAGGCTAGAACTGTTGAGTAATTTTACTTATGGTTTTCCTTCGATATCGTGCCAACGTGATTTCGACATAAGCAACGTTATCGAGGTGCGACCCGTGGCGAATTTAATTCGCCTAGCGATGCAGCGCGGTCTTGGGGAGGCAGCGCGGTCTTGGGGGTTTCCCCCATGAGCGACTGCCGTGGTTCCCCCCATGAGCGACTGCATCAAGACACGGAAAGCGCACCTCAGGAGTCAGGAGCTTCGAATCAGGAGCTTCGAGTCAGAAAAACTTAATTTTTTACTTATAGCGGTTTGCACTTAAGTTAGTTACAATAACAACAATAAGAAAACAATTTTTTTATGTCTTCTTTAGTCAAAGAATCACAACACTCTACTAGACCTTGTTCTAACTCATCTCTAGTCATCGGGACTAATGAACGCAAATATTCTTTCAAAATAAACCAAAACTTTTCGATGGGATTAAAATCGGGAGAGTAAGGAGGTAAAAAGAAAACACTAGCTCCAACTGTAGATAATATTTCTACAATTTTTTGACTTTTATGGGTGGGTAAATTATCCATAATTACCATAGCGCCAGGCCATAATGATGGTGCTAAAACTTGTTTTATATAAGTTAGAAAACTTTGAGTATTCATTGAACCATTTAACGTCATAGTCCCTAAGATACCTTCCGAAGAAAGAGCACTAATTATTGTAATATTTTCTCCTCTATAATAAGGACGATAATCGACAACTCTAGTTCCTCTTTGAGAACGGCCATAAATGCGTTTTTTGCCTAAATTAAACCCTGTTTCATCCAAAAAAACTAGGTTCTTTACTAAAAAATTAGTAATTTTTTGCCAATAAAGATATCTTAAGTTACCAGGGTAAGCGCATCTAATTTTGTATAAAAAAGTACAGATTTATTGATTAATATATGTATAAGTGCCAGTTTGAGTATTAATGATGTTAAGTAGTATCGTGATTAGCATTGTGTCTACTTTAGATTAGGGTTAGTCTCATGGGTAATGGTTTTCAATCTCGAACAGTTTCGAAATTAAACTCGAAAGCTTTAAGTGTAGCTAAAGCGACTGCGTTAACTGAAAAAATGGCATTAATTTTCAGCGAGATAGAAGACCCCCGTGTGGCTAGAACACGTGTCCATTTGTTAACAGATATTTTAATCATCGCAATACTATCAGTAATTGCAGGAGCCAAGGGATGGGAGGATATGGAAAATTATGGATTAAGTAAATATGAATGGCTAGAGCAATTTTTAGCAAAACCGAAAGGTATCCCAAGTGCAGACACATTTCGCCGAGTGTTTGTTCGCGCAGCGTCTCCGTTGGAGTTGCGTATCAACCCAAAAATATTCGAGAGATGTTTTAGACGTTGGGTCCAATCGATAGTTGAGACAGTAGAAGCACAGGTAATTCCCATTGACGGTAAAACTATCAAAGGCTCTTATGATAGAGTACTGGGAAAAACCGCTTTGCACTTAGTCAGTGCATGGAAAGCGTGAATATCGTCTTGTTTTAGGACAAGTAAAAGTAGCTGATAAATCAAATGAAATCACGGCAATTCCCGCCTTATTAGAATTACTAGATTTAGCTGGATGTATCGTAACAATTGATGCTATGGGTACGCAAACTGCCATTGCCTCTCAAATTATCAGTGCCAAAGCTGATTACGTTTTAGCTCTTAAAGCCAACCATCCTACCCTTCATAAACAAGTAAAAGATTGGTTTTATAAAAACCTAGAACAGGGATTTAAAGGGATTACTCATAGTTATGATAAACGGATAGAAAAAGGTCATCATCGGACTGAAACAAGGCAAGTGTGGTGTGTTCCAATATCTGAAATATCACCTCTACATAACCAAGATGATTGGGTCGGACTTAAGTGTATTGTCATGGTGATAAGAGTACGTCATCTGTGGAACAAAACTACACGCGAAGTTCAGTTTTACTTAACGAGTTTGGATTGTGATGCTCGTAAAGAGCGGGAAAGCTATCCGTCTCCACTGGGGTGTAGAAAATGGGTTGCATTGGACTTTAGATGTCACTTTTCATGAAGATGCTTGCCGTGTTCGTACTGGCCATGCTCCACAAAACTTATCATTGCTGCGACGAATTGCACTTAACGCATTGAATTTAGAGCAATCGTTCCGGCGTAGTAATCGTCAAAAATCGAATCGAGCTGCCATGGATAATAACTATATGTTGACGATTATCGCTGCTTGTTTATCTCATTATCATGATGCCTCAAAACCTTTATGTCAATAGGTTTTGAGATGCGCTTACCCTGCTTAAGTTACCTACCCTTTCCGTTTTGGCTTGAGTGGCATATAAAGTTTTTTTTTTCGGGTTATATTGAGTTTTTTTAAGAATCTACTTAAGGTAGTTATGTGGACAGTAATTTTTTTTTCGTTTTCAAGTATTTCCACTATTTAGGATAGAGTTAATGAGGGATAATCTGACAACATAGATTTGATAAATTCTGTGAATGGTTCTAATTTAGAGGCTCGGTTATTCCCTTGTTTACCTGGTGATAAATCTCCGGTATCTTTAAATTTTTTAATAATTATAAATACAAAATCACGACTCACTTTAAACCTTTTAGATAACTGCGTAATTGATCCTTCACAGTCTAGATAAGCTGTGATAATTTTAGTTCTTATGTCAACAGAATAGGCTTTCATAATTGGGATATATATATTATACTTTATTTAAACGCAAACCGCTATAATTTGCAATTAATCAAAGTTTAATCCTCTGATAAAATTAGCGATTGGCCGTAGGCCACGCTACGCGAACGCACTTTCGTTTTTCTACTTTGACTAGAAAATGCGATAAGTCTAAAATTACCAATTTTTGAACTTATATCCGATTTTTTGGGTCAATTACCCTGTTAGTGAGGATTGGACTGACTAATACTGGGGTATTGGCTTGAGGCGGTGACAGATTGGCTATCAAAACATCCAGAAATCTGAGAACCCTGCGTCTTTAGACCGGCTTAGAAGTTACCCCAGCGAGCAATCCCTCCCTGGGGCAGTCTTTATAGTTGGTCGGCTATGCATAAAAGAGGTGCAGAGACGCGCGCCAAGCGTGTAGGGTCGCCTTTATAAGTGACTGGCTATGAAGATGCATGGTTAAAACTATTGTATTAAGGCTCCACTACACTTACGGTAACTTCAAGACCCGTGGCGAATTTAATTCGCCTACGGAAAGCGCACCTTTGGTTAAAACTTATTCATTAAGGCTGCCCTATTCTAAGGTTTCGTCTCCCGGATGAAACAGAGCCACGGGGTAAACCCCGCCGTATCTCTTCGTGTGGGTTCAGGCAGTCTGGCTATCAAACTCCTAATCAACTCAGACTGAGTCATTCCCAGCCGTTCAGCCTCCTCCTTTAACTGCTGCTTCTGGCAAACTTGTGATCCTAATTTGTTTTCATATTTATATATGACAATATAGGCAGACATTTGTTATGATTATAGTAGGAGGTGATGAAGTTGTACAAAACCATTCCGGTAAGAGCAGAATTTACAGACGAAGAGGAGGCTTTTTGGGTCTTTCAGTGCCAGCGAGCGAATAGCTTGATAAATTGCGCTATTTATTACATCAAGCAGAAACATTACGATTGGTTAAAAGAGCAGCTAGAAGCTTATTCCACTTATTGGAGAGGTGACGAGTTAAGGCTGGGATGGAAGACTTACAAGTGTATTACAAAGTATCCAGAGTTAGACAAAGTCTTGAAGATGAATCCTCATTACAAGGCTATGGCGGCTCAATCAGCTCAACAGACTTTAAAATCAGTAGGAGAATCAATTTCTAGCTACAACCAACTAGTAGGTTCTTATTACAAAGGGGAAGTCGATAGGCCAAGGCTGCCTAGATACAGAAAAAAAGGTGGATTAGCTGGTGTCACTTTTCCAAGACAGTCACTTACCTACAAAGAAGGCATTTTTTACCCTTCAATCAGTAAAGAATCTAAGCCAGAACTAATTTGCAAGATAACGTTAACTCCGCCTGACTTTATAGATCCAGATTGGGTGAAAGAGGTAACCATTCGTCCTAACTTAGGGCAGTTGTGGATTGACTGGGTTATAGATGACGGGAAGCAGGCCGTTGAACATAATCCAGATCTGGACTACTCTCAAGCTTGGAGTTTTGATCATGGCGGAGACAACTGGCTAACTGGTATTTCGACCAAAGGAAAAAGCCTGATAATCGACGGTCGAAAGCTTAAATCAATGAACCAAGGCTATTCTAGGTTGGTCGCTAAGTACAAGTCAGGGAAATCCGAATCTTATTGGGATGCTAATTTGGATAGAGTGCAGCGTAAGCGCAACAACCAAATGAGAGATGCGAAGAACAAAGCTGCCAGGTTTATTATTAACCGTTGCCTTAACGATAAAATTGGAAATCTGATTATTGGATGGAATGAGCGGCAAAAAAATGCATCTAATATGGGTAAGCGAGGTAATCAAAATTTTGTTTTAATTCCCACTAAAAGATTAATCGAAAGATTAAAACAACTTTGCTATGAATACGGAATTAAATTGACAATTACTGAAGAGTCATACACTAGCAAAGCGTCTTTTCTGGATGAGGATCCATTACCTAGACACGGTGAAAAACCCAGTGAATGGAAGCCATCAGGAAAAAGAGTGAGACGTGGGCTTTATAAGACTTCTTCTGGATGCTTAGTAAACGCTGATTGCAACGGTGCCGGAAACATTGCAAGAAAAGTAGCCACACAGTTAGGTCTTGATCTAACCAAGGTGAGTAGGGGATCCTTGACAGTCCCACACCGATATGACGTTTTTAGTTCCTTGAAAAAATCATATCGAAAAAGAAGTGTTGGCGTTCGCGTAGCGTCGGCGAAAGCCGATAGAGGCTCGGTTTCAACCAGCCTCCTAACAACCTTTTAGAATCCCCCGTGTTTTAACCGGGGGAGATGTCAACAGTAGCAGCTCAAACCGTGAAGATTCAAACCTTTGTTCAACCCATTGACCGTACTGCTGGGGTAGTCATAGTTATACTGAGTCTACTGATTGGTATATTACTGTGGACTGGCGATCGCACTGCCCCCAGGGTACGGGAATTTTCCTGGCAAGATAAACAAATCGGTGCGGAGGATAAAGCATTTATCCTAACCTTCAGCCGTCCTATGGATCAGACTAGTGTGGAAGCGAATCTGAACATTGTTCCACCAATCCCGGGCAAAATTAGCTGGGCTGGACGCAAAATGGCTTATACTCCGCTGCTCCCTTTACCCTATGGCACCGAGTATCAATTCCAGCTCACTGGGGCAGTAGAGCAATTCGCTAAGCCTGGCAATAAGACTGCCATCGAACCGTTTAAGGCATCCTTCCGTACCCGTGACCGAGCCTTTGCCTATGTGGGTGTTAAAGCAGAAGAACAGGGGCGATTAATTTTCTATAATCTCACTCGCCAACAAAAAACTATCTTAACGCCTCCAGATTTGCTGGTTATGGACTTTAAGTTCTATCCTGATGGCAGCCGAATTCTTTTCTCTGCTGTTAGAAGTCAGAATAAAGAACAGGACTTGCTCTCTGCAAAATTATATACTGTGACCACGGGCATATCTACTCGTGCCCCAGCTCAAGAGACCGTATCCTCAGACTCTGGTGGTAAAGTTGAGCTGGTTCTCGATAGCAAAGACTACCAGAATCTGAAGTTTGATTTGTCTGCTGATGGTAAAACGATTGTGGTACAGCGGGTCAGTCGCAGTAATCCTTCGGAATTTGGGCTGTGGACCATACAAACTGGTACTAAACCGAAACCATTAGACCATGAACCAGGAGGAGATTTTATGATTACTCCTGACAGCAACGCTATTGCGATGGCTCAAGGTCAGGGAGTGGGCATTTTACCCTTGACACCAAATGCTCAACCCCTAGACTTTTTACCGAAGTTTGGCATGGTCCTAAACTTTGCTAAGGATGGTTCAGCAGCAGTGATGGTGAAGTTTAATAGTGACTATACGCGATCGCTATTTCTAGTCAAAAACCAAGGCTCTGAGCAAGAGATACTGCGCACCACTGGTTCTGTCCATAGTTGTGAATTCTCGGCGCAAAACCAGATTCTCTATTGTCTGCTCAGCCAACTCATTGCTGGGGAAGAGTTCAAAGAAGAACCGTTCCTAGCAGCGATTAACCTTAAACCTAATGACAAGAATGAGTATACTTTAAAGCGCTTGGTAGTTTTACCGGAGCAACAGGAAGTTCATATGAGCTTGTCCCCAGATGACTTAGGTATACTCTTTGATCAAATAGTCCCTGAACGGTCATCTGAGGAAGGTTTGATCACTGATGAAGGACAAATAATTGCTAATGCTAGACTCTGGCTATTACCTTTAGAGGATGATACATCGTCAGATACTCCAGTGAAGCTGGAAGCGGAACCACTCTTAACTGGATTTAATGCTCGTTGGCTACCTTGAAGGGTTGAAGGTTGAAGGTTAGTAGGTTGAAGGTTAGCTGGTTGAAGGTTAGTAGGTTGAAGGTTAGTAGGTTGAAGGTTAGTAGGTTGAAGGTTAGTAGGTTGAAGGTTAGTAGGTTGAAGGTTAGTAGGTTGAACGCGATCGCGTGGCCAATAGGCCAAGGTTAGCTGGTTGAAGGTTAGTAGGTTGAAGGTTAGTAGGTTGAAGGTTAGTAGGTTGAACGCGATCGCGTGGCCAATAGGCCAAGGTTAGCTGGTTGAAGGTTAACAGGTTGAACGCGATCGCGTGGCCAATAGGCCAAGGTTAGCTGGTTGTAAGCATTCAGCCTTCAGCGGTCAGCTGTCAGCAGATGAATAGCACTAACCTTAATTGGTAGTGCTATAACCCTGACTGACGGACACTTTTTTTTGTACATTTAGCAGTACATTTAGGCCCAGGCATCAAATTCCTGAATCAGAGAGAAGGTAATCTTTCGATAGTAGCGGTCACGAGCTTTTTGGGAAGCGAAACAAG
>NZ_JAAHHX010000379.1:0-2026 GCF_010672065.1 Moorena sp. SIO4A1 | reverse complement strand
TTGCCTCTGCTAAGGCTAGATAGAGGGCATCATAAACAGTCCGGTCAAAAGCTGCTCCCAAACTATAGGCTCTTGGTAGAATAGTTTTTGTCTCTACTGTTGGCAGAGAGAGTGCTAGTAGGTGGGCAATGAGACTATTTCCCTCTGGTTCAGTAATCAAACCTACTCTTTGTCTTTTCCAGATAATATTTCCGAGATACTCTTAAACCGTCATTAATCGTGACAATCCGGTATAAAACGGTCAAGGTGCAATTTATTGTTGCCTAAGTGAGAAGTGGTCAAGCAGCAATTGGAGTTAAGCCTTCCACTTGTCTGTTTAGGCGATCCTGGCATCTCGACCAGGAGTTGCTTGAAAGCCTTAGTTTTAGTATGCTTAGGGTCAAGCCAACCTAGCTCAACCCCATCAACCAAACTTAGTCCCATACCATTCAAGTAACGCGCGGTACGACGCAATAACACTGCTTGTACCTGGTTCTTGTTCATGTACCGAGTAATTTCCTTATCGGTTCCACGAGCCAGAATATTTTTGGCAGCATTATAATCAGCCTGCAACACGACCCCATCAAATCCGGTAAAATTGTCCCCAGTCCTTTTGCCCAACAGGGTTCCGGTTCTGGAGTCAACTTGCGACGTGTAACTAGGTTGAACTTCTGTGACAACCGAACCAGTCCAATTAGCCCATTTCTGTAAAGAGTTCCGCATCACTCCTTTTATCCAACTATTAAGTTTGCGGGACACGGTCTTAGACTGGCGTTTATTTCGTATCGGTTGAGTTAAATCTTCTGCAAATACTTTTAATGACTTTCCGTTAAAAAGAGATTTAGACGCCGCTCCTATTATGGCCGTTAGTTCTGATTGATTTTGTCTGTAACGGCGATTTTCTGTTTTCCTACTTAGGTTGCTTTTGAGTATTCTAGCCGACTTAGCTGGATCTAGTTTTTCTAACTTTCTGTGAAGTGCCCACAGTTTTCCTCTATTGCGGTTTTTAGCACATATACGATCTGACTTTTTAGTGATTAACTTTCCAAGTCCTGTACCGTGAGCCTGACCTTCTGAGTCATAAAAAGCTTCGGTGTAACCTTTGTCCAGCCCGATACTTCGACGTTCAGATGGAATTTCCACGGTACCATGATCTACCAAAAAGTGAATTTCAAATCTTGGCAATATTTGATTATAAATTAATCTAATCTGCCCTTTTATTTTTCGATTAGATTTGACGATTATTTTATTCCTTTTTCCCCTTGTTAATCCAGCTAGTTCCAGTTGCCAGGTGTTCCGCGAAAGTCTTTTGCACTTGTAGCCAACTTGCTGATAAACTATCTGATTTTTAACCCAAGAATGACCTCTTTGAAATTCTTTTCTAACGAGTCTGTGCAGTAAAGAATTGTCCAGAAATGCTGAGGTCTTAAGTTGCTTACAAAGTTCCTTGCGTTTATTTTGATTTTCTTTTCCTGGAAATCTTTTGTAAATCTTGTTAGTAACCGAATCTTTACAAGCTGCTTGGCTCGCTGTAATAGCCTTACCTACATCATTAACAGTCCAGTCCATCAATTTTGCAGGTAATTCCAGAGTATCTGGAGTCCTAAAACTCTTTACTTCTGGAATGGCTTTTTTCCAGTCAAGGTTCCAGTAGTTGATGCTTCCCAGTTTGTTGTAAGACTCAGATCTGACAATGCCCAACTTTTTCATTGTAGACAGCAACTCTGTCTCAACCGACGCGGTCATACCCACTACTGGGACGATTTGAGTCGATATTTTTTTAGTTGCTCCTACTTTCTTGGCCATTGCTGCTGTCTGAATCTTATACTTTAATCTTACTCTAGTACTAGAGTATTGTCAATGTCGGTTTTATACCATTAAATACCGTATTATCCCTATTTAATGGGGTTTGATTGCATGACTCAAGCCATGACGCATCTACCTTTTTCATCATTGATTGATTGATTGATTGATTGATTGATTGATTGATTGATTGGTATTAGACCTGCCAGACTTAGTAGTTTTCTGATCCTGTTTGCGTCAATTG
>NZ_JAAHHX010000378.1:0-2028 GCF_010672065.1 Moorena sp. SIO4A1 | reverse complement strand
CATGAACTATTTAAATGATGCAGGGCAAAAGCTGGCGAATTTCCTGGATGCCCACCCGATGGTTTCGGCATCGTGCTATCTGGGATTAGACTCCCATCCCCACAGGGAGTTGGCGAGGAAATTTTTCAATGGATACGGAGGAGTTGTTACTTTTGAGTTGAAGCTTTCCAAAGAAGATACTTCTAGTCTAATTGACAATCTACAAGTTCCTTATATTGCCTCTAACTTTGGTTCTGCCGAAACCTACATTGAACAGGTGTCTCCATTTTCCTATTACAATTTATCTGAGGAGGAACGACAAATGCTGAAAATTACTGACAGTTTAGTCAGATTATCCATTGGTTTTAACGATCCCATCGATAGTATTATTGATGACTTGAAGACAAATCTTGCAAAAGCAGCTTAGTGGGGATGTGTATATGAAGTATGGCAGCTACTACAATTTAATGTTAAAGGAATCACCGGAAAAGGGTCGTGGTGTTTTTGCAGCGGAGGAGATATCGGCGGGTAAACTCATCCTGGTGGAGCCTGCACTAATGTTCTCAGGTTCAGATATTGATGGACTGCGATCTCATAAACTGTTCGAGTATATCTTTCAAATTGGAGATTCAATGGCGATTTCCCTAGGAGTTGGGACGTTTATAAATCATTCCGAAGATCCCAATGTCAAAGTCAACCGCCAGATAGATCAAGAACTATTTGAGGTTTTTGCCCTACGTGACATAACCCCAGGGGAAGAACTAACCCATAAGTACATTAGGGCACTGTGGTTTTCCCCAGCAGCGGAGTGATCTTGGACTAGTCTTCTTCGGGTGAGCGAAAAAACGCGTGGGAAACAGATAGCGAAAAAGCTAAAAGCCTTACTTAACAGTGATTTTTTGGATACCATGCTCTCTATCCCACCCAAAATTTCGTTCACCCGTCTTCTTCTTTTACTCTCCGAAAACTTTCTTGATTGCTTATAAACCCCCTACCACAACGACAACTGACCAGGGGAAACATTAGACCTACCTTCCTGGTGATACCCTAAATGACAGCCAGTACACACAGCACCATGCTAGTTGCTGGCACCAGTCGGGAAATCGAAGGTTTCATGCTCATAAAAATCAGCTACAGAAATGATAATATTATTTCATGAAATCCCCTTTTATTCGGTTAAGTTTTATTAAAAAAATATGGCATTTGTAGCCTTTCCAAAAGTGTAAGTTTGTGTGTTATTATTTGCCTTTTTGTTCTGGTCCAACGAAGTACAATCAAGATTTGTTTGTTTTGGCTTAAAACTGTGTGCATAAGCAGGTGCACAAAATTAATTACACATTTTAAAAAACTCAAAGCCTTACATTGTAAGGGTTACAGAGATTGGGAGTAGGTAATTAATTTTGTTTAGGTGTTTAACTCCGGTAACAGTGCTTATCAGTATTAAGTAGGCTATAATAGTACTAGATGCGCGAGCAACTTCACGTTAATGGCACCGTCAACTACCGCACACTTCCCTGGCGGGTAAGTGTGGGCTTGAAAAAGCCTGTTGACCAGACGGCTAGGTTTTCCTAGCAGCCGTTAAGACCAAGAGTTAAAATTCGTACCTTGAAATGCGTGCCAGTTTCAAGCTCTACAACTAGGTAATTAAACAGGTCATTCGGGAAAGCCAGTGTTACCGAGAAAGTACCGAGTCTTAACAGTGTCGAGGCAAACTTTACCAAGAAATTGAGAGATGCAGTAATGCGAGTTTTCGTTCTAGACAAAAACCTGAAACCTCTTGACCCGTGTCACCAAGCTAGGGCAAGAGAGTTACTAAAGAAAGGGAGGGCAAAAGTATTTAAACGATATCCGTTCACCATCCTCTTACTAGATAGAACTGTTGAGGAATCTGTAACTCATCCTCACAGAATCAAGATTGACCCGGGCAGCAAAACAACAGGTGTTGCTGTTGTTCAAGAAAAAACTGGGCGTGTCACAAGCGCTTTAGAAGTCTCACACCGAGGGCAGCGAATCAAAGATGCTCTACGAGATTCAAGAGCATCTTTGATA
>NZ_JAAHHX010000377.1:0-2030 GCF_010672065.1 Moorena sp. SIO4A1 | reverse complement strand
TATCGGATTGGCGTAGGTTTTGATAGCGATAAAGTGCTTCAGAAAGATTATCTTTAGTTTCGGCTAATATTTCCTGGAAAACATAGATATCTTCTAAAGCAGAATTAACGCCTTGTCCAATGTCAGGAGGAAAACAATGAACTGCATCTCCTAATAAAATTACGGCTGTTCCTTGACTCTCTTCAGGGTTTCCCCAGATTTGATACAATCCTGAACAATATTGAGGAATCGGAAATTTACCCCCCTCACTGGATGTGAATCTGGCTATTTCTTCAGGGTCAATAATTTTTTCCAGGGGAATCTGAGGAAATGCTTGTTTCAGGAATTGTTCAACGTCTACTGGGGTTTCTAGTTGCCAGATTTGATGATCAGGGTAGGTAATAATATTTGCAGTTCTGGGTTGATTCGGATTTTTCAAGGGTAATAAACCCAGATTAATTGCTTTTTTACGCTCTTTAAAAGTAGACCGAATGGCATAAGCCATTGTAGATTGTGCTACATCTCCTTCTTGTTCTGATAGAGGAAATTGAGGAGGTAAGGTGAGAACTTTATATTTTAAACCGGAACTAGGAGAAGAAAACTTTTGCATTTCAAAGGAATTTGATTGACCTTTTTCCCATTCATGCAGAGTTTGACGCACAATAGAATTTAAACCATCACAACCCACTAACAGAGTAGGAGTCAGTGTCAATGGTTTATTGTCCCTAGATTGGGTAATAATTTCTAAATGCTCTAAATGTTGTTTAATCTCTATACATTCAGTTTTAAATAAAACCTTAATTTCATCTTGCCAATGGTGTTGAATTTCTTGGTAAAGTAACTCTATAAAAGATGCTCTGGGCAGCCAGTAGGCAGTTTTGCGTTTAGAATCAGCAATGGGTAGTTTCGTTGTTTTCCGTGTGCCGTCTTTTTGAATGAGAGTAAAGTAAAAGTCAGTACTAGGGACACTCACATTAGCTAGTTTGGGAGTTAGTTTTAATAAATCGGTTAATTTTTGCCCCCTGCCATCAATTTGATAACTAAAGGATTTATCCGGTTCGTAATAGTCGGCTGAGGGTCTTTTTTCAATAACCGTAATATTTTTCCAGCCTCTTTGGGCTAACATTAAAGCTGCCCCTAATCCTGCAGGCCCCCCTCCGATAATCACAACATTTTTTTTGTAGTAGTGATTCATTTTAATCTCAATTAACGCTGACGATGGCTTGTAATTAAAAACCCAATCCTGAAATTATTCACTACTCATCTGTGAATGCTCCTGCATTTGCTGATCAGAAGCCTCTAAATTTCAGTTTTTTATTGTCCGTTTGTCTGGTGTTTCATACTTAATTTAACGGCATAGGAACAGTTGACTTGACCGACTCACGCTCGTGTAATTTATCGAACCAATTTCCTATGTTAGGATATTGCAAAACCCAATCTTCATTTAAGCGAAAGCTATAGTAACCCAAGGAACATAACGCTGCTACATCTGCTGCTGTCCATGTGTCATTGCTTAATAAATATTGAGATTGGGCTAATTGTTCCTCAAAAATTGGTAAAAGGCGATTAATTGACGTTTCTATTTTTGCCCGGTAGGGAGTCGGGGCGAGATTATTGGTCAAATTTAGTATCCATAAGTTGATGATATTATCACCTAAGTTATCTGCTAATTCTTCCCATTTACGACACTCAAGCCGTTCTCGAATATGACTTGGGGAAAAACGAGGTTGTGGATAAGTTTCGTCTAAATACTCTGCAATTAATGTAGAATCCCAAATAACTGTACCATCTTATTCTACAAACACCGGTACTTTACCAATGGGAGAAACTTTAATAAATTCCGAAGGTTTATTCTTAAGATTAACTTCTTTGAGTTCGCAGTCTATTTTTTTTTCAGCTAACAAGATCCGAATTTTCCTATAAAAGTTTGATTGCTGGTGATAATACAATATTCTCGCCATAAAATATCTCCACAAAAGCCACAAAATTTTTTACTTTACATCATTGAACCCAAATTGTTAAGCTTGGCTATAACAGGAGTGTCTAGCAGC
>NZ_JAAHHX010000376.1:0-2034 GCF_010672065.1 Moorena sp. SIO4A1 | reverse complement strand
ATTAAGTTTGAGCTTTGTTGTGATGGATCTCATCTGTGTGTTTTGAGAGTAGACTAGCATACTATAGCAAGTCTTATACCCATGAGGTACAACTCTCTGGGTTCTAGGGAGCCGGGAGCGGGGAGCGGGGAGCCGGGAGCGGGGAGCCGGGAGCCAGGATAAGGGAAGAGGGCAAAAAAAATGTGTACCTCATAGCTATGACGAACGCTATATATAGATAGGCTGCTTAATAACTTTTGGTATCTTATCGTTATTATTTGAGAAAGTCAACACTTTTTTTGTTTTTTTGTACGAAAATAGTTAGAAAGCAGACATGACAAGGGATATAGCTCTCATTTTTCGTATAAAACACTCCTATTCATTAGGATTAATTTTCATTAATTATTGTTTACAATCAATAAGCTTATGACTAAATTTTACCAGGGTAAGCTCATCTAATTTAGTAAAAAAGGTACTTGACAAAAGTATCAAAACAGTATCCTTTATAGCTATCAAGGGACAAAACTTGTAGGCTCTTCCGGATCTGTGGTTGAAAACGTATTAAAAGGCACAAAATCGAAAATCAACGTGGCTGGAACTGGCGGAATTACCTGACATAAGCTTGTCTTATCACCGCAAAGCCGGAAGAGCCAACTTGTAACATATAGTAATCTTAAATCATTTGTAAAATCACTGGAATTATTAACAATAGTTGCAACTACGGTATTACGTGCCTTCTGCCTTCTGCATCCTGCCTTAAAGCAGCCTGACGGGGTGACAACCAAGCCAGAAGCCTTATGGATTGGCAATTAGAGCGACTTGTGGTCAAAAAAATAATGCTGATGGGGTGACAAGGAAGCTAGAAGGTAGACTGAATCAGAGTCATAGTTCTTTAGTTGCCAAATCAAATCCTACTACTTGTTTGGTTTTAGTAATTTTTATACCTCGCCGTAGGCGACGCTTTAGGCCGTAGGCCTCCGCTGCGCGAACGAGCCCCGCGTGGCCGTAGGCCAAACGCGAACGAAGATAAAAAGGTAGTGCGTCAAAGAAGTGTGGGATAGGTGATCAGATCATCCCAATTCCAAGGAGCAGTAGTCAATCCGGCTCTCATGGCAGCAGTATTTTTCTTGCGACTATGAATCCAGATCCAGTTAAAATAGGTGACCACTAATCTTATTGTTGCTTCTGTGTGTTCCCAAACTTTGGCAAATTTATTCTGACGACGATGCCAGCGTCCAGTTTGCTGTCGAAGAATTCCATTAGTTCGTTCTAATTGTTGGGTTTGTTCTTTACCAATTGAGTGTTCTACAACACCAGTAAGAACACGCTCATAACCTCCCCAACCATCTGTATTCCATTGCTGACAACCTGTTTTCCCTTCCGTATTCGCTACTAATTGAGTGATAAATTCGTCAGTATGCTTTCCAACTCTATTGGCTAAAATCAGTCCACTGCCTTGGGCTTGTGTCATCCCCACCCAACAATCTCCCACTATTAATTCGTTTTGCAGACAGTTTTTTTGTTTTTTTGGACAAATGACCAGAACTCATCACTAGCGATTTCCTCAACCTCAACTTGCTGTACTTGCTCGTTGTGAACCATTTGACCTTTAACAGAAGCTTCTCGGATAATGCTAACTACTGTGTTATAAGCAAGATTTGTTATTCGACTTATTCCTCTGAAACTACTTCCTTCTGAATGAGCCTGTAACACCATGCGAATTTGATCTGGCTTAATCTGTCGGCGGTAATAGAGAGTATCAAAAGTCTCCGTAAAACTTTGCTTGCAGGCTGGGCAGTAATATCGTTGACTTCCCTTACTAGTTTTCCCATGCTTATATGTCTTGTGATGACCGCACAGAGTGCATTCCATAGATAGTGATGATTAGTTTTTCCCTTACAATCATATCATTCCCACACTTCTTTGATGCACTACCGCTAAGTGTTCTTTTACAATTCTTATCCAAGATAGCTCAAAGAACTGTAGCCGAAGACACTGCTGCTGGGAACGAAAGGGTAAAATCTCGCCCTGTAAGCCATAGAGGTTAGCTCGAAA
>NZ_JAAHHX010000375.1:0-2036 GCF_010672065.1 Moorena sp. SIO4A1 | reverse complement strand
CTCTTGAGCCGAGGAAAAATATTAATACTCTGATTGCAGCATTTAATTATTTAAAACAACGGCATCAAATTGAGCATCAGTTAGTACTGATTGGGCAAAAAGGATGGTCTTATGAATCTATTTTTGCTGCTATTGCTAGTTCCCCGTGGAAACACCATATTCATCATCTGGGCTACTTATCGGATCAACTGGTAGCCTGGTTTTACTCAAATGCAGATGTTTTTGTCTACCCTTCCTACTATGAAGGGTTTGGTCTGCCTGTCTTGGAAGCGATGACTTTGGGTGCTCCTGTAGTTACCTCTAATACTTCATCCCTGCCTGAAGTGGCGGGAGATGCTGCAATTTTAATTGACCCTAATCAGCCAATTGAATTAGCAGATGCTATGGTCAAGGTGATCAGTAATTCTTCGTTGCGGGAGGAATTGATTAGAAAGGGTAAGGAAAGAGCAATGCTATTCTCTTGGGAGAGAACGGCAAGGGAAACTCTAGCAGCCTATAAATTTTTAGTAGGAAATGGAAAAGGGGGAAAAGTAGTTGAGGGAACGAGCTTTGTAGATAATTAATGAGATAATTAATTAAATCATTAATCAGAATGGGATTGACCTGCATGTCACACGGGGCGCGATTGGCCTACGGCCACGCTACGCGATTGGCCTACGGCCACGCTACGCGATTGGCCTACGGCCACGCTACGCGATTGCATTTCTGTTGAACCTGATTACTCCAGAAGCTCCGGGTCAATGCCCATCGCCCTTAACCGCTCTGCTAGCCGCTGTGACCGTTGCCGTTCTTGCTCTAATAACAACCGTGCCTGTTGAGCTTCTTGAGCTTCCCTTTCTGTCGAGGTCGGAATCCAGTTGTCTTCAGCATCATACCAACGCAACCATAACCGCTCAATCCCCTGGAAAGAACCAAGCCATACTCCCAACCCCAACTCTAGAGTTGGCATCCATACCCTCGGTTGATTCAGACTCATTTCCCGATAGTAACCGTCAACCCATTCAAAACCTCGCAGTTGGTCTGTATAACGGTCAAACACTACATAGTAAGGCACTCTCAGAATCTGCTCGTAAACCTGCCACTTCGTCGGAGGCTCGTTAAGTTCCTGTCGTGTCTGCCCTAAATCCTCTTTTTCCGTACCTGGTGACAGGAGTTCTACCACCACACTAGGGATTACCCCTTCTTGCCAGATCACATAACTTAAGCGTAAATCCCGCTGCTGATATAACTGAGCCACTCCCACCACCCCAAACCAGTCCGGACGTTTATACCACAACGGATGATTCACATCATAGTAAAGGTTCATGTCACTAGCCATAAATACCCATTCTGGTGAGTAAGTCGGCGGACGAAATGTTTCGCGTAACAGTTGTGGTTGTAACTCGTGGAATTGGTCGGGCAAGCCCGGTTCCTCCGGATCTTCACTCTTAAGATCATACATCGTCGGGAGGTACTCTTTTGGGGAACGGGTCGGGTCAGTTTGGTACATAGAATGTGAATTCTCAAGTCTGAAGTGTGAAGGTTAGGTTGTTTATTTGTTCACCTTTGGCCTCCCTGATCCTTCACAAGAATGAAACAGCCCTAGAGGCTTCAGCCGTGGGAGGATGTCAAATACCCATGTTCTAGGAGAAATTCCGGGGACATTTCATCCATCGCTTCAGCAGCTGGTACTCGATTACCCAGCAACTTATCGACATATTTCCCTAAAATGTCACTTTCGATATTCACCCAATTGCCAGTCCGTAAGTGGCTAAGATTGGTATGGGTGTAACTATGGGGAATCACCGCTACTTTGAACCAACTGCCGTTGGGGTCACACTCAGCAATCGTTAGGCTGACCCCATTGACAGCAATGCTACCCTTAGGAACAAGATAACGGGCTATCTTATGCTGCCACACATCCGTCAAAGAAGCTGGTGCTGTAAAGCACATTTCCCAGGAGTTTGGTGTTTGTAAAGATTCCGTTAAGCAGCCAATACCGTCAATGTGACCCGTTACAAAATGACCCCCTAGTTTGCTACCCACACGCAAAGACG
>NZ_JAAHHX010000374.1:0-2036 GCF_010672065.1 Moorena sp. SIO4A1 | reverse complement strand
GGGCACCTCAAGTAGCATCTCAAGTAGCACATATGCTTACCTGTGATTTATAGCATTTTTCAATTCGGTGAGGTACTTTCGTCATAAAAAGCGTTCGCGTAGCTTGACCAAAGGTCAATCGCCCCCAGTGAGTGAAAGCGATCGCGTCGGCTTTGCCGAATCGTAGCTGTGGATACCAATTAATATCAGCAGCTAAAAAACTGTTTCTTCCATATTGTCATGGTTAGGGGTTGGAAAGCTTTGTAGCCTCTTGAGGAAATCTAACAATTCTTCAGGTGTCAGAAACTGACGGGAAATCTTCCCGTAAACCTGTTGTAGGTATTTAACTCCATCTTGTTTTGACCACCGCAACCGTTGAAGTTCCTTGGACGTCTGCTTTAGAATTTCAAAAGATTCGTGGGACTTGATCCAATCTTCCGATTGTTGTGCCCCGGTCTGTGGCTTTGTTTGTGGCTCTGACTCTGGTCCTGGTGGTGAAATTGGCTGACCACTTAAAAGTGACTGGCAGGCATTGGCAATCGAGTAGATATTAACAGAAGCATCCCAATCATAGGATATATAGCGGTCTCTACTATCATAGAGGGAACAGAATACGGTAGCTGGATTACCTTTTGAAGTATCATTACCCCTCAGAGCGATCGTCAGCGGTTCCTTTACTTGCTCAGGGGATAACTTAACAAGACTAAGCAAAAAGCAACGAGAAAATATACTATCAATCCCTGACTGGATAGAATACGGTTTATCCGCTAGCACTTGGATGCGGAGTTTAAGCACTTCTTTCTCAAGAAATTCTTTTGCCACTATCTCAATCCCACTCACAAAACATCGAATGGCTTGGTGGTAAATGGCTTCTGGTTTGTTTTCTGAGTGATTCCAAAAGTGCCACAGGTACTTACCATTTTCAGAGTTTTTGACATAGATTATTTTCGGTATCGGGGCATCACAAAACCCCAATTTTTTGGTATTGTCTAGGTTGCTTGACTCTACTGTTTCGGCCATGACACTCCCTTGGATACTATCGCAAATCTGTGCTTTAAGTATCCAAACCTGATGTATGCGTTCGCATTTGTTTTATGAATATCGGGTATGCTTTACCGTAATAGATCGATACTCGCGCATCCGGTTTGTTGATCCCGTTTGTTGATGATCACGTTATGGTTATAGCCATGAAATTACTAGAGAAATCCTAAATCTGTGATAACTTTTGATTTAGGATTTCCCTATTCCCTATTCCCTATTCCCTATTCCCTATTCCCTTTGCTATATAAATTTTAATACCGATACCGTTACCATTTGCGACTGCATCAAGACAATGATTAAAAATGTATTTAAAGATATCCTCTTATCCAAAACTAATTCTTCCCTTCCTCCTCTCCCCACACTCCTCCCTTTTCAACAGGTCTTACGACCCCTGCCTCTAGCCATTGCGCTGGTGCTATCTTGTCTATTGACCCTTACAGGTTGCCATCCGAACCAGTTTAAGACTCAGGCAGCTCAGGTCTCTCAACTAGTGTTAGCTACTCCTAGTGACCCAGCTAGCTTTAACTATATTGTTAATACCTCTCCCTTCGGTGTATTTGGTTACCTCTACGAAGGATTGTTGAGTGAGAATGGCATGACAGGGGAGTTGGAACCAAAACTAGCTGAATCTTGGGACATTTCCTCAGACCGACAGCAGATCACCTTCACCCTGCGGCATGGGCTAAAGTGGTCTGATGGGGAACCCCTGACGGTGGATGATGTGATCTTTACCTATCAGGAGCTTTACCTGAATCCTAAAATTCCCACAGTCTTCCGAGATTTCCTCCAGATTGGTAGTACTGGTAAGTACCCATCGGTGCGCAAACTAGATCAGCGGCGAGTTGAGTTTACCTTACCACAACCCTTTGCGCCATTTGTGAGATCCGCCGGAACCCTAGCCATTCTACCGGCTCATGCGTTACGAGAGTCTGTGCAAGCCACTGATGGTAATGGCAATCCCCAGTTTCTTTCAACTTGGGGCACTAACACCAATCCCCAAGACATTGTTAGCAATG
>NZ_JAAHHX010000373.1:0-2037 GCF_010672065.1 Moorena sp. SIO4A1 | reverse complement strand
CAAATTAGCTAAAGCAATATCTGATCTGAGTTGGGGAACTTTTGTAAATTTCCTTTCTTATAAATGCGAAAAAGAAGGAAAAGTACTGGTCGAGATAGATCGGTGGTTCCCCAGTTCCAAAACCTGCTCTAATTGCCATTACCTAATCAAAGAGTTGCCGCTAGATGTAAGGTCTTGGATTTGTCCAAGCTGTGGCACTCATCACGATAGGGATGGTAATGCAGCTAAGAATATTAGAGCAGAAGGGATCAGAATGCTATCCTCCTCTGGGACGGGGGAGGTCAACGCCAGTGGAGAAGAAGTAAGACCAAAGCGAGGGCGTCCGTCTAAGCTAAGGCATTCTTCCGTGAAGCTGGAAGCCTACACTGTACCCAACGGGTCAGTGTAGGTAGTTCACTTGTGCCTAGGTACTTACTTTGAAGTGCGGAATGTGAGGCTAAACCCAATCCTCCTGCTGAGAATTGGGATTGGTTTCAATATAGCGCTACGCGCAATGGCATTGGCAACAGGCAACAGGCAAAAGTTAACAGCGATAGCTTTTGCTGCTTATATTAATCTCAAACACCTGAATGCGTAGTGCTATAAGAGCGATCTAGAACATTGGTAAGTCGTGGAGGAATAAAGGTTATGGAGCTTTGGCATGGGGCAGACTTGTGCAAGCAAGACCATCTTTGTTCCCATCTAGACGGAAACGATCATCCCCAAAGTAGTTAAACACAGCCTGTGCCTCTTCCTGAGTCTTAAAATCCGAGCAGTTACAATCGGAATTCACACAATCGGGAAGCTCAAAAAGATTGGCTGTATCAGTTTCAGGGTTGCTTTGAACTGCAGGTTTCAGAGTAGCCATTAATGTAGGAGGGCTATACTCAGTGCTTTCTTTAGACGCAAAAACGATATAGGCATCTGGGGCTTTATATTCTGCACGATTAATCAGAATAGTCACTATGTGATCAGTATCACCTTTGATGAAATCTAGTAACTCAGGTGAGTTAAAGCTAAAAGAATCTCCTGTCGCTATAGAAGCTGCAGGGAGTTTCCCTAAGTAAGTTGTTTGGTTTGAGAGAAATAAATTGGTAGAGCAAGTATCATTACCCGGCGCGTTATTCCAAGTGGTTTTGGTTTCAGACCAATTTTCCTCTACTCCATCATTCAAGCCATAAAACTCAATAGATCCTTTGGTGTTGGGAAGGTTTATCGTACTCAAATTCAGGCTCACATCATCAATACCATCATTCAGCTCACTGAGATCAAATCGGAGGTAAGTTTTGCGGATATAAGAGACGGTGTTATCAAGCTTGACGACTAATTTACCGTTTGTTCCATTGTTCTTACTAGAGTAGGAACCACCTCGGATAAAGGTGTCTGCTCCATTGCCCGCTGCTGTAGTAATTAGTTGAACATTGGCATTGATTGGTGCTACTTGGGGTTTGTCTACATTTTGTATGCTCTCGCTTTCAGCGTTAACCATGGCTTGGCTTGGAGCGGGGAAGAGCATCACGGCAGGAATTATCAAAACCGCGCTCAGCAGAAAAGCCCATAGACTTCTGAGAGATTTAGGTACCATGTGACGTTGTTGTAATTGGGTTAACAATAATGGTGCATCTATACTATATAGCAATAGGTGCATCTAAATATTTGTAAAAAAGATTGGAAGTGTGGGAAGTGTGGAACCCGGGCGCGGGAAGTGTGGGAATTTTATCCGGAATTTTGCCTAATTGCAAAAGCGCTGCATCGCTTTATCATAACACCAAAAACTCCTCGGATATCTTGACTACTATTCCCTGTTATCTTTGTCTATTAATCCTATAGTTATAGCAGTCAAAGGAAAGCTTAGTACATACTAGTCATAAAGTAACTTTTTTGTTAATAAATTAATCAAAGGCCAGTTCCTTACAGTACAGTTACGATTTAATAAAAAAAGTGATTAGTGCTATCGACGATGGCATGGGAAAAACTCAAGCTATAGCAAGTCTTATACCCATGAGGTACAAATCTCTGGTTTTTAGGGAGCAGGGAGCAGGGAGCAGGGAGCAGGGA
>NZ_JAAHHX010000372.1:0-2037 GCF_010672065.1 Moorena sp. SIO4A1 | reverse complement strand
GGAATTGTGAGAATTTTTGTTCCCTACTCCCTACTCCCTACTCCCTGTTCCCTGTTCCCTGTTCCCTGTTCCCTGTTCCCTTTGCTATTACTTGCCATATCAATAACACTAAAAAACTAAGGAGTCAATCAATGGCTAAACTACCTCAATTTGATCCACCAGCCAATCAAAATGATTTTTGTGGAGAAGAAGAAAAGGAAAAAGCATTACGCACTCGCTGGAGTAATAACATTAATCGCTATACAGAAAAAACCTTGCAAAACGATCCGTGGAGTTCAGTTAACCAACCACCCCTAAGCCAATATTTCAATCCTCTCAAAACTGATATTCCAGAAGGAACGAAGGGTGTACCGATTAAATGGACGGCGTTCCCGAACCGGATTTTAATGGCATATCCCAATGTTGGGGAACGTACCCAGTGGCAATATGCTGACGAAGGACCACCCCCGGAGGATAACTATGGTCCGAGTGGTCCCCGTGGCTGGCAGGATGAATATTGTGAGTGGAGCGTCACCCGCAATGCACAGGGTAAGATTACCAAAGTAATGTTCACATGTGAGAACCGAGAATACTGGTATACCTTGTGGGAAGTCGATCCCAATGTTGTCTTGGGCCTTTACCAGAAATTAGTCAGTCCCGAGGTCAAAATTGAGGATCTGTATCTGCGTAACCAACAAGGTAATTTAGTTATCGATCCCGCCACGGGGCGACCAGCTTATAACGATCGCAATCCCTGGAATAGCACCACGACTGCTGGAGCGGTTCACCTGATTAGCAATCCTAATTCCCTAAGTGCGGAAGTATTTCTAGCTGGACAAGCCACAGTCCTCCGTAGAGATGCAGCCGGTAATCCAATTACAGACAAAAACCAGCTGATCAATTGCAGTCGGTATGGTACCCCAAACCGTAACAGTGATCCCACCATTGGAGCGTCTGTTAACGGATTAGTGCGGGGAACAGGAGCACCAGGTTCTGGACTTCGGATATCCCTGGCAAATCCCGTCGGTCTGTACATCCAAGAACCTAGTTTTAACACCTACGAATTACCCTTTGATGCGCCTGTTGATGCTAAACCCTCGGACTACTGGAAGGTGATTCGCGGGCGTAAACGGGACTCTGGGGAGGAAATGGACTATATTCTCCATGCAGTTTATGAAGTGCCTGAGGAGTTAGGCTTTACGGTTAGCGATATTACCATCAATGGATTCAATATTGAATACGGGGCACAAATTGCTCAAACTTTCCAAATTGCTCTTGCAGGTCTGGGCTTGCCTCAGGTGAACCAAGATGGGCTTCTTTGTGCAGGGGAACCAAAGTTATTACCTCGTCCGTATGTCTTGAGAGAATTGGAAATGCTTAGTGTAGCGTTTCGTTCTAGCTTAAATATGCGTATTGAGCCAGGGACTACCGTGGAGAATGTTGTACTGTACGCATTTGACAGCGATTCACAATCCACTATTGAATTTACTGGTTCACCAGGTATTACCTTTGAACAAACAGATTTTCAGGATCTAGGTAGTAATCAGCAAGTGTTCATCCTCACCATCACTGCTGCTCCTGATGCTCCCTTGGGGAATCGTTCTATTCTTATGAAAAATCCCGATCCGGATAACCCCGGAAACTATTACGGTGGTCCTGCTGTTTTTGGTTTATTAGAAGTCGTTGCACCAGGTACACTTAACAGAAATCAGGATGCTGCTGCATCTGAGGTGGCAGAAACTGCTCCCACAGCGATAGCAGTGCCAGATAAACTTCTCTTGGCTCCCATTGAGTTATCCAACAGGAGCAATGCTAGGTAATACTTAGATCTTGCACCAAGTTGAAAATTTACCTGTCAAGCTAGGGAACAGGGAACGGGGAACAGGGAGCAGGGAATAGGGAACAGGGAATAGGGAATAGGGAACAGGAATAGTGGTGTGTTACGGGACGGGGATCCCAACCGATGCCAACAGCCGGAAAACCATGGCAAGCCCGTCTTATCACGCACCACTAGCAACTCCCCCATCTCCCCATCTCCCCATCTCCCCATCTCCCCAT
>NZ_JAAHHX010000371.1:0-2038 GCF_010672065.1 Moorena sp. SIO4A1 | reverse complement strand
TTTACCTGCTAACTTGTCAGCAGCTTCCATACGAGCAGCAGAACGTTACAAGCTACCTTGAACTGATTCTAGGTCAGAAGCGCTAGGAAACCGACCTGCTAGGTCAGCGGAAGCAACAACAGTGGTTAACACTGATTTCATAATTTAAATATCTCCTGTCTTAAATTGATTTCGGCAAAAGGTCAGTGTAATTTAATTTCTCCTGAGCCGGGAGACTAGCTAATAGCACTGCCAACTGCATCGAAGTAGCTACCAACTTCTGCAGCCAAAGAAGCACAATCACCGCTAGTAACAGACTCTTTGCGTTGAGATGCAGTGTTGTTAACAAAAGCCACAGCAGCAGCCTTCATGATGCCAACAGCCCGGGTTGTATTACCAGTGGGAACGCCCAAAGCAGCGTAGGTTTCCTTAAGACCATTCAAGCAGCGGTCAGTCAGTACAGAACTATCTCCGCTGAGAACGGCGTAGCACACATAACGTAAAACGATTTCGCCATCACGTAGACAAGCAGCCATCTTGCGGTTGGTGTAAACACCGCCACCGGGAGCAACTAAACCAGGGGTTTCGCAAACGATACCAGCAACCGCATCAGTAACGATACAGCTAGCATTGCTGGAGATAAAGTTCACAGCATCAAGGCGCTTGTTGCCATCAGCAATAAATCCCTTCAGAGCATCTAAATCACCACCGCCAACAAATCCACCTTTGGCATCGGCAGCAACTACGGCTTTTGAAAAAGCGTCTAGCATTAAAATCTCCTTATCAATAACAAGGACTTAATTAAAATTATTGGTCTTGTCGTTCATGAATTGACTAACCAATTTAGACAATAAAAGCTATTTGACACTCTAGTCCCATTTATGAGAAACAAAGCAACAAAACATTACAAAAATTTCCGTCTATCGGTCTAATTGTATATTTTTGTATCAAGAAACTTTTAACTGTTTGCTTAAGTGCTAAACAGTATCGTCAAGATCAGGGTCAATACCTGCTGCTCGTAGCTGCTCAGCCAGCCGAGCCGCTCTTGCTAAAGCAGCTTGAGTTCTTTGGCGCTCCTCCTCCACTATAGACTCTGCTTGTTCAGCACGTTGTCGCTCTTGTTCAGCTCTTTCCCTTTCTAGAACAGCTCGTTCATCACCAATCAGCAACAGATTTCCTTCCTCATCCCACCACCTTAGCCACAGTTGACTTTGATTCTGATAACTTCCTTGCCATAAGCCTAGTTCTACACCCAATGGTGAAATAGAATAATGCCCTCGTTCATTAGGGGTTAATTTCTGATAAAACCCACTGACCAAGGTATAGACTTCAAGAGAGCTGTTGTTTATTTGATAAATACCATAGTAGGGAATTCGGATAATTTGCTCATATACCCAAAACTTCCCTGGCTTAGTTACTTCTCCTTGAGTCGAGAGGGATAATGGGGTTTTGTCCCGTTCTTCATCCCCATTGCCACTGGCAAATTCTAAAGCAATTAATGGTGCTATATGTTCCCGCCACACCACATAGGAGCGACGAATTTTACCGTCTAGCTGAGGAGGGACATTGGGAACATAAAACCAATCAGGTGCTTCGGCTCCTTTTTCAGGTGGATCAGTTTCTCGCCAGTATATACCACAGTCTTGCCCAATAGCATATTCTCCATCAGGATGTCGCTGTTGTAATATCTCTCCAATCGAATCCGTTAGAATTATACTTTGGGGATGCTCTTGAAAGTTTTTCACAAATGTTCCATCTGACTCCGGTAGCTGGGTGTGGTCAGGAAAGGGAGGAGGTAATTTGACTCGAGGTACTGTCTCAGTCATGATCTGGCCTAGACTATGGCGGTGATAATCTCTATATTATCCTGGCTGCAAAGCGTGTGATAGGCGATCCCAATTACCAATTACCAGAGCATGGTATTAGTGCTTAGTACACTAAAGATGCTCTTCCAAGGTGACTAATGACTAATCCTAATAGCTAATGACTAGTAACTGCTTTAGTAACTGCTTTCTCCCGAATCAACCAATCTGAATCATTAGCTGCCAGCTCTTGACCA
>NZ_JAAHHX010000370.1:0-2041 GCF_010672065.1 Moorena sp. SIO4A1 | reverse complement strand
TGTACTTACTCCAATTCAATATCTTATATTTGGTCTTGGCGGTTGCTTCTGTCATGGCTAAGGGGAAGCTCTATTTTTCTCTCTATAGATTATCTCACTCAACTCATACTCTTTATGCAACAAAGCCGAATTCTTTAGCAATATCCCAGGTCAATCAAGTGGGGGAGGAATATCTGAAAGTTGCTCGACAAAAGGAACAGGAATGTCGGGAAATTTTGGGCGATCGCATGAGTGAACTGGAACTGTATGCTCGTCGCACTGCTAATCTTTCGGATCGTCTTTACCGAGAAGTGATTGCGTCTCATATGCGTCCTTTTGCGGATGGGGTACAGAGTTTTCCTCGGATGATTCGGGATATAGCCAGAAAGCTGAATAAACAAGTTAAATTAGAAATTACCGGCAAATCTACGGCAGTAGATCGAGATATTTTACAGAAACTAGAAGCACCACTGACTCATATTTTGCGTAACTCTGTAGACCATGGTATTGAACCTCCCCAAGAGCGTGTAGCAATGGGGAAACCAGCCCAAGGCACAGTGCGACTGGAAGCCGTTCATCGTGGTGGGATGTTATCGATTACTGTTGCTGACGATGGCAAAGGCATAGATCCAGAGAAATTGCGGGAAAAAATTGTCCGCAAAAAAATGATCACCCCAGAGATGGCAAGCCAGCTAGCTGAACATGAGCTGATGGAGTTTCTATTTTTGCCGGGATTTTCTACTGCTAAGCAGGTAACCGAAATTTCTGGTCGTGGCGTTGGTTTAGATATTGCCAAGAGTATGGCACAAGAGGTAGGTGGCACCCTGCGAGCTACCTCTAAGCTAGGGCAAGGAACGAGTTTCCACTTCCAATTGCCTCTGACTCTATCAGTTATTCGTACCCTATTAGTGGATATATATGGTGAACCTTATGCGTTCCCGTTAGCACGAATTGACAAAATTGTCATGGTAGATAAAAATGAAATTTTTGTAGTAGAAAACCGGCAATATTTTACCCTTAATGATGAAAATATTGGACTGGTAGCTGCCCATCAAGTGTTGGAGTTAGATGACTCTTATATCAAATCTGAAACCCTACCAGTCGTGATCATCAGTGACCAATCGAACCGTTTTGGATTAGTAGTTGATAAATTTTTAGGTGAACGGGATTTGGTGGTTCGACCATTAGATCCGAGGCTGGGCAAAGTTCAGGATATCAATGCTGCTGCTTTGATGGGAGACGGTTCCCCGATTCTAATTGTGGATGTGTCAGATTTAGTGCGCTCCATTGATAATCTACTCAATAACCGCCAGTTGAACCAAGTCAGTGGTAATGATGATACTGATATCCAACAGCCAAAACGAATTCTAGTAGTTGATGATTCCATTACCGTGCGGCAAATGGAACGTAAGTTACTGGAAAACCAAGGTTATGAGGTGGAAATAGCTGTTAATGGCATGGATGGTTGGAACGCTGTTCGCACCAACCCTTATGATTTAGTGATCAGTGATATTGATATGCCCCGCATGAACGGCATTGAGCTAGTCAGCCATATTAAAAGCCATTATAAATTAAAATCAATCCCTGTGATTATTATTTCCTATAAAGACCGGGAACAAGACCGTATTCAAGGTTTGCAAGCTGGAGCAGATTATTATCTAACCAAGAGTAGTTTTCATGATGATTCGTTGTTGAATGCAGTGATTGACTTAATTGGGGAGTAGGGATTATTAATTGGTTAGTTTGGATGGCTTGCTTGTTAATTGTCAATGGTAAACTTGGAATCCAAGCTTATTAATTAATAAGCTTGAATGAAACAATGAATAAAATCGAGTATAGCGTTAATCATAGTTATGTTGATCATACTTATGAGGTAGATTCAATTTTCTACTCCCTACTCCCTACTCCCTACTCCCTACTCCCTACTCCCTACTCCCTACTCCCTACTCCCTACTCCCCTACTCCCTACTCCCCACTCCCTCCTCCCTACTCCCCTACTCCCCACCCCCTACTCCCTACTCCCTACTCCCTACCCCCCACCCCCAACTCCCCCCTCCCCCCC